>JADLCY010000006.1 GCA_020846935.1 Gemmatimonadaceae bacterium
AGGCGGTATCGTCTAGGGGACTAGGACACAGCCCTCTCAAGGCTGGAACACGGGTTCGAATCCCGTTACCGCTATGGTTGGTGAGGTGGATCCGGCCCCATCGTCTATCGGCTAGGACGGCACCCTTTCACGGTGCAGAGAGGGGTTCGATTCCCCTTGGGGTCATCTGGTCGCTGCTCCTTGGCGCCAGGCGGAATCGTGGAGTTGGAAGCACATTGGGGCTGTAGCTCAGCAGGTTAGAGTGCCGGTCTGTCACACCGGAGGTCGCGGGTTCGAGCCCCGTCAGCCCCGTAGGTCATACAGCAGGACGTGAAGTGGCCGACACTTCACCGCGGTGCATGCCCAAGTGGTGAAATTGGTAGACACGCCATCTTGAGGGGGTGGTGCCGAAAGGCGTAGCGGTTCGAGTCCGCTCTTGGGCACTCAGCAGGTCTGCCAGCGTAGCTCAGTGGTAGAGCACCCGATTCGTAATCGGGCGGTCGTCAGTTCAATCCTGACCGCTGGCTCTGAAGGCAAGGCTCGCCATTGCATTGGCGGGCCTTTTGTCTTGGCACTCCGCCCAGCGACGCGCCTTTCTTCCCCACCGGCCGCCCGATACCTTTCCGGTCCTTGCGGGCGTAATTCAGTTGGTAGAATGCCAGCTTCCCAAGCTGGACGTCGTGGGTTCGAGTCCCATCGCCCGCTCTCGCCGTGCCCGCGCCCGGTCCATCTGGACCGGGCGTTCTCATTTCCGGCGTGCACGCCCCGTGTTGCCTGCCCTCATGCTTCCGCTCGTCAACGCTTTTCTCCTGGTTGGGCTGTCCCTTGTATTCGCGAGATCGGCGCCCGCGCAGCGCCCTGACTCCACCGCGCGCCTTCGCGTGCGCGTGACGCACGAGGGCGCACCCGTAGCGGACGCACTCGTGCGCGCGGGGCGCCTCGCGACGCAGACTGACAGTGCAGGAGAGGCGCGGCTGGTGCTCCCTGCCGGATCACACCACCTGGTGGTTTCGCGAATCGGGTTCCAACCCCACGCCCTCACGCTCTCGCTCCTGGCCGGAGCAGACACAACCATCCGCGTGGCGTTCGAGGCTGCGGTCGCCGAAATGGAGGCGATCCTCGTGAGCGCCACCCGCAACGAACGCCGCGTGGAAGACCTGCCGCTGCGCGTCGAGGTCATCGACGAGGAGGAAGTCGCCGAGAAGGTCTCGATGACGCCGGGCGACATTGCGATGATGCTGAACGAAACTGCCGGCCTCCGCGTGCAGGTGACCAATCCGTCTCTGGGCGGCGCCAACGTCAGAATGCAGGGACTGCTGGGCCGCTACTCGCTGCTGCTTGCCGACGGACTGCCACTCTACGGCGGGCAGGCCGGAGGGCTTGGCCTCCTCCAGGTGCCTCCGGTGGACCTCGGTCGCGTCGAGGTGATCAAGGGCGCCGCGTCTTCGCTCTACGGGCCGGGAGCCTCGGGTGGTGTGGTCAACCTCATCTCCAGGCGACCGGAGGAGCAGGCGTCCCGGACCTTGCTCGTCAACCAGACGTCCCGCGGCGGCACGGACGGGGTGGTCTTTGTCTCGGCGCCACTCACCGAGCGCATCGGCTACACATTGCTTGCCGGCATGCATCGGCAGCTCGCGCAGGACGTGGACGACGATGCCTGGATCGACGTACCCGGCTACCGGCGCGTCGTGGTGCGGCCGCGGGGGTACTTCGACGACGGCGCGGGGCGCACGGCGTTTGTCACCGCTGGCTTCACCGGCGAGGGTCGCGATGGCGGCACGCGCGACGGACGTGTGGCTCCCGACGGACGTCCGTTCGCTGAAGGCCTGCGGACGCGCCGCGCGGACGCCGGCGCGCTGGCGCGATGGCTCGTGCGCGACTCGACGAGCGCCTGGCACGGCGCGATTGTCACCCTGCGCGGGTCGGCGATGCGCCAGCGGCACGAGCACACGTTTGGCCCGGTGCGCGAGGACGACGTGCATCGCACGGCATTCGGGGAGGCCTCGGTCGCCGTACCGCGAGGGGCCGCCACCTGGGTTGGTGGTGTGGCGTGGCAGCAGGATGCCTATCGTTCCCGGCGGCTTCCCATGTTCGACTACACGTTCACGATACCGGCCGTCTTTGCGCAGGTCGATGTGGACGCGGCGTCCTGGCTCGTCGTCTCCACGAGTGCCAGGGTCGACGCGCATAACGTGTACGGGACCGCGGTGAACCCGCGGGCGTCGCTGCTCGCCCGGCGACCGGCCGACGGCATGCTGGCCGGGTGGTCGACGCGCGCCTCGGCCGGGCTCGGCAGCTTTGCGCCGACGCCGTTCACGGACGAGACCGAGGTGACCGGACTTTCCGCGCTCGTTCCGCTCAGCGGCCTGGTGGCTGAGCGTGTGGTGAGCGCGTCGTTCGACGTGGGCGGGCCGATCGCGCTGACGCGCGGTCGCATCGAGCTGCAGGCGACCGCATTTGGTTCACGCGTGCGACGTCCGCTCCAGGTCCTCGACGCGCCCGCCGGCGCCGTGGATCGATTCCAACTCGTGAATGCCGGCGGCCCGACGCACACCTGGGGCGGCGAGTTACTCGGTCGCCTCGTGCGCCCGCTCGGCGCCGATGACGATGCGCCGGCGCTGCGCGTGACCGCGACGTACACCTACCTGCGCTCGCGGGAGTGCGATGTCGACGTGAGCCACGCACGCGGGTGCCCGCGCCGGGAAGTGCCGCTGACGCCGCGTCATGCCGCGGGGTTGGTCGCGTCGGTTGAGCAGGAGGGGCGGAGCCGCGTCGGGCTCGAGGTCTATCACACCGGACGCCAGGCCTTGCACCGCAATCCGTATCGCGCCATGAGCCGGCCCTATGTCATCGTCGGCGTGCTTGGCGAGCGCGCGGTGACGGTGGGGGCCGCCACCGCGCGCCTGTTCATCAACTTCGAGAACCTCACCAACGTGCGGCAGACCCGCTACGACCCCCTGCTGCTGCCCTCGCGAGGCCCCGGGGGGCGCTGGACCACGGATGCGTGGACAGACCTCGCCGGGTTCACCATGAACGGCGGCGTCAGGCTCGTATTCTGACCCGCCGGAGCCTCAGGCTGTTGGTGACTACGCTGACCGAGCTGAACGCCATCGCGGCGCTCGCGAGGATCGGGCTCAGCAGCAGGCCAAACGCCGGGTAGAGCACGCCGGCCGCGACCGGAATGCCGACCACATTGTAGATGAAGGCCCAGAACAGGTTCTGCTTCATGGTGCGCATCGTTTGTCGCGAGAGCGCGACCGCCTCGACGGCGCTTCGCAGGTCCCCGCGCATAAGCACCACGTCGCCCGCCTCGACCGCGATGTCGGTGCCGGTGCCGATGGCCATGCCGATGTCTGCCTGGGCGAGCGCCGGTGCATCGTTGATCCCGTCGCCGACCATGGCCACGACGCGACCGCTGGCCTGCAGGCGCCGGATCTCGTCTACCTTGCCCTGTGGGAGCACGCCTGCCACGACGCGATCGATGCCAGCTTCGCGCGCCACCGCTTCGGCTGTGCGAATGTTGTCGCCAGTGAGCATGACCACGTCCAGGTGCATCGCGTGGAAACGCGCGATCGCTTCGCGCGACGTCGGCTTGATCGGGTCGGCGATCGCCAGGAGCCCGGCCAGGGCGCCGTCGATCGCCACATAAACCGGCGTGCGGCCACGCTCGGCCAGCACCGTCGCGCGCTGCTGCACCACAGACACGTCGACCGCGTGGTCGGCCATCAGGGCTTCGTTGCCGATGGCGATGCCGCGTCCCTCCACGATCCCCATCGCCCCACGTCCTGTCACGGACTCGAAGTGCTCGGGCGCCCTCACCTCAACGCCTGCGTCGCGCGCTCGCTGCACGATCGCCTCGGCGAGCGGGTGTTCGCTGACCGACTCGAGCGCTGCGGCGAGCCGGAGCAGGTCCGGTTCGGCAAGTGAGCCCGTGGACACGACGTCGGTCACCGCGGGCCGACCCTCGGTGACGGTGCCGGTCTTGTCGAGCACGATGGTGTGCAGGTCACCCGCACGCTGCAGCGCTTCACCTCCCTTGATGAGCACGCCCAGTTCTGCCCCGCGCCCCGTGGCAACCATGACGGCGGTGGGTACCGCGAGGCCCATGGCACACGGGCAGGCAATGATCAGCACGGCCACGGCGGCGGCAAACGCGCGCACGCCGGGCGCCGAGTCCGCGGCGATGAACCACAACACGAAGGTCGCGACCGCAATCGAGAGCACGACCGGGACGAAGATCGCGCTGATGCGATCCGCGAGCCGCTGGATCGGCGCTCTCGACCCCTGGGCCTCGCGCATGAGCTGCACGATGCGCGAAAGGACGCTGTCGGCGCCGAGCGTGGTCGCGCGAAAGCGGAAGGCGCCCGTGCGGTTGATTGTGCCGCCGATGACGCGGTCACCCGCGCGCTTGGTCACCGGCATCGCTTCACCGGTGAGCATCGATTCATCGACGGCGCTTTCGCCGTTCGCTACCTCACCGTCGACCGGAATGCGTTCACCCGGCCGCACGACCACGACGTCACCCTGCCGAACGTCTTCGATCGGAAGATCCAGTTCGCGGTCGCCGCGAGCGACGCGCGCCGTTCGGGGTTGCAGCTCAACGAGTGCTCGCAGCGAGGCGGACGTCTGTCGCTTGGCGCGCGCCTCGAAGGCGCTGCCGGTGCGGATCAGCGCGATGATGATGATCACCGCTTCGTAGTAGACGTCGGGGGCGAGCCCACGCGAGAGAAAGAACTGCGGCGCCACGGTCGCGAACACCGAATACAGGAACGCGGCGCCCGTCCCGACGGCGATGAGCGTGTTCATGTCCGCGGCGCGATGCCGGAAGGCGGACCAGGCCCGGGTGTAGAAGTCGCGGCCGACCCACCACATGATCGCCGCCGTCGCGGCCAGCATCGCCCACGAAAGCACGCCCGGAGGAACGGCGTAGAGGAACGGGAGGGCGCGGCGAAGCAGCGGATCGAGCACAGCATTCGCCCACCGCATCACCGGATCCGATATGGCGCTGTGTGCACCAGCCGCGCCTGACATCAATGGCATGGAGACGACCATCGCCACGGCACCGACGATGCCGGCCACGAGCGCCTTGCGTCGCAGGTCATGGTATTCCTCATCCTGCGCCGCGTCGCGGGCGGCCTGCTCATCAAACGCGGTGCGTCCCGGCGCGGCCAGCTCGGCGCCGTACCCCGTGCCGCGGATCGTGTCGACCAGACGCTCGGGCGACACGGTCGCCGGGTCGTACGTGACCGTGGCGTCGTGCATCATGAAGTTCACGTTGGCCATCGCGACGCCGGGCTGTTTCTCGAGCGCGCGTTGCACGCGCGCCTGGCAGGCCGCGCACGTCATCCCGGTCACCGGAATGCGAAGAGTGCGCGATGCGTTCGGTTGCGTCTCGTCAGGCACCCGCGTGGTGATCGTCATGGCTCGCTACTCCGCGACCAGGCGTCCGCGCAGCATGCTCATGCCGCACATGAACTCGTAGGTACCCGCCTTCGGCGGCGTGACCTGCACGCTCGTGTCCTCGCCGGTGGGCAGGAACTTCCGAATCGCAAAGTCCGGAAAGACGACTTCCTCGGAGCAGCTCGAACGATCGCGACGCTCGAAGACGAGGCGGACTGACTGCCCCGCCTTCACTCGAACCGTGGCCGGCTCGTAGCCGCCATCGACCACGATGCGCACCTCCGCCGGGCCGGCGGACGTTCCCACGGTGGCCACGGCCGGTGCGTGCGAGAAGAAGAAGTACCAGTTGATCCAGGCGATCACCGCGATACCGGCGAACGCGATCGCCCATTCAGCGCTGCTCATGATTCCTCCGTTCCTTTATACCCTATGGGGGTATATTAGCATACCCGGGGGGTGTATGCAAGACTCCCGTGGTGCGTGGGTCGGCGGGGACGCCCAGTTGGAGGAATCGGTACGCCGGAAAGACCTCCTCGTCGAAGGGCCGCAGGTGCACCAGGACGGACTGGACGGCCGGGATCGCTGCCCGATGGCGGACTTGACGGGACCGCCGAAGATGTGTGCGTCGTGGAGAGACATCAGCGACGCCTACTCTTCGAACGGCTCCATATGCACCAGGACCGACTGCACGGCCGGGATCGCTGCCCGGATGGCGGACTTGACGGTGCCGCCGAGAATGTGTGCGTCGTGGAGAGACATCGCGGGGTCGGCCTGGACGTGAATCGTCAGGCGGAGATGCAGGCCGCTCTTTCGCAGGGCGAGCTTCTCGATGGCGCGAACGCCCTGGACGCTGCCGGCAACGGTCCGCACGCGGTCGACCACGCCGCCGTCTGGCGTGCGGTCCATCAGTTCACCGGATGAGCGAAGCAGCAGGTGGACGCCATTGGCGAGGATCACTCCGGACGCGATGAGTGCGGCCCAGTCATCGGCCGACTCCCATCCAGGACCACCGCCCACGGCGATGGCGATCCCCACGAACGCGGCGGTCGACGTGATCGCATCGGACAAATGATGCCAGGCATCGGCCGCGACGGCACTCGAGCCGATGTCGGTGGCCACGGACTGCACGCGCCGCGAGAGGGCCCACTTGGCGATGACGACGAGCACGAGGACCAGCAGCGTCCACGGCGCCGGCGTCGAATGTGGGGTGCGGATCTCGCGAATGGATTCGATCCCAATGCCGATCGCGGCCCCGACGAGCATGATCGCGACGACCGCGCCAGCGAGCGTTTCGGCGCGACCGTACCCGAAGGGATAGACGTCGTCGGGTTCGCGACTGGCCACGCGCAAGCCACCCCAGACGATGAGCGAGCCGAGAATGTCGGCGGTGGACTCGACGGCATCGGCGACGAGGGCGTAGCTGTTGCCGACGATGCCCGCGACGAGCTTGACGATGGCGAGGGTCGCGTTGACGAGCATCCCGGCTTTGGCGGAGCGGATGCCGCGTTCGGTCGACGTGCCGGGGTTGGCGGTGGGAGCCTTCACGTCAGGCAGTCAACAGGGTGGCGAGGCGAGTCATCACGGCCGCCAGGTCCACCTTCTGGTCGATGACGGCGCGCACGGGGTCGGCACCGAGCGTGGTCATGCGATCGACCGCCGTTCGGATGGTGTAGCGTCGAGGGTCGAGATCCTGGTTGACCTCGTCCCAGGTGAGGGGCATGGACACGGTTGCGCCGGGGAGGGGTCGCACGCTGAAGGGAGAGACGATGAGCTGCCCATGGCGGTTCTGCAGGTAATCGAGGTACACCTTGTCGCCGCGGCGTGTGACGTGACGCGTGATGGTCGTGATGTCACCCAGCTCGCGGATGACGAGCCGCGCCAGCAGCTCGCCGAGGGTGCGGCTCTGCTCGTACGTGCATTGCAGGCCGAGGGGGATCATGATGTGCAGGCCGGTCTTGCCGGTGGTCTTGATGTAGTCCGGCAGCCCCAGCTCACCACAGAGACGATGCAGGACCAGCGCCGTCTTCACGACGTCGGAGAACGGGGCATCCTTGGGGTCGAGGTCGATCACGCACCAGTCGGGACGTTCCAGCGACTCGACACGACTCATCCAGATGTGCAGCGGGATCGTGCCGCTGTTGGCGAGGTACACGACGCCATCGACGTCGTCACAGACGAAGTACTGGATGAAGCGATTGGTGTCGCTGCTCCAGATGGGCACCGTGCGCATCCACTCCGGCGCGAACTCGGGTGCATCCTTCTGGTAGAACGACTTGCCGTCGATGCCGTCGGGGAATCGGGTGAGCACCACGGGTCGATCGCGCAGGTAGGGGAGCAGCCAGGGGGCGATGGCGCGGTAGTACTCGATGAGGTCGCCCTTGGTGTACTTCTCCGCCGGCCAGAAGACCTTCTTTGGATTGGAGATGTTCACGGCGCGCGACACCACGCGCGGCGGCAGGTGCGGATCGTGGTCGAGCGCACCATCGGACGTTGTGTCGGGCGCTGTCGTCTGCGGTGTCGCTGCCGCGCCGTTCGATGCGCCGCCATCGACGTGGCGCCAGTCCTGCCGTTCGCAGTCGTGCGGCCGTTTGTCGTCGCGCAAGCGGAGGAATGCAGGATGGCGCAGTACGCCGTCCGGCGTCCACTCGGTGTATCGCACCTCGCAGACGTGGCGCGGCTCCACCCAGGTCGTGGAGGCGGTGTCCGGAATCGCCGTCGAGGGGAGAGGAGGTTCGCCTCGTGCACGCACGGGTCCAAAGCAGGGCGGCGCGTCGCGGATGTCGGGCGTGAGCATGGCGTGGATCTCGTGCAGCGCCCGGTCCGTGAACCCGGTGCCCGCGCGACCGGTGTACACGAGGGCGCCGTCCACGTAGTCGGCGAGTTGCAGTGCGCCAAAGCCGGTGCGGCTTCCCTGCGGGGCTGTGAACCCGACGACCACGAAATCCCCGGAGTTCTGCGCCTTGATCTTGAGCCACTGGCTGCTGCGCCCGGCGCGGTAGGGCGCGTCCGCGCGCTTGGCGACGATGCCCTCGAGGCCCATCGTGCCGACCTGGGCGAGCATGGCTTCGCCCTGCGTTTCGATGTGTTCGAGGTACCGTACGGCGCCGACCGGCGGGAGCGCGCGCTGCAGGAACGCCTTGCGTCTGACGAGGGTGAGGTCGCGCAGGTCCATCTGTTCGAACCCGAGGAGGTCAAACACGTAGAAGGTCGTTGGCAGCTCCACCGCGAGCCGTCGAATGTCCGGCTCGCTGGTCAGGCTCCCGCGCTTCTGCAACAGGGAGAAGCTCGGCCGTCCCGCGGAGTCGAGCGCGACGATCTCGCCGTCCATCACGAACTGCTCGAAGGGCAGGGCACGCAACGCCCTGGCGACTTCTGGAAAGACGCGCGTGTAGTCGTTCCCGTTGCGCGTCATCAGGGTCACCTCGCCCTTGTCCCGCGCGGCGAGCATGCGATAGCCGTCCATCTTGAGCTCGAAGATCCAGCCCTCGCGCGTGAACGCATCGTCACGCGGTTCGGCGAGCATGACTTCAGCCGTGCGGAGCGTGACCGGCCCGGGCCGCGCCGCGCCTTCCACCTCCCGACGGAGTGCACTCGCGTCGGAGCGTCCGGTCTTCACCTCCTCGACGGTGAGTCCCGACAGGACGGACTCCTCGGGAAACTGGTCGCCCGGCGAACGAAGGTACGCGTCGCGCTCCTTGATGAAGAGCCAGTCCTTCTCGCTCTTCTTGATCTTCACGAGCGTCCACTTGCCCTTGAGCTTGTAGCCCTTGAGTTCGAAGAGGAGCTTCCCCTTCTCCAGTCCCTCGCGCCAGTCCTCGAGTGGCACCCACTCGCCGCGGTCCCAGACGATGACGCCGCCTGCGCCGTAGTTGCCCTCGGGAATCACACCCTCGAAGTCGGCGTACTCGAGCGGGTGGTCTTCCACTTTCACGGCGAGCCGCTTGTCGGCCTGGTCATACGACGGTCCGCGGGGCACGGCCCACGAGCGCAACACGCCGTCCATCTCGAGGCGGAGGTCGAAGTGCAGCTGACGCGCGGCGTGCTTGTGGACGACGAAGAGCCGGCCCGGGATCGCCGAAATGCTGCCGACGGGTTCCGGTGAGCGGTCGGCCGACCGCTTGGCCCGATAGGTGGCGAGGTGGTCGGCGGGTGGCGGTGTTTCGTCGTCCGGAGACATGGGGGAATACTATGGGCCGGAGACGCCATGTCGGGCCACGGGCGACGCATCATCCCAGCGGCTTTGGTGCCGGACGAGGGGACGCCATACATTGGAAGCACTGCCTCGAGCCAGGGACCGCGCGGCGGCCCCACCCGTCCAATCGCCCACCGCCCGGACCATGCCTGCCCGCTCAATCGGTACCGCCACCATCTCGTTCGGCCTCGTGTCCGTTCCGGTGAACGTGTATTCGTCCTCGGAGTCGCGGCAGAGCGTGTCGTTCAACATGCTGTCCAAGAAGTCGCTCACGCGAGTGAAGCAACAGTACATCGACCCGAAGACCAACGAGGTGGTGCCGCGTGAGGAGATGGTGAAGGGCTACGAGTTCGCGAAGGACCAGTACGTGGTGTTCACGCCCGAGGAACTGAAGGCCCTGGAGGAGAAGGCGACCGGGACGATCGACATCGTCGAGTTCGTGCCGCTGGCCCGCGTGGACCGCGAGTACCTCGACAAGGTGTACTACGTGGGTCCGGACAAGGGCGGCGATCGCGCGTACCGGCTGCTCGCCAAGGCCCTCGAGGAAACGGGCAAGGCGGCGCTGGGACAATACGCGGCGCGTGGCCAGCAGCACCTCATACTCATCCGGCCGCGCAACGGCGTGCTGGTGATGGAGCAGCTCCATTACGCCGACGAGCTGCGCTCGACGTCGGAAGTGCCGGTCGGCGAGGGCGAGATCAAGCCGATGGAGCTCACGCTGGCCAAGCAGCTCATCGAGCAGACGTCCAACGAGGACTTCCAGCCCGAGAAGTACCGGGACACGGTGCGCGAGCGCGTGCTCGAGGCGATCAACCGCAAGGTGGACGGTCAGGAGATCACCGCCGAGGCGCCGCAGGACGGCGGCGGCAAGATCATCGACCTGATGGAAGCGCTCAAGGCGAGCCTTACGAAGCAGGGCGGCGCGGATACGGGCGGCGAGGGAGGCGAGCGCAAGGCGTCGTGAAGGTTCTCGTCGGCACGTCTGGGTTTGCCTTCAAGGAGTGGAAGGGCCCGTTCTATCCGGAAGACCTGCGGGACGATGACATGTTGCGCCACTACGGGACGCGATTCCCGACGGTGGAGATCAACAACACGTTCTATCGTCTGCCCCGGGAGTCGGTGCTGCTGGAGTGGGTATCGCAGGTACCGGCCGGGTTCACCTTCTCCATCAAGGCGTCGCAGCGCATCACGCACTACGCGCGACTCAAGGAGGAGTCGGCGGCGAGTCCGCTCGAGTTCCTGCTGCGCAATTGCGAAGTCATGGGCGACCGGCTGGGCGTGATCCTCTTCCAGTGTCCGCCAAACCTGAAGAAGGATCTGCCACGCCTGCAGCGGTTCTGTGACCTCCTCCCGGCGGGTCGTCGCTTTGCCTTCGAGTTCCGGAACGGGGAGTGGTATTCGGACGACGTGATCGCAGAGCTGCGCGGCCGCAACCTCGCGCTCGTGGTGAGCGACAGCGAGGAGTTCTCGGGCCCGATGATACCGACCGCGGACTGGGGATACGCACGGCTCCACCGGTTCGACTACGACGACAATGCGTTAGGTACGTGGGCCCGTCGCATTGCCGACGAGCCGTGGCGGGAGACGTTCGTGTTCTTCAAGCACGACTACTCGCCGTTCACGGGGCCACCGGCGGTGGCTGGCTTCACCGACGCACTTCCCGCGTCGGCGAGGGAGTGAGCGGCGCGCGCGCGTTGCCCATCGAGGACGAGTGGCTCTGGGGCTGGGATCAGACCCCGGGCATCGTGTCGGTGTGGGCCACGCTGGACGGTCGGGCCTGGGTCTGGCGTCGCGACCTCGCCGACGGATCGCTGCATCGGGAGCACGTGCGCTTTCGCCCGTGGCTGCTGCTGGACCGGCTCGACGATCTCACCCACCTCGGATCGACTCTTGGCCCCGAAGGCGGTGAGGCGCCGGTGACATGGCGCGAACTCGATGGGCCCGGCGAGCTGCGCTTTCTCGTGAGCGCCGCCGATGGACGCGTGCTTCGCGACGAGGTGCTGCAGGGCGCGTCGCGCCGAGTCGGACAGCGCGTGGGCCGGCTGCGCGACGTTGGCGCCGATCGTGTCCTGAGCCTGCCGCCGGACGAGCAGTACCTCGTTGCCACGGGGCGCACCTACTTTCGCGACCTGCCGTTCGAGCGGCTGCGCCGGCTTCAGCTCGACCTCGAGACCGAGGGACTCGACGCGCGCCGGCACCGGATCTTCATGGTGGCGGTGCGCGACCCGTCGGGACAGGCCACGACCCTGGAGGTACAGGCGCCCGGAGACCGCGGCGAGGCCGACCTGCTGGCGCGGCTGGTCGCCGCGGTGCGCGAGGCCGACCCGGACGTGATCGAGAACCACAACCTGCACGGGTTCGACCTGCCATTCCTCGAGCAGCGCGCCCGGCGACTCGGCGTGCGGCTCGCGTTAGGCAGGCTCGGCACGGGCCTCGTGTCCCGCGCGGCACGCCGCGGGGCCACGGGCGACGACGCCAGGCGCCGCACGCGACTCATCGCGCCCGGACGCGAACTGATCGACACGATGGACGCCGTCCTGCGCCACGACTTCTCGGCGCGCGACCTGCCCGGCCACGGCCTCAAGGCCGTCGCCAGGCACTTCGGACTTGCCGGCCCGGATCGGGTGGTGATCCGCGGCGACCGGATCGCCGAGGTCTATCGCAGCGACCCGGCACTCGTCAGGCGCTACGCCATCGCGGACGTGGAGGAGGTGGAGGGGCTGGCCCGGGTGCTCGGTGGCGCCGCGTTTGCCCTCGCCCGCATGGCGCCCAGGCGCTACGAACGCCTGGCCGACGCCGGCGCGGCAACAGGCGTGATCGACCCGCTGCTCGTGCGCGCGTACCTGCGCGCCGGGGCCGCGCTTCCTGCGCACCGCGAGGGACGATCCGACGCGCACACGGGCGCAGCGCTCCACCTGTTTGCGACCGGGGTCGCGTCGCGCGTCGTGAAGGCGGACGTCGCGAGTCTCTATCCGTCGTTGATGCGGGCATGGCGCATCGGGCCCGCACGTGATCACCTCGGCGCAATGCTCACGCTGGTCGACCGCCTGGTCGAGCGTCGACTGCAGGAGAAGGCGGCTGCCCGCCAGCATCCCGCGGGGTCCGCGGCGCGTCATACACACGAGGCCACCTCTGCCGCAATGAAGATCGTGGTGAACTCGGCCTACGGGTACCTCGCCGCGGGCGGTGGGCTCACGCGGTTTGCGGACGTCGACGCGGCCAACGAGGTGACGCGCCGCGGGCGCGAGACGCTCGACCTCATGTGTCGCGAACTCGCGACGCGGGGCGTCACCCTGCTGGAGGCCGACACCGACGGCGTGTACTTCGCGGTGCCGGCTGAGTGGACGGAGGCCGACGAACGCCGCGTCGTTGCCGAAGTGGCTGCGCTCTTCCCGCGACTGGTGCAACTCGAGTTCGAGGGGCGCTACCGCGCCATGCTTTCGCACGAACCCAAGAACTACGCACTGCTCGGCTACGACGGCACGCTGACGCTGCGCGGCGTGGCGTTCCGATCGAGCCGCGCCGAGCCATTTGGTGAGACGTTCCTGCGGCGTGCCCTCGCCCGCCTGCTGGTCGAGGATGTTGCCGGCGTGCGCGACGTGTACCTGGAAACGGTCGACGCGCTGCGCGGCCGGGCGCTCGCGACGCGCGAGGTGTCATCGAGGGTGCGCCTGACGAGGACGCCCGGGCAGTACCAGGGCGCACGCGAGCGCCGCCGCGAGCTGGTGTACGAAGCCCTGATCACGGCGGGCCGGGCGACCTGGCGGATCGGCGAACGCGTGCGCGTGTACCGCACCCGCGCGGGCGCCGGCGCGCTCGTGCCCGAGGAGGATGACGCCGACGCGCGCGACTACGATGTGGAGCACTACGTCGGCCAGCTGCGCGACACCTTTGCCGCGCGCCTTGCCCGCGCCTTCACCCCGGACGACTTTGCCGCCGTCTTCGCCGACCCGGTGCAGCTCTCGCTCTTTGTGCGGGATCCCGCGCAGATCCGCCCGCTGCTGCGGGTGCTGTCGACGGGAACGCGTTAGGCGAGGCCCATTTCGACGAGAAACCGCCGATCGACGCGCGGCGAGTCGCCGCGCTGCTCGGCCCACGTCAGCACGAGCCGATCGATGGTGCGCGTCATGCCCACGTACAGCAGGCGTCGCGCCTCGTCGACGTCGGCTTCGGAGCGCCGCTCGCTGCCGCCCGGGAGCAGGTCATCATCGGCGACCCCGACCAGGTAAACACGGGAGAACTCGAGTCCTTTGGTCGCGTGCAGCGTCAGCAGGTTCACACGGTCCTGGTCGGGCTCGGAGCCATCCCATCGGGACAGCACGACCGTCTCGAGGAAGCCTTCGAGTTGCGTGCTGAGTGGCGCCGCAGGGTCGATGCCTTCGAGGAGTCGTCGGAGGCGCGCCATCGTCTCCGGGTAGCGGGAGTCTGCGTCCTTGTCGGCACGGACCTTCGCCATGAGCACAGCCCCGCCGAGCAGGTCGATGAGTCGCGGCGTGTCGGGCGAGCCTGCGTCGCCGGCGCGCTCGCGCTCGTACGCCTCGAGCGCCGAGCTGTACTTGCCGAACGCAAAGATGCGCACGACGTCGAACAACGCTACGCCTTCGGAGCTGCGATCTGGCGTGAGCGCGAGCCCGATCGCGAGGTGATCGAGCAGGTTGGTGAGCGCCGTCTTGCGCGCTCTTGCGAGCTTGAGCTCGTTGAGTCGCTGAAAGACCTGGGCGAGCGCGACGGTGTCGTCCAGCGCGCGATGGCTGGCGCCGGCGTCGATGCCGAAGGCGTGAGCGAGTTCCGACAGCGAGCGACTGCCTGCGTGCAGCTCGCGCGCGAGCGGGAGGCTGTCGAAGGGCGTGAGGGAAAGAGGTTCACCGATGCCTTCCACGTGGCGGCGCAGCAGCGGAAAGTCGTAGCCGTGACCGTTGTGTGCGACGACCACATCCCGCCCGATGAAGTCACGCAGGGACGGCCACACGTCGGCGAAACTCGGCGCGTCCGCCACCATCGCGTCCGTGATGTGGTGAATGCGCGTCGAGTCCGGCGGGATCGGCGTGCCCGGATTCACCAGCGACTGGAAGCGATCCACCACCGCGCCATTGCGAACGCGGACCGCCGCCAGCTCGATGATGCGCGCGTCGCCGATCACGCGGCTCGTGGCCTCGATATCAAACGCGGTGAAGTCGGCAAAGATGTTGGTGAACTCGCGCGTCGCCAGGAGTTGCAGTGCCTTGAACAGCCCGAGGGCGGCGCCGAGCGATGGTACCGCGTCGCGGTCGATGAGGAGCGGACCGCTCGGGTGGGGCCGGTCGAGCAGGAGCCCCGGTTGGGCGGCGCGCAGCATGTTGCGCAGCGCGTATTCGATGCCACCCATCGGCGCAAACGCAACCGGCCGACCGCAAGCGATCGCGTCGGAGAGCGCGCTGGCGAGCGCCACGACTTCCGGGTTGGCGGCCGGATCGGTCCACTCATCATGCCGGTCCTCGATCACCGATCGATATTCGCCGACCCGCTGCGAAAGGAGCTCGTGCACCAGGAGTTCCAGCCGATGGTGACGCCGGGCCAGCGTCGCGAGGTTCTGCAGTTCGACGCGACCGCGCCGGATGCGGCGGGCATCTTCGGATCCCTTCGGGCGCTCGCGAGCGATCTGTTCCAGCTGCGCCAGCACGTCGTTGTCGCGAGCATCGGCGCGCGTGAGCGCCTCGGCGAACAAGGTGCCCGGCAGCACCACGCGCATGAACTCCGCTTCCCGCACGACGTCGTTGGGTTGCGCGATCACCTTGAGCGCCGCGATGAGGTAGCCCACCACCGGGTCGTCGCTCAGCGCGCGACCCTGCGCCATGCGACACGGCACGTCGGCGCGCAGGAACTCGGCTTCGAGCGCGCTCCCCATCGGGTTCGTGCGATAGAGCACGGCCACCTGACCCCAGCCCAGAGCATGCGTCTCGCGATCACGCTGGATGTCCTCGAGCAGCCAGGCGGCCTCGGCGGCGTCGTTGCTGAAGCGACGCACCTCGACGTCGAACGGCGATGTGTGCGACGTGTCAACCGCGCGTGGCTCGTCAAAGAGCGAGGCGTTCTGCTTCATGAGCGCCCGCCCCAGCGCGACGACCTGACTCGGGCTGCGTCGGTTCTCCCGCAGCGTGACCCGCTGATGAACGCCGAAGGTGTTGGCGAAGGTGAGAAACACCTTCGGGTCCGCCCCGGCCCACGAGTAGATCGACTGTTCATCGTCGCCGACGCCGAACACGTTGCCGTGTGATTTGACGAGGGCGTGCACGATGTCGAACTGCACCGGGTTCAGATCCTGGAACTCATCGACGAGCACATAGTCGAATCGATCGGCGACGAGTGACCCAACCTGCGGGTGGCCCATGGCGGCGGCGGCCTTGATGACCAGCGTATCAAAGTCGACGACGTTGCGACGTTCGAGGTATTGCTCGTACTTGCGTAGCTTGCGCGCATCGTCGTCGCCCAGGGCCTTGCCCTGAAAGCGCGCCTGGGAGATGCGCGACAGAAGCCCTTTCTGGAAGCGCGACGGCGTACCGAGGCGACTGAACACGGCGCGCTGATAGTCCTCGTCGGCAATGCCGAACCCGCGCCGGAGGCCAACCTGTGCCCCGTGATCGCGCAGGAGCTTCGCGCAGAACGCGTGAATCGTCCCGCTCCAGACCAGCCCGGAGCGCTCGCCGAGCCCGGACAGGCGATGCGCAATCTCTCCGGCGGCTTTGTTGGTGAACGTGAAGGCGCAGATGCGCTCGGGATCAAAGCCGCGCTGGCTGATCAGGAAGCGGATGCGCTCGATGAGGCAGAAGGTCTTGCCCGCTCCGGGCCCGGCGACCACCAGCACGGGTCCGAGCGGCGCTTCGATGGCCTGGCGCTGATCGGCGGAGGGAATTGGGGCTGCCACCGCCGGAAGCTACACGGGGGCGGGAAGGGAAGCAGGTCACGGCTCCACGACAGTGATGCGGACAGCGCCAGGCCGCTGGACCCTAGGGAATCTCTTCGGTCGACCTTTCCCTCACACGGTAAGCACCTCGGGTCCTCAGAGGGCTCACGTGCTGGCCACGCCACCATTCAGCTCGGCAAATCACGCGTCTCGTGGTGCGGAGTCGGCGCCCGCCACCAGCGAGCGTTTACGGAGCGGCCTTTTCGGCTTCGACGGTTTCGTGGGCAAGCAGCTGAAGTTCCTGCCACGCGGCGCGACTCAGGCCGCCAAAGCCGTCGGCGAACGGAATGGTGGTGATGTTTCGGCCGGACAGGCGCTCGTAGATGACGAGGCCCGCAAGGATGGTTCCCGTCGGCGACGGATGAAACCCGTCGGCTCCGTAGACGGCGAGCGACGCGTTGCGCGAAAGGCCGAGCCGCCAGGCCTCCCCGGCCGGGAGAAAGATCCCCTGAACAGAAGTGGCTGCATTCTTGTAGGCCGCCCGGACGCCGGGCCAGTCCCCCTGACGCGCGAGCGATGGCCACACCATGTAGAGCGCCGGCGTCGCCCCCGCCGCGCGGATTTCGGGTGCGAACCGCTCTGTCCACGTCCGCAGGAACGCCTGGTTGTCCGGGAGGGACGATGGCCCTTGCTGCATCACCACAAAGTCCCACGCGGCGGCCCGCAGTGCGCGACGCGCCGTCCCTTCGTTCCAGTGGTCCTCGAGCGCAAAGTCCGGGAACGCGACCGTTCGAGCTTCGACCGTATCTCCGGCCGCGCGGGCGATCGCGACCACGACACTCGGCAGGTCGTTCACGTAGGTGAGGCTGTTGCCGATGAACAGAACCCGGCGCCCAGGCCCAAGCGGGATGTCGAGCCCCGGCGCCGTGGGGGAGCCGAGGCATGACAACGTGAACGCAAGGAAGAGCGAACGGAGGAGAGTCATGGTCGCTGAGTCCGGTGGACGAGGTCGCAATCTCGGGTGCGCCGAGGATCCCGCCAGCGGTCGGTGACGGCCGAAGCGCTGCGGCGGACGAGCCGTCCGGCAGGCTCCGTCAAGTGCCGATCCGCGCTGCAACCATTGGGAGAGAGGGGTGGTCCAAACGCGGGTACCGACCGATCGGTGCACCGCGACTCACGGCACCCCTCTCACGACTGGTCCCGGATTCCTTGGGTTCGACGCCAGAGGCCGACAAGTTCCACCGAACGGCGCTGGCGAGCGATCGCCGGGGCGCCTCCCCATCGGTCAGGCATCGTATGAGGGCAAGCCGTCTTGCCGTGGCAATCGAGCGGCCACGTTCCCTGTGGCTCCACGCCTTCGCGGCGTGGACGCTGTACGGGCTCGTGCATGGCATCCTGTGGACGGCCGCCAACACGGTGCCCTCGGAGGCCTACCACTGGACCCTGCCCAGCGCGCTGATCCTCGCGTGGACGTGGGCGCTGTTCACGCCGCTGGTGTTTCGCCTCGCGCGCACGCTCTCCCCGTCGCGCGTGGGCTGGCCGCTCTCGATCGTCGGGCATGCGGCCTCCGCGCTCATCCTCGCGGCGAGCCTGCAGTGGGTACGCCGCGAGGCCATCGTCGCCTTTTCCGACTTTCCGAGAGATCCATACTGGTCGGCGCTGACGTACTGGTTCGATGTGTGGCTCTTCATCTACATCACCCTCGTCGTGATCGGCCGCGCGCTCGACCTGCGCCGCCGATATGCCGATCGCACCATGCGCGCCGACCTCCTCGAAACGCAGCTCGCGCGCGCACAGCTGCAGTACCTCGAATCACAGCTCCAGCCACACTTCCTGTTCAACGCGCTCAACACGATCGCCGAGCTGGCGCACGAAGCCCCCGCGGCGGCCGAGCGCATGCTGCAACGCCTGCGGGCGCTGCTGGCGATCTCGCTCGAACGCTACGGCCAGGACGAGGTCACGCTGGCGGACGAACTGTCGGCGCTCGAGCCGTACCTCGACATCCAGCGCACCCGCTTCTCCAATTGGCTCACCGTCGATGTGGACCTGCCTGACGAGGTGCGCCATGCACGGGTGCCGCACCTGATCCTGCAGCCGTTGGTGGAGAACGCGATTCGCCACGGCGTGTCGGTGCGTCAGGCGCCCGGGCGCATCCTGATCACGGCGCGTCGGGTCGGGGAGCGCCTGCGCGTGACCGTTGAAGACGATGGCGTGGGACTCTCGGCGTCCCCTCGTGAGGCACGCAGCGGGATCGGACTCCGGAACGTCGTTGATCGGCTGCGACAGTTGTACGGGACCGATCACGCATTGCAGTTGCGCGAGCGACCGGGCGGCGGCGCGATCGTGGAGTTCGAGGTGCCGTTCCGCGTGGACACGACGGTCGGATCCGAACCCGCTTTAGCGGAGTGGCCGTCGATCGACGAGATCTCGACTTGGCGGACGGGCGAGTTCGCCTCGACCGCGGTGACCGACGGCGCGAAGTCACCTGCAACTGGCGATGCGGCGCCGAGTCGTGAGACGCGTGCGCCCGATCCATCAGATGGGAGTCACGGCGTCGAGTGGCCGTCGCCGGCGCTGTCGTTGCGCGTGTGGCTCGGCATCGCCGGGATCTGGCTCCTGCTCGCCGTCTTCTGGACCAACCAATTGATGGTGTTCGACCGACTGCGCCCGACCACGGAGCCCATGAGCCTCTGGTCGACGGCGTTGCTGCAGCTCGGTGGCTCGGCGGCGTGGCTCGTGATGTCGCTTCCCGTGCTGTGGCTGGCCCAGCGGTTTCGCTTTACGCCCGACAACTGGCCTCGCGTCCTGCCGATTCATGTCGCCGCGGCGTTGGGATGTGGCTTTGCGCACCTGCTCCTGCTGCGGGTCGTCGGGTTGTCGACGATGCCCATGTTGTCATACCTCAATCTGAATCCGCTCACCGGAGACTTCTTCATCTACCTCGCGTTCCTCGCCTGGTCCCACTCGCGGGACTTTGTCGCCTGGTTCCGCGTGCGCGAGATCGAAACGGCCCGCCTGACCGCGTCGATCGCGCGGTCGCGGTTTCAGGCCCTGCGGGTGCAGCTGCGACCCGAGTTCGTCCTCGCGACGCTCGAGTACCTGGAGCGGCTGGTGCATGACGACGTCGATCGCGCCGAGCGACTGATCGCGCGCCTCGCCGACACGTTGCGGCTCACGCTGGACATCGGCAGACACGGGACAACCTCGATGGCGCGCGAACTGGAACTGGTGAGCGCTTGCATCGAAGCGCACGGGCTCGGCGTGCGCACCGGAGTGCGCCTGCGACAGCGCGTCGATGTGCACGCCCGTGACGATGCGGTGCCAAGCCGCCTGATCTGCGCGATGGTCGACGAACTGCTGGCGAACGTATGGCTGGCGCCCGAGGCCCCGCTGCTCGTGGACATCGACGTCGCGCGCGTGTCCGGGTACACGCAGGTCACGATTCGCGCCGTGGCAGAGGGCATCGTGCGGTCTGGCGTGTCCCACGCATGGTGGCACAAGCACGGCGTCGCCGAACGCGCGGTGGAGCACGCCGGGAGCATGGTATCCGTCCTCGTTCCCGATACGACGAGCGTGATGCTCATGATCGGCGATGACGCCGCGCGTGCCACGGATGAGGTCGAGGAGCCGTCGGAGGTGCTGTTGCAGGCCGGGTGAGCGATCGGCTCCGTCGCGCACTCCGGGTGGTGCAGGTCCCGCAGGATCCCAAACCCTTCAGCCCCACCAGCCTATGCCAGTTCGTGTGTTGATTGTGGATGACGAGCCCATCGCCCGGCGACGCCTGCGCCGACTCCTGCGGCTCGAAGACGATGTCGAGGTGGTCGCGGACGTCGGGAGCGGTCGCGAGGCGATCGAAACCATCCAGCGCGACCGTCCGGACCTGGTGTTGCTCGACGTGCAGATGCCCGACGTGGACGGGTTTGGCGTGGTCGACGCCCTCGGCGTCGACCACATGCCGGCCACGATTTTCGTCACCGCGTACAACGAGTACGCCGTTCGGGCGTTCGATGTCCACGCCATCGACTACCTGCTCAAACCATTCGATGGCGAACGGTTCAAGGCCGCGTTTCAGCGTGCACGGCTGCACCTCGAGCAGGTGTCGTCCGCCGAGCAGGGTCGTCGCATCAAGGCGCTGCTCGAACAGGTGCTGGGCGAGGGCGGGGTCGCGGCGACGGCGGGGGCCGGCGCTCCCCCCACGCTCGTCGCGCACCAGGGCGGGGCCGCGTCGTCGCCGCGGCATCGCTTCGTCGATCGTCTCATGGTGAAGCACGATGGTCGCGTGTTCTTCGTGAAGGTCACCGATGTCGATTGGTTCGAGGCCTCGGGGAACTACGTGCGCATCCATACGGGCAAGGTCTCGCACCTGATCCGGGAGACCATGCAGCGCGTGGAGTCGCAGCTGGATCCCTCGATGTTCGTGCGCATCCATCGGGCAGTGATCGTGAACCTCGACCGCATTCGTGAGCTGCAGCCGTGGTTTGCCGGGGACTACGTGGTGATCCTGCGGGACGGCCGTCAGCTCAAGCTGAGCCGGACGTACCGCGAACACCTGCACACGCGGATGCAGCGCCTGGCGTGACCTGGTGTACCAGGTGCAGGGACGGGTACGCGGCGCAGGCCGCGTACCCGTTTGCGCTTCTGTCCGGTGGTCTGGCGCTGGTAGTTTGCGTGCGACCTCCCGCGCATGCGCAGACAACGAACCTGCGCTTGCTCGTCGCCCACCATGACGGCCATGACACCACACGTCCGAGTCCCGCAGGTCAACGTCGAGTCCGCGACCCCGGCACAACGGGCCGCGGCCGCCGACCACGAGCGCGTGGCCACGATGACCAACCTCAAGCGCACGATGCTGCAGTCCGTGCCGGCCTTTCGCGCGCTCATGACCTGGTATGATCTGCGCGACACCGTGCGGCCGTTTCTCGGCGAGCGACTGACGACCATCTTTGCGCACGCGATCTCCGCGTCGACCGATTGCCTGATCTGCAGCACGTTCTTCCGGCGTCTGTTGATCGAAGCCGGGGACGATCCCGATGCGCTCGTGCTCGACGACCGGGAGCGCGCGGTGGTGGCGTATGGTCGGCGCCTGTCGGCCTCGCCGTTCTTCGTGCCCGAGGCAACGTTCGGGCCGGTGCGTGCGCTCTTCTCGGATGAGGAACTCGTGGCCCTCACCGCGTTCGGCGCGTTGATGGTGGCCACGAACGTGATGGTCAACGCACTCGACGTGCCGCTCGACGGCTACCTCGAACCCTATCGTCGGCGGGCATCATGAAGCGATTCGACGGGCAGGTGGTGTTCATCACCGGGGCGGCGCATGGACAGGGGCGAGCGACGGCGCTCGCCTTCGCACGCGAGGGCGCCCGCGTCGTGGCCCTGGACGTCGCGCGTCCGCTGGCCTATCCCGGCTACGCGTTAGGCTCGGCGGACGACCTGTCGTCGCTGGAAGCGGCCGTGCGGGCAAGCGGGAGCGAGGCGTTGACGTTCGTGGGCGATGTGCGCGACGACGCGGCCGTGACCGCGGCGGTGCAGGCGACCGTCGCCGCGTTCGGGCGCATCGACGTGCTGTTCAACAACGCCGGCATCTGCGCGTACGGACTCGCCCACGAACTCGGTGAAGGCGAGTGGGACGCGATGATGGACATCAATGTCAAGGGTGCGTGGCTCGTCGCCCGGCGCGTCATTTCCGTGATGATCGCACAGCAGCGCGGGGTGATCATCAACAATTCGTCGATTGCCGGCCTGCGCGGGATGGGCGGACTGAGCCACTATGCCGCGTCCAAGTGGGCGCTCACGGGGCTCACCAAGTCGTGGGCGATCGAGCTGGCGCCGCACGGCATCCGCGTGAACTCCGTGCATCCCACGGGCGTGAACACTCCGATGAACGACGGCCTCGCGGCCCTGGAGGGCCTGACGCCGCGCGAGGTGGCCGAGCGTTCGGCGGGGAACCTGTTGCCGGTGCCGTGGGTGGAGCCGGAGGACGTGGCGGCGGCCGTGCTCTTTCTGGCGTCGTCGGAGGCGCGGTACGTGACCGGGACGCAGTTCGTGGTGGACGCGGGGCTGCTGAGCCGTTGAGAGGGCGGCTGGGGGAGTGAAGGCGCTACCTTCGGGAATGGCGGGGGGTTACGTTTCGCGTCCGGTTGTGACGGGACGTAGCGCAGTCCGGTAGCGCACCTGAATGGGGTTCAGGGGGTCGCGGGTTCAAATCCCGCCGTCCCGATTCGCAAGAGAGCGGCCCAAGGGCCGCTCTCTTGCGTTTGGGGACGGTGGGAATTGGTCGACGCCGCTTGCTTCGGGCGCGGCTTACGGTCAAATGCCGTGCTGGCAGCGTGGATGCGTTACTTGTGCTGGGAGCATCGCTCGGCGAGGGCGAAGACGTGCTGCGGACGTCAGGCGCGCTTGGTCGGGACGCGCCCCCGGATTCGCTTGCGACGAAACGCCGGACCCACGCACCTCACGTGGAGCTCGCGTCAGTCGCGTGCCGAATACCAGTCCAACACGCGCAAGGCGCGGAGAGTGGTCCACCGACTCGGTCGGCCCTCCACCTCGGCGATGTCGACCGATATCTGGCCACGATGCCGAACCTCGAGCGGCCACCGACCGTCGCTGTCGCGCTTGGATTCGACCACGCCGATCGCCTCGGCCACGCGGCCGTCGGGTGCGACCTCGGCGCGTCGCAGATACTCGAGTCCCCGCAGCAGGTCGTAGTGCCACCAGGCCGGGAACGCGAATCGCGTCCAATTGGCGCCGCGAGCCTTACGATCTTCGATGGCTGCGCCGGTCGACCGCCGTCGAAAGAGGCGGCGCTCGAGGAGATACTCCTGGCCGCGCAGGAGGCCCTCGGTCACCTTCGGCGTGCCCCCGCCCGCTCCCTCATACGCGAGCAGGTTGCGACCCGGGCACGCTCGGCAGCGACCTGCTCGGTCGGTGTATCGGTCAGATCCTGCATCGCCTGCCAGCGAATCGAGGGGTCAGAATCAAGCAGCCACTGTATCACTCCTGGCTTTGGCTTGGAGACACCCCGGTTGCGTGGGTTCGTTTTCACCAGTTGGGCTGCCCCGGTTCCCTCGGGCGTTGTTGGGAACCTGATCTTCCGATGCGAACTGGCCGTTCGCATGCAAGGAAGACATGCGTCGAGCGCAGGGTCACCGGAGACGATGCTCGCGGGCGGTAACGTCCGCGTTGGCCTACGGAGCGGCTGCAGCCCCAGGGCGCCGAGACGCTCCTCGTAGGGAGTCTGAGACGACGGCGCGGGGACGAACGGGGGGCGTCCGGGCACGGTTTGTCGGCGCACGAGTCGGGATTCGCCTTGGCGAACCGTCGTACCCCACGCACCTTCTCGTCGAGTTCGATCACATGGACGCTGCGCATGACGCATCCCCCTGGCACCGCTTGGCCCTCCAATGTCGCCGACGGCCTGAGGATGGCACGGGCTGTGGCGACCGCCTGGGTGGCGCCCGGCGCGCACCCTGCGCTCAGAACGTCGTGCGCGCGCCAAACAAGAACTGTCCGTCATGGTTGCTCCGCGCCCCACGTCGCACTGCCTCGCTGTCGTAGGCGTCCCGCAGAGTCACCGTCAGCGACACCTGCCGCGTCACGGATACCGCGAATGCAGTACTGGTGGACGCGGTATACCGTGACGGCGCATCAACCGTCGGTTGGTACAGCGTCGTGTGCGAAAAATGAAGCGCCGGCGTGAGCTGTCGCGAGGCACGCACGCGGGTCGACCAGCGGGTCCGCGAGAATGACGACGGGGTCCCCGGCGCCGGATCGAGCGCACGCGTACGCTCGGCGAGGAGCGCCAGGCTCAGACTCACCTCGTCAGGTCCGCGCTTCACGAAGGTGAGCTTGCCGCCCACGCCCGCTGACCCACGCTGGCGAATGCGTTGCTGCAGGCTGGACTCGAGGCTGCCGAACACGAATGGACTCAGGCGACCGAAGGGGTTGTAGTCCATGGCAACGGAGAGCCGCGAGGCTCGCGCGCTCACGCGGCTCCGGTCCTCGTCGTTCGCCCGTGCGTCGGCATAGCTGAACGTTGCTTCGCTGCGCACGTCGAGGGTGCTGTCGGCCCGATTGGTCGCGAGCGAAAAGGCGATGAGGCGCCCGTGCGCCGCACCAAAGAGCACACTGGTGTTGGCCTCGGCGCGCCCGCTCCACGTACCCGTCTGCGCGAGCGCGCCATGGGTCGCACAACAGACGGCCAGGGACGCGATAACCGCGGAGCGAACGTATCTGGACATGTTCCTTGGGTTGAGGGAGTTCACAACGCATGTGGGCTCGAGCCCCCAGCATTGAGGAGCACGCGAGCGACGGTGGTGCCCGGTAGCGCCTCTGACGCCCGCCCGCGGAGAGCGAGGCGCGCAACAGGGCCCGCCAACAGCGCTGCACGTGCGGACCCGCAGCGAGCGCTGCCCGCACCGGCCAGCACACAGGATAAGCGACGAGCGCCTCGCCGGCATGGCCCAACCGTGTCGGCGCGCACCGGGTCGCCGCGCGCGGCTCCGTCACGCACATTCCCTCTGTTTCATGCTGCACGCCACCATGCCTCCCATCCGCGGCCTCCATCACGTCACCGTCGTCTCGGCCGACCCACGCGGAACGATTGAGTTCCATGCGGGCATGCTCGGCCTTCGCCTCGCGAAGCGAACGGTCAACTTTGACGATCCGTCGATGTACCACCTGTACTTCGGCGATGTCGAGGGCACACCGGGGAGCCTCATCACGTTCTTCCCGATGCCGTGGGCCGCGCGCGGCCGTCAAGGCACGGGCCAGGTGGCCACGGTCGGTTTTTCCGTTCTGCCCAGCGCCATCGGGTTCTGGATCGAGCGCCTGATCCGCTTTGGCGTTCCGTTCACGGGGCCGGCGACAAGGCGGCTCGGTGCCGGCGCGGAAAAGGTTCTCTCGTTCCGCGATCGCGATGGACTGATGCTCGAAATCGTTGGGCACGCGCGCGCCGAGGCGCGACGGACATGGCACGAAACGCCCGGCATCGACCGCGACCACGCGATTCGTGGGCTGCACGGGGTAACGCTCTGGATGGAGCACACCGCACCGACAGATCACGTGCTGAAGAACGTGCTCGGCTTTCGCGAGGCGTCAGGTGACGAGACCACGCAGCGATACGAGACGGGCGAAGGTGGCCCGGGCACGATCGTCGACGTGCGCAACGTCGGGGGATTCCTCAAGGGTGCAGAGGGCACGGGCACCGTCCACCACGTCGCGTTCTCCGTCACCGACGACGGCACGCAGCTCACGCTGCGCGATGTCGTCAGGCAGGCCGGGCTCAGGCCAACGCCGGTCCTCGATCGCAAGTACTTCCGGTCGGTCTACTTTCGCGAGCCGGGCGGCGTGCTGTGCGAGATCGCGACGGTCCCGCCCGGCTTCACGGTGGACGAATCGCCGGAACAACTGGGGGACCACCTGCGGCTCCCAGCGCAGTACGAGCCGCTGCGCCCAGAGATCGAGGCGGCGCTCCCCCCGCTGGAATGGAGCGCCCCTCCGTCGGCGGACACGAGCGCATTCGGCGAGCGCAACGACTCAGGCGACGACCCGCAGCCTTGACGATGCGAGGTCACGCGCTGTAGATCAGGTGACACCGGATGGCGGCTGCAGTCGTTGCAACACACTTGTAGTTGTCCATGGCTGTGATGCGCGCCGAGTTCACGGCGCAATGATGTTCGTGATCCGGGGCGCGAGATGGCACGCCAGCGGCAACGACACACTGCCCGCCGGACCGATCACCCTGACGAGGAGCGACGATGACGCGGAACCAGGTGTGGTGGATTGCCGGCACCTGCCTTACGCTGGCGGCACCCGTTGAGGGACAGGGACCGAACATCAGAGTGCAGGTTCCCGGCATCCCGGGCGTCGTCCTGCTCGACTCCATTGCCGAGCGCAAGCGGGTGATCGGCAACACCGAGGCGATCCTCAAGGCCATCGACTCGGCGTATGCCTTCTTTCAGCTCCCGGTCGAGGCGATCGATCCCGCGGTCGGACGGCTGCCCAACCGGCGCGTGACGCTGTCACGACGCATGGGCAAGACACCGCTGTCACGCTTCCTCGACTGCGGGCGCGGGTTCTCGGGGAACTACGCCGACATGTACCGCGTCACGATCTCCACGGCGGCCTGGCTGTCTCCCCCGCGCGGCGACACGACCGAAGTGAACATCGCGATCATCGGTGGTGCGCTGGATCCCGCCGGGACGGGCGATGGTTACGTGCTCTGCACGTCTCGCGGCTACTTCGAGGCGGACTTCGCGCGCAAAGTGACCGAGATCGTGTCGCGACGGTAGCGCGACCCTGGGGTTGCCGCCCGCGTGACCGGGGCGTATTTCGAACCGCAACTGTTGCGATTCGGGAGCGTTCCATGATGTCATGCACGGGAAGGCGCGCATTCGCGCCTGGACTGTTCCTGCCGGCGCTGTCGCTGGCCGTGCTGTCCACTGCCGCTGCGGCGCAGAGCGCGGCTGACGCTCGGCTCAAGGCGCTGTACACGGAGGAGTGGAACTGGCGCGAACGTGAGCTGAAGGAGACTACCGCGTTCGCCCGTGTGGATCCGGCGACGCAGCAGTCCCGGCTGGCCTACTGGACGCGCGTGCTCGCGACGCTCGACAGCATCCCGCTCGCTCAGCTCTCGCCGGAGGAGCGGGTCAACGCGCAGGTCTTCGGCACCTCGCTTCGTGCCCTGGCCAACGAGGTGCGCTTTCGGACGTACGAGGCGCCGTTCAACAGCGACACGTTCTTCTGGACGGACTTCACACCGCGACAGGGCCTGGGGACGCGCGAAGCATACCGCAACTACATCGCCCGCCTCCGTGACGTTCCGCGGCATTTCGACGAGCAGGTGGCCAACATGCGTGCCGGCCTCGCGCGCGGGTTCACCGTGCCGCGTGTGGCGGTGCTGGGCCGCGATCGCACCATCGAGCCGTACGTCGTGGGCGACACGACCAATCCGCTCTGGATCCCCATGAGGGATATGCCGGCCAACATCGCAGATGCAGACCGGTCGGCGATGCGCGCGGAGGCGCTCACGGTGATCAGGGACGTCGTGGCGCCTGCCTACGCAAAGCTGCTCGCCTTCATGCGCAACGAATACCTGCCCAGGGCGCGCGTCGATCTCGCGGCGGTCCGGCTTCCTGACGGGCCGGCGTACTATCAGGCGATGATCGACAAGTTCACCACGCTCAGGCTCACACCCCAGGAGATTCACGAAATCGGCCTGCGCGAAGTTGCACGCATCCGCTCGGAGATGGACGAGACGATGCGACGCGCCAACTTCACGGGATCGATGGACGCGTTCATGACGTTCCTCCGAACCGATCCGCAGTTCTACGCAAAGACGCCCCGCGAGCTGTTGTCGTACTCCGCCTACGTCTCCAAGAAGGCAGACTGGAAGTTGCGCGAGACGATCGGCTTTCTGCCGCGCTATCGTCACGGCATCCGGCCCGTCCCGGACGCCATCGCGCCGATCTACACGGGCGGGCGCGGCGGGCTCGAAACGTGCCTCATGAACACGTACGATTTGCCGTCGCGTCCGCTGTACACGCTGGCCGCGCTGACGCTGCACGAGTGCACGCCCGGTCACTCGTTCCAGGCCGCGCTCGCGCTGGAAGGGCCGGAGCGTCCCGCGTTCCGTCGAGGGACCTCCTTCTCGGGGTACGGCGAGGGTTGGGGGCTCTACACGGAGTGGCTCGGCACCATCATGGACATCTATGAGACGCCGTACGAGGACTTCGGCCGGTTGACGTACGAGATGTGGCGGGCCAGCCGCCTGGTGATCGACACTGGCATCCACCAGTTTGGCTGGTCGCGCGAACGGGCGATGGACTACCTTCGGGCGAATGCTGCGCTGTCCGAACACGAGATCACGACGGAAGTCGAACGCTACATCGCCTGGCCCGGCCAGGCGCTGGCCTACAAGCTCGGAGAGCTGCAGATTCGCCGGCACCGCCGTGAGGCCGAGGCGGCGCTCGGCGACCGGTTTGACCAGCGCAAGTTTCACGACGCGATTCTTGCCCTGGGCTCCGTGCCGCTTCCTGTCCTCGAGGAACGCATGAAGCAGTTCATCGCCGACGGTGGCGAGAACCCGCCGACGCGTCCGGCCCGCTGACGCTCACTCCACCGGTCCATTGCCGATGCTCTCCCGTCGCCGTTTCACCGAACTGTTGACCCTCTCGTCGTCGGTCGCGTTCCTCGCGCGGGACGCGCACGGGCTCGAAACCACGGCGTACTCCACCGATCCGCTGCCGAAAACGCCGGCCCGACCTGACGAGCGATTCTGGCAACAGGTCCGATCGCGGTACCTGGTGCCCGACGACGTGGCGTTCCTCAACGCCGCCAACCTGTGCCCGATGCCATTGCCGGTGCTCGAGGCGCTCGATCGGCAGAACCGCCGGTACGAGGTGGGGCCGTCACCCGATGTTCGTGCTCACCTCATGTCGGAGGGCAGGGAAGCGGCGCGTACGCTCCTCGCCACGATGCTTGGCGTGGCGCCGGAGACGATCGTGATCACGCGCAACACCAGCGAAGGCAACAACATGGTGTCGAGCGGCGTGCCACTCGGGCCCGACGACGAGGTGATCGTGTTCTCCGACAATCACCCGAGCAACCTGTTGGCGTGGACGGAAAAGGCCAGGCGGTTCGGCTTCCGTGTGAAGACGCTCGCGCACGTGGTGCCGCACCCGGGGGCCGAGTACTACGTGGATCTGTTCCGGCAGGCGATCACCCCTCGCACGCGACTCATCGGGTTCACACACCTGACCAGCAACTCGGGCGATCTCTTCCCGGCCGCCGAGATCTGCGCCATGGCACGCGCCCGAGGTGTGCTCACCCTGCTCGATGCGGCGCAGACGTTTGGTGGGCTGGACATCGATCTGTCGCGCATTCAACCCGACTTCTTCACGGGTTCGGCACACAAGTGGCCGTGTGGACCCAAGGAGTGCGGCGTCCTGTACGTGCGCCCGGACGCGCAGGATCGCATCTGGCCGAGCGTCGTTGGCGTGTACGCGGGCGCGGTCGGCGTGTCTCGCAAGCTGGAGGGCATGGGACAGCGCGACGACGTCCGGCTGGTGGCGCTGGCCGAAGCGTTGCGGTTCCGCGAGGCGATCGGCCGGTCGGTCATCGAGGCGCGCATCCGCGAGTTGGCCCAGGCGCTCATGGAAGGCCTGTCCGGGCTCCCGGGCGTGGCACTCTACACGCATCGGTCCCCCGATCGCTCGGCGTCCCTCGTGGTGGTGCGGCCGGGTGCACTCGATCCGCGCAAGCTCGGCGCGGCCCTGATGGAGAAGGAGCGCATCGTGTGCACCGTCCGCGGAGGTCAGGATCGCCCCGGACTGCGCTTCTCGCCACACCTGTACAACACGATGGCCGACGTCGATCGCACGGTGGCGACGGTGCGTCGGTATCTGTCGACGGGGGTTTAGTCTGACGCTCCCGGGCCGCACCGCCTCGTCCCGGAGCGCGGGCGCGCATCTCGTGGCGGTTGGTGGGACGGCGCGGCCGACGCGCGCCTGTCGTGCATGGACGTCGGGCAGCTCACGCGCGAAGTTCCGTTTCTCTTTCTCCATCAATCCTCCGATGCGTTTCCTTCGATGCGCGGCCGTCGCCGCGCTTGCTCTCCTCCCGGTGACGGCGTCGTCCCAGGGGTTCCGCTCCAACGACTCGACCATCCGCCGCATGTGGCAGGTGGGGATCGAACAGTCGCAGGCCGAGCGACTGGCGCAGGTGTTGATCGACTCGATCGGCCCGCGCCTCTCGGGTTCGCCGGGCTTCAGCAACGCCGTGGGGTGGCTCGAGCGCACCTACCAGGCGTTAGGAATCCCGGTGCGCCGTGAGCAGTATGGCACCTGGCGTGGATGGCAGCAGGGCACCGTACACATGCAGCTGATCGCGCCGCGCGTGCAGAACCTCGAGGTCGAGCTGCTGGCGTGGAGTCCGGGCACACCGTCCGGCCGCGCCGTCGAGGGCGATGTCGTCGTGATCCCCGACCTTGCCGATGCCGCGGCGGCCACGGCCTGGCTCCAGACGATCCGCGGCAAGTTCGTGCTGATCTCGGCGCCGGAACCAATGTGCCGCGCGCCCCAGGAACTCGAGCGGTACGCCCGGGCCTCCACGATCGAGAAGCTGAACGCGCAGCGTGCGGACCTGCGACGGACCGCCGGCGTGCGGCTGAACGCCCTCGCCTCCGCGACCGTGCCTCCCGATCAGCGCCAGCGCAGCATCTACCAGCGGCTGGACTCAGCGGGCGTGATCGGTGTGGGGACACTGCTGTGGTCGAACGGCTGGGGCGTGAACAAGATCTTCGGCGCGACCAACGATCGGGCGCCGTCGGTCGATCTCTCCTGCGAAGACTACGGGCTGCTGTATCGGCTGGCGTCGAACCGCCAGGGGCCCCGCGTCCGGTTCACGGCGGAGTCGCAGGCCACGGCGGCGGAAGTGCCGATGTTCAACGTCGTGGCCGAACTCAAGGGCTCGGAGCTACCTAACGAATACGTGCTGCTCTCCGCGCACCTCGACAGCTGGCACGGCGCCACGGGCGCCACGGACAACGGGACGGGCACGCTCACCATGCTCGAGGCGATGCGCATCCTCAAGGAGACGTATCCCAACCCCCGCCGCACGATTCTGGCCGGCCACTGGGGCGGCGAGGAGCAGGGGACCATCGGCTCGCGCGCGTTTGCGGAAGACCACAAGGAGGTCGTCGACGGGCTTCAGGTCGTGTTCAACCAGGACAACGGCACGTGGCGCGTCGAAACCCTCGAGGGGCAAGGGTTCCTCAAGGCCAGCGCCAACCTCGCGAAGTGGGTGGCGCAGCTCCCCGGGGAGATGACCGACAGCGTCAGGCTCCAGGTGCCGGGTCCGCAGGCCAACTCCGGCAGCGACCACACGTCATTCCTCTGCCGCGGTGCGCCGGCGTTCCGTCTGCAGTCGCCGTACGCCGAGTATCGCCAGTACACCTGGCACACCAACCGGGACACGTACGACAAGATCGTGTTCGACGACCTGCGGCAGAATGCGACGATGGCGGCGATGCTGGCATACGCGGCCTCAGAGGATCGTGAGCGGACGTCGCGTGACCAGGCGAGACTGTCGCTGCCGAACGGCAGCGCACGCGCGTGGCCGCGTTGCGGTACGGCGCCGCGAGCGTTCCAGCGTTAGGCGGCGCCAGCGGCTCGCAACGTCAGGCCCCTGGCCAGGTTCCGGCTGTGCGGATCAACAACGCGCGGGCATGGCCGGCGTCGGCAGGTGACGTCTTGGCGTGCGTTCCCGCTCGGTATCGTGCAGGGACGGCGCCCGGCGGGTCCGGCAGGGTCCGGCGCGGCGCGTGCCGCGCGGATACGGGGAGGCGCTAGGGTACCACCGTCTGCCGTGGGCGTACCGCCGCGCGCAGAATCTCCACCGGATGCAGCGCACGCCGTGAGGTGCCGTCGAGGATCTGATGGCGGCACGATACACCGGTCGCCGCGACGAGGGCGTCCGGTGGCGCCGCGCGCACCGCGGGAAACAGCCTCATGTCGCCGATCGCCAGCGACAGATCGTAGTGCGACGCCTCAAAGCCGAACGCGCCAGCCATGCCGCAGCAGCCCGCATCGAGTACCTGCACCGTCGCACCAGGGATCCGCTGCAGGATGCCGATGCTGCCAGCCGTGGCCAGGGCGGCCTTCTGGTGGCAATGCCCGTGAAAGAGGATGGTGCGGTTCGCCACCGGCGCCCCAGGGTCGAGCACCAGCGTGCCGTCGTCGATGGCCGCGAGGAGCAAGTCGTCGACGAGCCGTGCCTGACGAGCGATCGCGAGGGCTGCCTCGCCACGGTGCGCGAGGTGGGGAAGCTCGTCGGTCATCGTGAAGACGCACGACGGCTCACAGCCCACGATCGGCACCCCCGCCGCCGCGGAGGGCCCGAGCGTCGCGATCAGGTACTCGTGCTCCGCGCGCGCTTCGGACAGGAGACCGCTCGAAATCAGCGAACGCCCGCAACACACCTCGTCGGCAAGCTGTACCTCCCAGCCGGCGAGTTCGAGCAGCTCGATCGCTGCGCGCCCGATCGCGGGCTCGGTGTACGACGTGAACGAGTCGGCGAGAAACACCACGGCGCCGCGCACGGGCGGGCGTGACGGCTTGCGGCGCTGCCTGAACCAGCGCGGAACGGTCTCGCGCTCGAAGACGGGCAGGGAACGTCGACGGTCGATGCCGATGAGGCGTTCTGTGATCGCGCGAACGGGCGCTGCGCGCGCGAGCCAGTTGGAGACGGGCGCCGTCGCGGCGCCGAGCCGATTGAGCGTGCGCACGTGGCCAAACAGGTGCGTGCGGAGCGGTGTGCCGTGCGTCTTGTGGTAGTGTGAGAGGAACTCGGCCTTGAGGGTCGCCATGTCGACCGACAGCGGGCACTCCGTGCGGCACGCCTTGCACGCGAGACACAGGTCGAGCACGTCGTGCAGGCCGGCATCACCGAGCGCGGCGGCGGGATCGACCGCGGAGAGCGCGTGAACGAGCGCGTTGGCGCGGCCCCGGGTCGAATGGCGCTCGTCACGCGTCGCCATGAACGATGGGCACATGGTGCGCCCCGCCTGGTCGGACTTGCGGCACGCACCGATGCGCGCGCATCGGTTGGCGGCGGCCCGCATCCCGCCCTCGCCATCAAACGGGAACTGCGTGGCCAGCGGCAGTGCCCGCGGCAACGCCGGCTCGCGCAGGTGCTCGGTCATCGCGGGGGCGTCGACCTTCTTGCCCGGGTTGAAGCGCCCGGCCGGATCGAAGATCCGCTTCACCTCCCGCATCGCCCCGTACAACTCGTCGCCAAAGATGCGCCGGTTGAACTCGCTCCTGACCAGACCATCGCCGTGTTCACTGCTGTTCATGCCGCCGTACGACGTGACCAGGTCGCACACTTCGTCGGCGACCGCGCGCAGGGTGTCGACGGCTCCAGGCCGCGTGAGGTCCATGAACGGACGGATGTGCAGGCACCCTGCCGACGCATGCCCATAGAAGCCGGCGCGAAGACCGTGGCGCGAGAGCAGCTCGGCGAACCGTCGCGTGTACTCGGCGAGGTGAACCGGATCGACCGCGGTGTCTTCGACGAACGCCAGTGAACGTTCGCCGTGTTCGCCGGCCGCGCTCAGGAGGCCTAACCCCGCCTTGCGCAGTTCGCGAAACCGGGCGAGTTCTCCCGATGACTCCGCGCGCAGGACGGCGTACCCGTGCCCGTGTGCGCGCCACTGCGCCTCCACGCGGCGCGCGGCGCTGACGGCGGCGTCGCGCGTGTCACCGTAGAACTCGAGCCAGAGCAGGGCGCCCGGATCCCCGTCCAGAACCGTGACGAGCCCGCGATGCAGCGGAGATCGGCGGGCGAGGTCGAGGATGAAGCGATCGACCAGTTCGATGGCCGCCGCGTCGCCGGCGCGCGCGTCATCGACAGCGGCGATGGCACGCTCCACGTCCGTGAAGTGGCCGGCGATGCCCACCACGAAGCGCGGCTGCGGCACGAGCCGCACCGTGGCTTCGACGACAAACGCGAGCGTGCCTTCCGAGCCGGCGACGAGGTGCGCCAGGTTGAACGGCCCACGCTCCGGCAGCATGCGTTCGAGGCGATAGCCACCGGACTTGCGCCAGAACGGAGGAAAATCGCGGCGGATGCTCACCTCGTGCTGCCTGACGAGTCGGTCGACCTCTCGATGGAGACGTGCGTCCATGGAATCGCCGCGCTGACGTTGCGCCAGCGCATCGGCATCGAGGGCCTCCAGGCGCGTGCGACTGCCGTCGGCGAGCACGACGTCGAGCCCGATGACGTGATCGATCGTCATGCCGTAGCGCGCCGAGCGCGCACCGCACGAGTTGTTGCCGATCATGCCACCGAGCGTGGCGCGGTTCGAGGTCGACGTGTCGGGCGCGAACAGCAGGCCATGCCGCGCGGCGGCGCGATTGAGATCGTCCTGCACGAGCCCCGGCTGCACGCGCGCCGTCTGCGTGGTCGGGTCGAGCTCGAGCAGCGCGTGCATGTGGCGCGAGGTGTCGAGCACGATGGCGTGCGCCACGGTCTGGCCCGCGAGGCTCGTCCCCGCGCCGCGCGGGAGGATCGGCACGCCGTGGTCGTTCGCCACCTGCACGGCGGCGACGACGTCGTCGGCATCGCGCGGCCAGGCGACGCCGATCGGCTCGATCGCGTAGATGCTGGCGTCGGTGGCGTAGACGTGCCGCGACCACTCGTCAAAGCGGACCTCGCCGCGCATCGCGCGGCGCAGCGCGGCTTCGAGACCCGAGGTCACTCGCCCTGCCACATCGGAGGACGCTTCTCGACGAACGCCTTCACCCCTTCGCGGAAGTCGCGGCTCGCGTAGGCGCGCCGCACCAGGTCGTCGCCCTTGGGGGTCATCGTGGCGATGATGCGCGTGAGGGCGGTACGCGTGACCTGCAGCGTGATGGGGGCGTGTTCGGCGAGTCGCGCGCAGAGCCTCGCAAGGCTCGAGTCAAAGGCGCGCGGGTCAACGGGCGGGAGGATGAAGCCGCTCGCGTGGGCCTCGGCCGCGGTGAGGAACTCCGCGGTGAACAGCAGGTGGCGGGTGCGGCCGGCGCCGAGGTGTGCCACGAGCCGCGCCAGGTTCGACATCGAGAGGCAGTTGCCCACGGTGCGGGCAATCGGCACGCCGAACTGCGCGTCCGGCGTGCACAGCCTCAGGTCGCACGCGGTGGCAAGGGCAAAGCCGCCACCGACCGCGTAGCCCTGGATCGCCGCGACGGTCGCGAGCCTGAGGTCGTCGATGCGCGCGATGGTGGCATCGAGGCGCTTCTCGTAGGCCACGCCGTCCTTGCCCGTCCGGAAGGTGGCAAACTGCGAAATGTCGGTCCCGGCAACGAAGTGGCTGCCCGTGCCCCGCAACACAAGGACACGGAGCGAGTCGTCCTCCGCGATGCGGTCGAGGGCGGCGTCGAGCGCATCGTACATCGCCCAGGTCATCGCGTTGCGTGCGGTGGGCCGGTCGAAACGAATCGTGGCAACCGGACCGCGGGTGGTGACGTGGACCCTGCCTTCAGGTGTCATGTGTCCTCCGGGGAGGCTGCGCCTGTGCCGCGGTCGCCAGGTCCTGACGGTTCACGCCCGAGCTCGCGGCGAACCTCGTGGCCGTGTTCGCCCAGGGCCGGTGGAGGGCGACGAACGCGCGGCGGCGTGTCGCTGAACTTCACGGGAAAGCCGAGCGTACGCACGGAACCGATACCGGGATGCTGGACGGTCTCGACCATGCGCCGGGCATGCGTGTGGGGATCTTCGAGCGTCTGCGCCAGGTCGTGGATCGGGCCGGCGGGCACACCGGTGGCGAGGAATGCGTCAACCCACGCGGCCGTGGTGTCGCGCGCGAGCGCCGCCTCGATCTCCGTGACCAGCGCGACCCGATGCGCCATGCGGGCCGGATTGTCGCGAAACCGCGGGTCGTCGACGAGATCGGCGCGGTCGATCACGGTGCATAACGAGCTCCACTGCGACTGCGTCAGGGCGGCCAGCGTGATGAAGCCGTCGCGCGTCCGGAACGCCTGATACGGAGCGCTCAGGCGGTGCGCGGATCCCATCGGGCCGGGCGCGGTGCCTGTCGCCCACAGCTCCGTCGACTCCCAGACCGTGAGCGCGAGGGCGGCGTCGTAGAGTGACGTTTCCACGTGTTGCCCGCGCTGCGTCGTGTGACGCGCGTGCAAGGCGGCGAGGATGCCCGTGACCGCCAGCAGACCCGCGGACAGGTCGGCGATCGGAACGCCGCACTTCACGGGCGCGCTGCCCGGTTCCCCGGTGACGCTCATGACGCCCGTCATGCCCTGCGCAATCAGATCAAAGCCAGGACGATCCGCGTAGGGACCGGTCTGCCCAAAGCCGGATATGCTGCAATAGATCAGTCGCGGATTCACGGCCGACGTCGCCTCATGGTCTACACCGAGCCGCTTCGTCACGCCGGGGCGAAAGCTCTCGACGAGCACATCGGCCGTGCGCACGAGGCTCATGAACGTGGCGTGATCGGCCGGCGCCTTGAGGTCGAGGGCGATGCTGCGCTTGTTCCGATTCAGGGCGAGGAACGGCGCGTTGTCGCCCGCCGCCGTCCGCATCGATGCGCCGCCCATCGATCGTGCGAGGTCGCCGGTGCCCGGTGGCTCGACCTTGATCACGTCCGCCCCGAGGTCACCGAGCTGCATCGTACAGAACGGGCCGGCCATGACCTGCGTGAGGTCCACGACACGAACCCCGTCGAGGGGTGAGGGCATGGCGAATCATCGCCCGGGACCCCGGGTCGCGTCCAGTACAACGCGCGGGAGCGTGAACCACACCCGTCGCGTCGTCGCCTCGCGCTGGTGCGCGACCTGAATGGCCTGGCGTCGGGTGACCCTCTCCGCGCTGGACACTACAGGGATCACGCGGCAGCGAATCTGGACGACAACTCAACGTGCGTCGCTTGCGACGCTGCTTGCGATGACGGCTGAGCCACTCGCGGACGCAGGCCGACGGATCGGACTCATCACGGTGCGCCCGCCCCGCGCCCGTGGCGCCAGCGGGGCCTCGCGCCGCTGCCCGTGAGCGCGCGCTCACGACCGGAAAGCGTGTCCGGGCTCACACACGGCGATGTGCCGCGCCGTCGCTGCGCAGCAGTGCGTGGTGTGCACCTGCCGAGGCCCAGATCGGGCGCTAGTTTCCGACCCACGGACGGCCACGTGTGGTGCGCACGTCCCGACACCGGCCGGAGGTATCCGTTGCAGTATGTGCGCTGCGACGCCTGTGGAGCCAAGGCGCTCTTCGCCGCGTCGCGCTGCCCCAGGTGCACCCACGCCTTCTTTCTGCGCGATCACCGCGGGGGGATGGTGCCGCTGTCGCATTGCCGGAAATGCGACACGTACTACCCGAAATCCGTCGGCGGCTGCAAATGGTGTGGGACAGAGGCGTCGCCGTCCTTCAGCAGGACCGGGATCTTCGCGATCGCCGGGCTCATCGCGGTTGCCATTGCCGCGCTCGTCTACTTTCAGGGGTACGGCCGACGCGCGGCGAGCGGCGGCCCGGCCGATCCGGCCGCGCCCGCGTCGGAGTCTGTCCTCGTCTCACCGCCGCCTTCGTCAACCATCGCCGCCGTCGACACCGTCGTCCCGGGCGCCGAGCCGGTGGACTCGCTGCCTGACGACTCGGCCGTCGCCCCGATCCCGGCGGCGGCCGTTGCCGTCACCACTGCCCCGGCCGTCGCCACGATTCCCCTGCCACCAGGCGCGGGACTCCCGACGACGGTGCGCTGGACGCCGGCGCGTGCGTTGACCTACATCAACGTGCGTTCCGGGGCCGATCGAAAGGCGCCCGTCGTTGGAGTGGTGACGCCGAACATGGCCGTGGAGCTTGGCGCACGGTTCCATGGGTGGCGTGAAGTGCGCGCCGCGGGCCTGCGCGGCTGGGCCGATCCACGCAACTTCAGTTCCGACAGCTCGACGCCGCGATAGGGCGCGTCTCCTCAGTCGAGTCCCTCGTCGTCGGGACCTGAACTCCCCGCTCCGAAAATCCACGCACGCCCATGTCGAACGACGACGCTCCGACCAATCCCGCGATCTTCCGCCAGGCCATTGCCGTGCTCGCCCTCGTGGCGGGCCTCGTGGCGCTCTACCTGCACCTGGTGAAGATCGGAACGTTCGGCGTTCCGGCCTGTGGACCCGGGCATGGTTGCGTGCAGGCGTGGTATTCGCCCTGGGGCAGCTTCCTCGGCCTGGATGTCGCGCTGATCGGGGCGATCGGCTACGGCATCCTGAGTGCGGTTGCCTTCATAGGCGCGACGCCGACCCATGAGGACAACCCCGCGTTCACGACGGCCATTCTCGTGCTCACCGTCGCCGCGATCGTCTTCACCTGGCGGCTCAAATACGGCGAGTGGGCGGTCATGAAGATCTTCTGCATCTGGTGCATGGAGAGCTTCCTCACCATCCACGCCTGCCTCGTCCTCGCCTGGCTCGATCGGAAGCGACTCCGCCGCGCCGCCGCGTAGCTCAACGCACGACGAACGGCGGCGAGTAGTCGACGAGAGGCGTCACGCCCGCGGTGTTGGGCGTCGTGAAATACCGGAGGCGCAGGCGCATGGTGCCAACGACGCGCGGCTCCTCGAGGTGACCGCGCAGCTCGTAAGTCTTGCCGGAGCGGAGGCCCACCACCTTCGAACCCTCGATGAGGATACCCGTCGGCAGCACGGTCCATGAGCCATCGGCTGCGAGGCGCTCGACGGCCGCGTCGGTGCCCCCCGCGATGTAGACCGGGTCCTGGTCCCCGGATCCGCCAAAGAAGTCGCCGATTCTGCTGAAGTAGTCGCGCGTGCTGAGGTTGGCGATCGTGGCCACGATGCCGTCGCCGGCGAACGAGACCTCGTTCCACGGATACGTGGCCTTTCGCGTGCTGACGGTGAGGATATTGGCCGCATCAGCAGGAGCCTGGGGCGTCGGCGGTTCGGTCCCGCCGGTCGAGGTACCACAGGCGGCCAACAGAACGAGCGCCGCGACAGAACACGAGCGGGTCGGTGCGATCATGAGGGCCATGGTGGTTTCAGCCTCTCGACACCGTTGACGCGCCGAACCCCGAAGAACTCGTCCCTCCCGTCGCCGGGCGACCCGTCACAGGATATGATCCGGGCGAACCACCGACTGCCCCCCAAACACCGATGCGCCCGATCTCCCCCGCCCGCGAATACGACGCGCCCGCCCTGGCCGCGCTGAACAACCGATTCAACGCCGCCGGGCTCACCCTGCCGCGCTCCGAGGCGTTCGTCGAATCGCATCTCGATGACTATCGCGTGATCCGCGACGACGACGGTCATATCGTCGGGTGCGTGTGTCTGGACGAATACTCGCCGTCACTGGTCGAACTCGTGTCGCTCGCAGTCGACCCCGACCACCACCGCAAGGGACTGGGCGCTCGACTCATCGCCGCTGCGGTCGACCTCGCCCGCAAGCGGGGATACCCGGAGATCTTCGCGGTGTCGTTTTCGGATGACTTGTTCACGCGCTGTGGCTTCGCACCCAAAGACGTCGGGAGCTATCCGGAAAAGAAGAAGCGCTACGACAAGGTGTCGGCCGACGAATGGACGGTCGGGCAGAAGCACTGCTTCGCCGTCTCGCTCCGCTGAGCCCCGAATCGCCTCGCCTTCACCGGACCTTCACCTGTCCCTGGTCTCATTCATGACCACTCAGGGGAGACACTCGAAGATGACGTTTCGTGTGATCGTTGCGGGGCTCACTGCGCTCTCGCTCGCCGGCAGCGCCGATGCGCAAGGGGCTCGACAGGCCGCGCTCGGTCGCGCCGAGGCACGTCTGCCGGAGCCACTCTCGCTGGTCACGACGGTTCGCGAGCTGGCCAGCGGTCAGCTGGTCGTCGCTGACCCGATCGAGCGCAAACTCATGATCGTCGATGCGTCGCTGCGCACGAACCGGGCGCTCGGACGTGAGGGAAGCGGGCCGGGTGAGTACCGCCAGCCGGATGGCGTCTGGGCGTTTCCGGGCGACAGCACGCTGGTGATGGACCTCGGGAACGCGCGGCTCTCGGTGATCGCCCCGGACGGCCGCTACGTCCGGAGCATGCCGCTCTCGGTCCCGGGCGGCGATGGTCCGCCGATGGCCATGTTCCCGGGCGGGACGGACGCGCGGGGCAACATCTACTTTGCGCCGCCTCGCATGAGCATGCGCGTCGACACGGGCGATGTGATGCGCGCCGACTCGAAGGGCACCGCCGCTCTATCCGTGGCGCGCATCAAGACGCCAGATGTGGATCGGCAGGAGTCAGGGAGCGAAAACGCGCGCCAGGTGCAGATCCGGCCGATCCCTCTCGCGGCGAGTGATGGCTGGGCCGTCAACGCCGAGGGCGAGGTCGTCGTGCTTCGCACCGGTGACTATCACGCCGAGTGGCTGGGAGCGACGCGCCGGGTCGGTGCACCGGTGCGCGTCGCGCGCGCTACGATCGGCGACGCCGAGAAGCGCGAGTGGGTGAACCAGCAGATGCTCTCAGGCGGCATCTCGATGCAGGTCGAGGACAACAACGGCCAACGCATCGTGTCGTTTGGGCGCGCACGACCCACGCGGGAGCCGAACACGTCGGGGTACCGTTGGCCGGCGACCAAGCCACCCTTTGATCCGGCGAGCCTGCGGGTCGATGGCGCGAGCCGAGTCTGGGTGCGGCGGCATCGCCCAGCGGGTGAGCCGGTGTGGTACGACGTGTTCGGGCGAGACGGCAACCTGGTCGGTTCGGTGACGTTCCCCGCGCGACGGACGCTGGTCGGCTTTGGAGCGCGCCACTTGTACGCCGTGGAGATCGACGGCGACGGCCAGTACACCATCGAGCGGTACGCGCTGCCGCTGTGACCGACGCCAGGGCGCAGGGCGGTGCCGGGACCGTGCTCGTGGTCGAGGACGACACCAAGACCGCGGAGACGATCGCGCTCTACCTGCGCCATGAGGGCTTTCGGGTCACCCACGCGCCGGACGGTGTGGTCGGGCGACACCGTGTGGCTGCCGAGCGCTTTGACCTCGTGATCCTCGATCGAATGCTGCCGGGCGCCGACGGCATCGACGTGTGCCGACACCTGCGCGAACACGCGGACACGCCGGTGATCATGCTGACGGCCATGGTCGACGAACACGACCGACTCGAAGGGTTTGCGGCGGGCGTGGACGACTACGTGCCCAAACCGTTCAGCCCGCGCGAACTCGTGGCGCGGGCGCATGCCGTGTTGCGGCGGGTGGGTGTGCAGCGCGACCGGCGCGAGGGCAGCCTGCGCTTGGGCACGCTCTACCTCGCCGAAGCGACGCGTGAAGCATGGCTCGGCGAGCGCGCCCTGGCGCTGAGTCCCACCGAGTTCCGGCTGTTGTGGATCCTCGCTGCCACGCCGGGGCGCGTGTGTTCCCGGAGCGAGCTGTCCGAGCGTGCACTACGGAGCGCGGGAGAGTCCGACCTTCGCACCGTCGACGCGCACGTGAAGAACCTGCGGCGCAAGCTCGATCCCGGCGGTCCGGCGGACGCGTGCATCGAAACCATCTTCGCCGTTGGGTATCGCCTGCTCGCCGGCGCGTTCCGCCATGCGTAGCCTCCGCGCCCAGGTGCTGGCGCTCGTGGTGGCGTCGGTGCTCATGGCGCTGGTGCTGTTGGCGTACTTCGGCACACGCACGGCGAGCGTGCAGTTCCGGGCGATCGTGGCGTCCACGCGGGTCGCGGGAGATTCCACCGTGGCGATCCGGCTCGACTCCGCGTTGGCGCGGGGCGGAATCGATGAGGTGCGTCGCGTGGTCGAAGGGGCGGGGCGGGACTCGCTGCATGCCGTCGTTGTGGGTCTGGACGGGACGATCGTGGCCTCCGGCGACTCGGGTTGGCGCGGCCGGAGGGCCGTTCGCACACCGGGCGGCGGGCTCCGCGTGGAGCTGGGTGACACGAGCGACCTGCGTCGGATCGAGATCAGCCACGGGACGCCGCTCCGGCGATCACTCGGCGACACCGCCGCCTTCGTGTTCGCCATTCCTCGCCCCGACCTCCGGGCGGCCGCGACCCCACGGGACCTGGAGGTCGTGAGCCGCGGCTTTGCCAGGCGCTTCGGTCGCGCGCTCTGGTTAGGCATCCCGGCGCTGCTGGCAGCGGCCGCGTTCCTGGCGGTGATCCTGACCGGGCGACTGCTGGACCCCATTCGCCGCCTGACGACCGCGGCGCAGGGCATAGCCGCCGGCGACTACGGCACCCGCGTTGGTCGCACGAGTGTGAGCGAACTCCGGGAACTGGCGGCCGTCTTTGATCGCATGGCGGAGAGCCTGGAGCGCTCGGAAGGCGCGCGACGACAGGTCATGCGCGACCTCGCCCACGAGCTGCGTACGCCACTCACCAACCTCAAAGCCCAGATCGAGAGTCTGCAGGACGGGTTGCGCACGGTCGATGCGGCCTCCCTCGCTTCGCTGCACGAAGAAGCGACGGTGCTCGAACGGCTCGTCGGCGACGTCGACGTGCTCGCGCGCGCCGACGCCGGTCGACTGGAGATGCACCTCGAACCGCTCGCGTTGCGGCCGTTGGTCGAGGCGACCATCGATGCCTTTGTCCATGCGGGCCGGATCGACGCGTCACGGATTTCAGCGCACGTACCGGAGGATCTCGGTGTACATGCCGATCGCGTTCGGCTTGGGCAGGTGCTGCGGAACCTCATCGACAACGCGATGCGGCACGGCGGGGCCGGCGTCACCGTGCACGTTGGCGCCCGGCGCACCGGAGACCACGCGGTCCTGAGTGTCGTTGATACCGGTGAGGGCATCGCTCCCGAGCACGTCCCGCGCGTGTTCGACCGGTTGTATCGCGTCGATCCCTCGCGGACGCGCGCCACCGGAGGTTCGGGCCTCGGACTCAGTATTGCGCAGGCGCTGGTCGAGGCGCAGGGGGGACTGATCCGACTCGAGAGCGCGACGGGGCGCGGGACCACCGTGACAGTGGAGCTGCCCGCGCGCAACGCCTGACGTTCAGCCTGCCGGCCGTGTGGCGTCGTAGTGCGAGGGCCGCGAGCGTTTCGCCCGTGGCCTGTCAGCGCAGGCCTTACCCAGGAGAGCCTACCTGGTACCGACGCGACGGCGGGCCACGAGGTCCAGCGTGTCTCCGGCCGCAAGGGTCGCGTACGGCAGGCCGGCATCGTGCGCGCCGCGGCCGTTGTGCACGAAGAGCTTCCCACGGCCGACCACCACGGCGCGCGTGCCCTCCACGACGATGGCCGTGCCCTCGTCGAGCCCCAACCCGAGGAGTTCCGGGTGTCGGGCCACGACGGCCTGCAGGTCCAACTGTCGGCTGCGTGCCGAGACGTGCTGGTCCACCGCGACACCGCGGATGAAGCCGAACCCGGCTTCGTAGCCGGGCGCCATCATGATCGTGTTGCCCTCGCGCGCACCGCGCACCATGTACGAGGCCTGCACGGAGGCTCCCGCCGACGTTCCGCCGATGACGCCGCCGCGGCGGAGCAGTGCATGCAGCGCACGCTCGGTGCGCGTCCCCGCGTAGGCGTCGACCAGTCGCCACTGCCGGCCACCGGGGAACCACACGCCGCGGGCCCGCGAGATCGGCGCCACGAACGAATCGCTCTCCGCCACGGAGCGGTCAGTGGTGTGGCGCACGACGACGCGTCGCGCGCCGCGTGCAGTGAGCAACCGGAGGCCGTTCCAGTCTGGCGGATACAGCGAGTCCTCGCCCGCGGTGGGAATCACGACGATCGGCGCGTCCGGGCCACCGGCCAGCGCGATGAACCGATCGATGATCTCCGGGCCGAGCTGACCGCCCCCGGCGATCACGAGGTGCCCGGCCACCGGAGGTATGCCGCCTGTGGACGCGGGTGCGCTCGCGACCGGGCGTTGGCACGCGATGACCAGGAGGGCGAGGGCACTGAGAAACACGAGGGTATGGGATCTGGCAGGCATCGGCGAGTTGGTGGTCAGGAGAGCACACGTCCAGTCACTTGGCTCGTTGGGCTTTGCGCTTCTGCGGAGGAACTCTCACCGGCGTCTCGTGTCGATAGCGCAAGCGTCCAGTCACTTCGCTCGGCGGGCTTGCGCTTCAGCGGAGGAACGCTCAACGGCGTCTCTTTCATTGACGCGACGTCCTCCGTTGCGGGTGACGACTCCCTCACTGACGACATGCCCAGCGCCCCGGTCCCGGACGCGTGGCCCGGCAGGTCCGCACCGACGTCATTGCGCTCGCGCGCACCGGTAAGCTTCGGTTCTCGCACTACTCGAGTGCCAGCGCCGCGGTCACGCGATCGACCAGCTGCAGAAACCGATCACGCCCGAGGCCGACCTCGTCGGTGATGTAATGCCGCAGGCCGCGCCCCGCCGACGTCCGGTCCTTCTCCACGCTCTCGATCCGCCACGCGCCGTCAAGGTCGTGTTGCGTGATCCAGGCGCGCAACCTTGACTCGCTCACGAGTTCGTCGCGGGCGTCCATCAGGACCACCGTGGGAATGCGGAGGCGCTCGGCGCGGTCGATGCCGGCGAGCGCGGTCTCGTAGCGGAATAACGCTTCGTACGCCGCGACGCTCGTCCCGCGGTGGGAGCGCACCGGCATGGGGGCCAGCGACGGAATGAGGAAGCGCGATCCCAGGAACCGGAAGATCCGCACGAGCCGTGAGCGCGGGTGAATGCGAATCGCGGGCGCGAGGAGTACTTGCCGTGCAAAGGAGCCCGGTGGCGATGCCTCCGAGGCCAGTTCGTATACGTGGACGAGCGCCCCCAGGCTGAACCCAACGAAGCACAGCGGGACGTCGTGTGTCGCCGCCAACGAGGCGGCCGAGGCCGTCGCTTCGCGCCAGTCCTCGCGCCACTGTTCCCACGTAATCTCGCGCCAGGCTTCGAGTGCGCGCGGATCCACCTCGTCGTCGCGACGATGGCCACGGAACGCCAGCAGCACGACCGACGCCCCGCGATCCCGCAGGGCCTGGGCGAGCGGCCGCAGGGCGCTCGCCCGCTGGTTGAGCCCGTGCGCCATCAGCACGACGGCCCGCGGACGCGCCGCGGGGGCCAGGACCTCCATCGGTGCGCCCGCCGCTGCCGAGCGTCAGTGCTTCATGCCCTTCATGTCGTGGCTCCCGCACTGCTTCTCCACGCGCTCGAACTTCGTGTGCAGGGCGCCAATGGCCTTGAGCAGCTCGGCATCGGTCGCGTTCGCCAGCACCTGGTTGGCGATGGCCAGCGCATCGGTCGAGATGTCGGCGACCGTGGATCGCACCGACGCGGCCGCGCACGTCCTGGGGGGCGTGGAAGCCGACCAGCTGCGCGCGGTCGCAGCCAGCGAATCGGCTCGGGCGCGCAGGGGCTTCAGGTCCTTCTTGCCCGAGGCGGGATGGTAGGTTGCCGCGAGCACGGTGTGGAAGGCGTCCATCTCCTTCCATGCGCTGTTCGCATGCTGCATTTCGTGTTTCGGCGCCGCTGGCTGCGACTGGGCACCGGCCGAGGCGGAGGTCGCCACGATGGCGAGAGCGAGGAACGTGAGTCGGGAACGCATGAGGGCGGCAGTGTGGGGCGTCATTGAGCTGGTGCGTGAGGAAGCTAGCGCGCGTTGCGGCCCGGGTGGCGTCCACCCGCGACCAGATCTGTGGAAATGACCACTTCCTGACCGGATGTCTTCCGTGTTCGCGCAACTGCCAGCACGTGGTTGGCCAGGGCAACAGTGTCTCCATCGGCCACAACCCGGAAAGAATGACCACCCGGGCCCCGTGCTCGTCGTTATCCGCGGGCCGGGGTGCCAATGGGGCCCACCGGCGACTAGTTTGCAGTCACCAATGCAGAACGAAAACAGGCGCCCGGGCCGCCGACGCAGGCGAGGGTCAGGGAAGGGCGCGCAAGAACAGGTATCCTCCGTACCGACAGGGCGTTACGCCTACGCAGAAACGCGACGCTGGCTGTTGGCCCAGCATGGCCCGACCTGCGCCTACTGCGGTCTCCGGTACGACGAAGGCACGATGACGCTCGACCACGTGACCCCGCGCAAGGGCCTCACGGCGTACGATCGTCGCGACAACCTCGTCCTCTGCTGCAAGCGCTGCAACAGCGCCAAGGCCGACAAGTCGTTCGTCGCCTACCTCCTGGCCCAGCGGGGACGCGCCACCAATCTGCTCCGATACGGCGCGCACCTGAGTCACGGCATCGTCGATCTCGTCAAGCACCTGGCCGGTGGCATGGTGGACGAGGTGTCCGGGAGCATATCGCCGCGCATCGTCTACGGTCCCGACAGCGACGACGACTCGCCGTACCTCGACTCTCCGTACCGCGAGACGGCCTGAGAAGAGCCAGAGGGGAGCGGGTGCGCGGCTGAAAGGGGACTGGCGTCGAAGGAACGCGGTTCGGGGTGACTTGCGGGTGGGGTGACCCGCCCCAAAGTTCAGCGTCGATGCCGTTCGCGCGCGCGATGCTGACCGCGGAGCGCCGCCAGGATCCGATCCCAGCCCCCTACCCCAATGTTTACCAGACGCCTTCGTCACGCCCTGCTCGGCGCACTCGCGCTCGGTTGGGCCATTCCGCTCGTCGCTCAGGACGCCAACCCGGCGCCGAATCGTCGGGAGGGCGAAGGGCCCTTCGACAAGCTGATCATCCGCGGTGCGACCCTGATCGACGGGTCCGGCGGGCCGCCTCGCGGGCCGGTTGATATCGTCATCGAGAAGAACCGGATCACGCAGATCGCCGACGTCGGGTACCCGAACCGCCCGATCAACGACGCCCGGCGCCCGAAGGGCCCGGCGCGCGAGATCCAGGCCGAAGGGATGTACGTGATGCCCGGCTTCATCGACCTGCACGTGCATACCTGCGGCAAGCCGAAGGCGCCGGATGCCGAGTACTGCTACAAGCTGTGGCTGGCTCACGGCGTGACGACGGTGCGCGGTGTGCCGTTTGGTGGCTTCGAGTGGTCGCTTTCCGAGACCAAGCGCGCCAACGCAAACGAGATCACCGCCCCCCGCATGGTGAACTGCCAGCGGCCGGGCAGCGGACGCGCCTGGGGCGGCAAGCCGATCCTCACCGAGGCGGACGCGCGCGCATGGACGCGCTTCGCGAAGGAGCAAGGGGTCGACTGCCTCAAGGTCGGCGCGCACGATCCGGCCGTGATGAAGGGACTCATGGAGGAAGCGAAGACGCTCGGCATGGGCAGCACGGCGCACCTGGCGCAGACCGGCGTCGCCAACATGAACGGCGCGGATGCCGTGACGCTCGGCCTCGGGGCGATCACGCACTACTACGGCATCTTCGAGTCGATGTACGAGAACACCGACATCCAGCCGTATCCGGAGAACTACAACTACAGCGACGAACAGTGGCGCTTTGGGCAGGTCGCGCGGCAGTGGAACCTGGTGAAGCCGCGCAGCGAGAAGTGGAACGCCTTCCTCAAGTTGCTCAAGGACAACAACGCGACGCTCGACCCGACGATGACGACGTACATGTCGGGCCGCGACCTCATGAAGCGCCGCAACGCCGACTGGCACGAGCAGTACACGCTGCCGTCGCTCTGGGACTTCTACACGCCCAACCGCGAGAACCACGGCGCGTACTTCTTCAACTGGACGACGTGGGATGAAGTCGCGTGGAAGAAGTTCTACCAGGTGTGGATGGAGTTCATCAACGACTACAAGAACATGGGCGGCCGCGTGACACCCTCCACCGACGCGGGCTTCATCTACAACACGTACGGCTTCAGCTACATCGAGGAGCTGGAGAACTTCCAGGAAGCGGGGTTCCATCCGCTCGAGGTGATCCGTGCGGGCACGCAGCACGCCGCCGAGGAGCTCAACAAGGCCAGCGGCAAGGCCATCGAGACGGGTATCGTGCGCAATGGCATGCTTGCGGACCTCGTGATCGCTCCGGAGAACCCGATCGCGAACCTCAAGACGCTCTATGGCTCTGGCTTCCAGCGCCTGAACGACCGCACCGGCAAGGTCGAGCGTGTCGGCGGCGTGCGGTACACCATCAAGGACGGCATCGTGTACGATGCGAAGAAGCTGCTCGCCGACGTCGCCGCGATGGTCGACCGGCAGAAGAAGGAGCGCGGGATCAGCCGCCTTCCGGTGGCCGCGTTCGTTCCCGAGGAGGATCGGTAGCGCGATTGTCCGCTGGCGATCCGCCAGCAGATGCGCAATCGGACGGGGGTGGGCGCCATGCGGCGTCTGCCCCCGTCGGCGTTTCAATCCCGTGCCGATGCGCGAGGCTCACGGTGGCCAGCGTGTGTCCGGCGCGCTAACGTTAGGCATCCTCCCTCCCGGAGCGCCTGGCCCATGCTGGAATCTCTCCCCGCCCTCGGCCTCGGGGCCGTGGTCGGGGCCATCCTCGCCTGGCTCTGGCTGCGCTCGCGTCACCTCGCCACGATCGCCGCGCTCCGCGCCGAGCGGGACACCGAACGACGCTTTGCCGAGGAACGGCGCGCTCAGGCCGAGCGGACCGATACGGTCCTCGCGCAACTGGCGACACTTGGCGATACCCATCGCGACCTCTCCAGCCAGACGCAGCACCTGCTCGATACCATGCGCAGCCCCGTCGTGCGCGGGCAGTGGGGCGAGCTGCAGCTGCGGCGCGTGTGCGAGCTGGCACAGATGACGGAGCACGTCGATTTCGTCGTGCAGGAAACAGTCTGGTCGGGCGAGGGACGGCTTCGGCCGGACCTTACCGTGCTCATGCCCGGCGGCCGCTCGGTCGTGATCGACGCGAAAGCCCCGATGGCTGCGTGGCTCGAGGCAATGGAGGCGCCTGACGAGGCTGCGCGCGTCGATGCGCTCCGGCGCCATGCCCGCCACGTGAAGGACCACATCACACGGCTCGCGGCCCGAGGGTACTGGGAGCAGTTCGCGGAATCGCCCGAATTCGTGGTGCTGTTCCTCCCGGGCGAGGCGCTCTTCAGTGCCGCGCTGCAGTACGACGCCGGTCTGGTGGAGCATGGCGTGGAGCGCGGAGTGATCCTCGCCAGCCCGACCACGCTCATCGCGCTGCTGCGGGTCGTCGGTCTCGGATGGGCTCGGCAACGGATCGCTCGCGACGCGGACGAAATCCGCGAACTGGGCGTCGAGCTGCACGGCCGACTCGAGACGTGGGCCGGTCACGTGAACGACGTCCGCCGGGGACTGGAGAAGGCGATCGATGCGTACAACCGAAGCGTCGGCTCGCTGGAGCATCGCGTTCTGCCGCAGGCCCGTCGCTTTGGATGGCTCAGCGGTGCCGGGGATGGCGCCACGCCCGAGCTGCGCCCGCTGGTCGCGAGTTGGCGCGAGGCCGAGCCACCTCCCACGCCGTAAGGGCTCGACGGCTCGATGCACGGGCCGCACATTGGCCGCCAGTCACCCCTTGCCACGGAGCCGACATGCTGACCCGCCGTACCTTTCTCGCCACGTCCACGGTTGCCGCCGCCGGCGCCGCCTGCGCTCCGCGGAGCGGTGAAGCGTCCGCGCAGGATGGTGCGTCGAGCACGGACCTTCCACCGGCGATCGCAGCTCTGACACCGATGAAGGAGGGTGTCGTGCCGATCTCGGTGGACGAGCGCAAGGCTCGACTGGAGAAGGCGCGTCGGCTCATGACCGAGAACGGACTGAGTGCCATCATGCTCACCGGCGGCACGTCCATGGTCTACTTCACGGGCATGCGCTGGGGGAACTCCGAGCGCATGACCTGCGCCATCGTGCCCGCCAGGGGCAACGCTTTCATCGTCACGCCCAAGTTCGAGGAAGAGCGCACGCTCGAGCAGGCGCGACTCGGCCCGTTAGGCAGCGAGACGCGCGTCCTGACCTGGGAAGAGCACGAGAGTCCCTACGAACGCGTGGCCCAGGGTCTGCGCGACCTCGGCGTCTCCACGGGTGCGATCGGGATCGAAGAGACCGTCAAGTACGTCTTCAGCGCCGGCGTCGGCGCCGCTGCCCCAGGGATTCGCATTGCGTCCGGTACCCCGGTGACCGCGGGTTGCCGCATGGTGAAGGATGCGCACGAACTCGCGCTCATGCGCCACGCGTCGCAGGTGACGCTCAAGGCCTACGAAGCCGCATGGAAGTCACTCAAGGAGGGCATGACCCAGAGCGACTTCGCGCGCCTCGTTTCCCAGGCGCATGAACGGCTCGGCTACACCGGTGGTGCAGGCGTGCAGGTCGGCGAGTTCTCGGCGCTGCCGCACGGGTCGGTGACGCCGCAGGTCGTCCGCGAGGGAAGCATCCTGCTCATCGACGGCGGATGCTCGGTCGAAGGCTACGCGTCGGATCTCTCGCGCACCTTCGTGCTGGGCAAGCCGACGGACAAGATGAAGGCCGTGTTCGATCTCGAGTTCAAGGCGCAGAGCGCGGCGCTCGCGGCCGCACGCCCGGGCGTGGAGTGCCAGGCCGTCGACGCGGCGGCACGCAAGGTCATCGTGGATGGTGGCTACGGGCCGGACTACAAGTACTTCTCCCACCGCGTCGGACACGGGATGGGCATGGACGGGCACGAATGGCCGTACCTCACGCGCGGCAACACGCTCAAGCTCGTGCCGGGGATGACGTTCTCCGACGAGCCGGGGATCTACATCCCCGGAGAGTTCGGTATCCGGCTCGAAGACGACATGGTCATCACCGAAAACGGCGCGGAGCTGTTCACGCCGCAGAGCCCGAGCCTGGAACAGCCGTTCGCAACCACGGCTTGATCCAGGGTCAGCGCCCAGCCCGCGCGTCGATTTCGCCATGGCGACGTCGACGCGCGGAGCGGGACAGGGCGCCGGCCAGATGCTGGCGCGCATCCCTGCGTTGATCACGAAGGCCAGCGGGATCCGCGGCACGGCGGCTGACAGTCGCCAGCGACGACTGGCACGGCAGCATCAGGTCGACGCGTACGTCGTGCCTGTGCGTCTCTCAGCGGCCGTAGAGCCGGACCAGGGTCTGCAGCCTGGCGCGGATTTCTGGCGTGAGCTGCTCCCATCGAAAACGGAATCTCCAATTGCCATGCTGCCGGCCCGGGAAGTTCATCCGGGCCTCGGCGCCGAGGCCGAGCACGTCTTGCATCGGCACGAGCGCCGTGTCGGCGACCGAGGCAAACGCGGAGCGGATCAACGACCAGTGCATCTCGCGCCCGTCGGTGTCGAGGTACTGCATCGCGAACGCCTTTTCCTTCGCGATGGCTTCGGCTGATCGGGTGGAATCGCCGGCGCCGTTGGCGTGCCACCACCCCAGGGTCGTGTCGTTGTCGTGCGTGCCCGTGTAAACGACCCGTTCGCGTGGGTAGTTGTGCGGCAGGAACTCGTTGGCGTGCCCGTCGGCCCCAAACGCAAACTGCAGTATGCTCATACCGGGAAAGCGGCAGCGTTCACGGAGCGCTTCCACGGCCGGGGTGATCATCCCGAGGTTCTCGGCAACGATGGGCAAGGGGCCGAGTGCCTCGGCGATCGCGTCGAAGAGTTCGGCGCCAGGTCCAGGCACCCACTGGCCGTCGACCGCCGTCACCGCGTCGCCCGGAACTTCCCAGTAGGACTCGAAGCCGCGGAAGTGATCGATGCGAACCAGGTCGAACTCCGCGAACGCCGACTTCATGCGACGAATCCACCAGGCGTAGCCCGTCCGACGGGCGGCTTCCCAATCGTAGAGAGGGTTCCCCCAGAGCTGGCCCGTGGCGCTGAAGTAGTCCGGTGGAACGCCGGCCTGCACGCGGAGGCTGCCGTCATCGTTGAGCTGGAACAGTTCCTGATGCGCCCATACGTCCGCGGAATCGTGGGCGACATAGATCGGCAGGTCGCCCATGATGCGGATGCCGCGTTCCGCCGCGGCGCGTTTGAGGGCCCCGAACTGATGGAAAAACAGGTACTGCTCGACCTGTAGCGCCTCGATGCGGGGGCGCAGCCGTTCGCGCCAGTCGGTCAGGGAGACGGGGTCGCGGTGCGCCGCGCCATGTTCCCATCGGTGCCAGACGGCGCCCTCGTGCGCCTCCTTGAGCGCCATGAACAACGCGAAGTCCCCGAGCCAGTCCGCATGCGTTGTCGCGAAGGCTCGATACGCATCGTCAGGGGTGAAAGCGGCGACCGCCTCGGCAAGGAGTCGACGTTTGTGAGGAATGACCCGATCGAAGTCGACGACGTCGGTAGAGGACGCTCCTGCCGCGCCCGCGGCGTGGATGAGCAGCGGATTGCCCGCGAAGGCGGAGAAACATTGATACGGCGAGTCGCCAAATCCCGTAGGCCCGAGCGGCAACATCTGCCAGATCTTCAAGCCTGCATCTGCGAGGATATCCAGAAAGCGATGCGCCTCAGGTCCGAGATCACCGATGCCGTGTGGTCCCGGCAGTGAAGTCGGGTGGAGCAGGATGCCGGCAGCTCTGGGAAATCTCATGCGATGGGACGCGCGCGACGTGGGAAGCAGACCAGCGCGGAATGGGCGCGCGGAGGCAGCGGACGAGTCATTACGGAAGTACTTGCTTCGCATGAAGTTCCGATGTCAAGCATAACGAGGCAATCAGCGAGTGATCCCGGTACACCGAGTGCGTCAGGTGAGGCGATCATCAGAGGACTTTGGTCAACGGTGCGGCCTGCGGCCGGAATGTGGAGATCCTGCAGACGGCTATGAGACGGCGGGGCGGCAGAATGTCTGTGGATTCACGAGGACAACAGTCCGACGCCGTCGTCAGTCGGGTGCGGTGCATCCATGGTGCACGTGCCCATGTTGCAGGGGTAAGGGGTATGGCGGCGGCGTCCGGACCCCCTCGAGTCAGTCGGCGCGCTCTCGCGTCGGAATAGGGTAGAGGCGTCGCGGCCCTTGCCGCGTGGTGGCCCGCTCACCAGCGTTCGCACGGCCCTCACGTCCTCCCTCTCCGCCCTCCCATGTCATTTGGTCGCTCTGTCGCCGCCACGGCGCTCCTTTCCGGCGCGCTCACCCTCCAGGCTCAGCAGCCCGATGCCGCGCTCGTGGCACGTGCCCGGGCCATCCATGATCGAGTCATCACCCTCGATACCCACGTCGACTTCAACCCGGGTCAGTTCACGGCTACCAAGCCGAACTACACGGATCGTCTCAACACCCAGGTCAACCTCCCGAAGATGAAGGAGGGCGGGCTCGACGCCGTCTTCTTCTCCATCTTCGTGGGTCAGGGACCGCTCACGCCCGAAGGGTTCGCGCGCGCCCACGCCGCTGACATCGAGAAGTTCGAGGCGGTGCGCCGCCTGGCCACCGAGCTCGCGCCCGACCGGATAGAGATCGCGCTCACCGCGGCCGACGTCACCCGCATCGCGGCCAAGGGCAAGAAGGTGGCCCTGATGGGCGTTGAGAACGGCTACGGCATCGGGAACGACCTCGCGAACGTGAAGAAGTTCTACGACCTCGGCGCCCGCTACATGTCGCTCGCCCACAACGGGCACTCGCAGCTCTCCGATTCCAACACGGGTGAGCGCGACAACCAGTGGATGTGGAACGGGCTCTCACCGCTCGGCAAGCAGGTCATCGCCGAGATGAATCGCCTGGGCATCATGGTCGACATCTCACACCCGTCCAAGGCGTCGAACATGCAGGCGATGGCGCTCTCGAAGGCGCCGGTGATCGCGTCGCACTCCGCCGTTCGTGCGCTCTGCGATGTGAGCCGCAACCTGGATGACGAAGAACTCCGGGCGCTCGCGAAGAACGGCGGCGTGGTGCAGATGGTGGCGTTCAATTCCTACGTGAAGAAGGCGCCGCCCGATTCGCCCGAGCGGACGAAGGCGATGGCTGACTTGCGCACCGAGTTCGGCGTCGCGGGCGGCGGTCCCGGCGGCATGGCCGGCCTCGACTCCACCAGGCGCGCGGCATTCATGCAGCGGATGCAGGCACTCAACGCCAAGTTCCCGCCGCCGCCGCGTGCCACGGTCAAGGACTTCGTGGACCACATCGACTACGCGGTCAAGCTCATCGGGATCGACCACGTCGGCATCAGCTCGGACTTTGACGGCGGTGGCGGTGTGGATGGCTGGAACGATGCGACGGAAACTCCGAACGTCACGATCGAACTCGTTCGCCGCGGCTACACCGAGGAGCAGATCCGCAAGCTGTGGAGCGGCAACCTGCTGCGCGTGATGGCCGAAGTCGAGAAGGTCGCAAAGCAATCGCGAAGCTGAGCACGTTGAACGACCCGGCGCGTGCCGGGTGAGCAGTCCAGGGTGAGGGTTGCATGCCTTCGCCCTGGATTGCTCCGCGATACGCAGCCTTTGTTCTCGCCCTACGGCGTCGTGCGCTCCGGCAACAACACAAACCGCGCGATGTTGGCGTCGCTGAAGTAACGCCGCGCGGCGGCCTGCAGCGATTCCTTCGTGAGGCCGCGGATGAACTCGGGGTACGCCAGCAGTCCCTTCGGGTCTTCGTGATTCTCGATGCGCGACGAGAGATTGAGGAGCCAGTAGCTGTTCTCTCGCAGGTTCACCTCGTACGCTCGCTGCTGCTGCTCACGGATTTTGGCGACGTCCGCATCGCTGATCACGCCGGCTTTGGCCGAGTCGATCACCGTGCGCACCGCGGCGTACAGCGAGTCGGCCCGCTGGGGCGACGAGCCAAACTGCACGGAGACGGTGTACGACGGGATCGGCCAGCGCTGCAGGGTTCCGCCGACGCCCACCGAATACGTGCCACCGAGCGCTTCGCGCAGCGACTCGAGCGCCTTCATCTCCACGTATTCAGTGACCGATCGCAGCGCGTGACGCTCCGTCGGCGCGAACTCGGCCGCGCCGTGATAGATCACCACGGTCATGGCCTTGGGTTCGACGCCCTTGTGGACTCGCTTCTCGATGCGTCCGTCCGGTGGGCGTACGCCGGCGTCGCGTGCGACTTCGGGACGCCCGCCTCCGGGTAACGCCCCCAGCCATTGTTCGACCAGCGGTCGGACGCTGTCGATCGCGAACGCGCCCACGAGCACAAAGGTGTAGTCGGAGAAGTCGGTGAAACGCTCGCGGAAGATCGCGAACGCCCGATCGTACGACACGCGATCGAGATACTCGGCGTTCACGGGCAGGGCGCGTGGACTGTAGCGCGACATCGTCTGCGAGACGGTGTCGCCAAAGACGGCCTCGGGGTTGGTGGCGCGGTTGGCGAGGAACGGACGCACCTGGTTGCGGAAGGCGATGAAGGCCGCCGAGTCACGCCGCGGCGTGATCAGGCGGGCCCACGTGAGCTGGAACAGTGTCGAGAGATCGCGCGGAGATGCGCTGCCGGTGACGCCCTCGGAATCGTCGTCGATGAACGTGCCGGCACGCGCTTGAATGCCCGTGAGCTTCTTGCCGAGCGCGATGGCGTCAAATGTTCCGGCGCCGCCGCGCTCGACGAGTGTGGTCGCAAGCGTGGCGGTCGGAACGTCGGCATCGGCGACGAGACTCGCGCCTCCGGGGCTCCATCCGCGCAGGAGCACCTCGTCCGCCTTGAAGTCCGTCGGCTTGAGGAGTACCCGCACGCCGTTCGAGAGCTTCCACTCGGTGACGCCGAGTTCCGGCATGGTGGACGTCGACACGACGCGACCGGGGGCCGGCGGCTCCGCGACGAGTGGGGCATCGCTCACCGACTCGGTCCATGCCGCAACGGTCGCGGCCTCGACGCGGGGGAACACCGCGAGGAGTTCCTCCGCCGTCGGCGCCTTGGCTCCCTCCTTCGCCGGCGCCGAGACCATGACGACGCGGTTCTCGTCGGTGATCCACTGCCTCCCGAGCGCATTCACGTCCTCGACTGTGATGCCGGGAAGCATGGTGCGCACCGCGCGCAGCTCCCAGGCGATGCCGGGGCTGGGGTCGCCTTCGAGGAAGTGCTGCACGTACTCCTGCACGAAGTCACCCGACTCCGTTTTCTCACGCTCGGCCCACGCACTCTCGTATGCGCGGAGGAACGCGGCCTTGGCGCGCGTGAGTTCGGCGGGAAGAAAGCCGTGCGTGCGGACGCGGCGCGCTTCCGTGAGCACACTTTCGAGCGCCGGGATGGTCGCGCCTTCTCTGGTCACTGCAACCAACTGGTAGGCGTCGGTGCCGCGCACGAATCCACCATAGCCGGACGATGCCACCGAAAACGCCGCATCAGGCTTGCGCGACAGCTCAGCAAACCGGCGATTGAGCATGTCATTGTACAGGCTCGCCACGAGTGACTTCCGGTAGTCGGCCGCGGTACGCACCGAGCGCCGGGCATGCTTGTACAACACGCCCACGGACGTGACCTGCTCCTCGGGGTCGGTGGCGATCGTCACGAGTGGCGCCTGGTTTGCGGGCACCGGGAAGCCCGTGCGCGGCCGCGGGCGCGCGACGGGCCGCAGTCGGCCAAAGCGCTGCCGGATCATGCGCTCGATCTGCACCGGGTTCACGTCACCGACCGCGATGACGGCCATCAGGTCCGGGCGATACCAGTCACGATAGAAGCGGCGCAGCGGGGCGGGGTTCGCGTTGCGAATGACCTCGGGGAGTCCGATGGGCAAGCGGTCGGCATACCGGGACCCCTTGAAGATCACGGGGAACTGCTGGTCGCGGATGCGTGTCTCGGCGCCGAGTCCTCCGCGCCATTCCTCGAGCACGACGCCGCGCTCATTGACCACTTCGGTGCTGTCGAACAGCGCGGCACCGGCCCAGTCCTCCAGGATGTCGAATGAGCGATCCAGGAGACCGGGTTTGTCGGTGGGGACGGGCAGGATGTAGATGGTCTCGTCGAAGCCGGTCTGCGCGTTGAGGTCAGCGCCAAAACGCACGCCGATCGACTCCAGGTAGGAGACGATGTCGTTCTTCGCAAAGCGGCGCGTGCCGTTGAACAGCATGTGTTCGACGAAGTGCGCCAGGCCGCGCTGGTCATCGTCCTCGACGATGGAGCCGGCGTTGACCACGAGGCGCAACTCGGCGCGATGTTCCGGGCGGGCGTTGCGCCGGATGTAGTAGCGCAATCCATTGGGCAGCCGGCCGACGCGCACCGCCGGGTCCATCGGGATTGCACCGGTAGGGGTCGCCTCGCGTGCGGGTGCGACGCCCTGTGCGTGCACGACGATCGCGCTGGCGAATAGAAGCGGGAGTACGGTGGAGCGCACGAACACGGGCAAGCCCTCGTTGGTGACTGGTGAATACTAGGGAAGCGTGGGCCCGGACGTGACCAGCCCGGTGTCGATTGGTGGCACGACGGCTCGCGCCGCTCGGGCCCAGGGACCAGGTGCACCGCGACGGTGGCTAGAATTCCTGCCATGGATGCCACCTTTGTGAGACTCGGGGCCCTGTCAGCGGCCGTCGCGGTGGGCGCCGGAGCGTTCGGTGCACATGCGCTTCGTGCCCGGCTCACCCCCGAAATGCTCGCCGTCTTCGAAACCGCCGCGCGATACCAGATGTATCACGCCTTGGGCATCGTGCTGGCCGCGTTCGTGATGGCGCGACGGTCCAGGCGAGTGGCGCGCGCCGCCGGATGGTTCTTTGCGGTCGGCACCGTGTGTTTCAGCGGGGCACTGTACGCCCTCGCACTGAGCGGCGTGCGGGCGCTGGGAGCCGTTGCGCCGGTCGGCGGGGCGAGCTTCCTCGCGGGTTGGATATGCATGGCGATCGCGGCGCGCCCGGGCACCGATGGCACGGGAGCGACGTTGCGCGGGCCCTGACGGTCATGTGACCTTTCCCCGCTCATGTCGCGCGCCGCCCTCGCCGCTGCCACGTTCCTGTGCCTTGTCCCGGTGACCCTGCTGGTCCCGGGGCTGCACGAGCTGGTCGTAGTTGCCCACGGTGGCACCGAGAGCGATGCGCACGCGTTCATGACCGTGAACATGATCGCCGGCATGGTGACCGTGCCGCTGGCCATGCGCGCGCTGCGCCGATCGCCCGGCGACGTGCGTCGGTGGGCAGCGATCGCACTCCTGGCTGACGCGGTCGCCTTCGCCGGTATGGCGTTCGCGCCGTCGCTTGGCGTGCTGTACGTGTTCCGAGTACTCGATGGCGCGGCGCATCTTCCGGCGATCACGCTCCTGATGGTCGCCAGCAATCGACTCACCAATGAGGGGCGCGGTGGTGCGCTGGGCGCGCTCGCATCAGCCATCATGGTGGGCGTCGCGATCGGATCACCGCTGGGAGGTTGGCTCGTTCCGCGCGGCCCGATGACGGTGTACCTCACGGGTGCGGTGCTGCTGCTCGTCGCCGCCGGCGTGTGCGCCGGGATGCCGCGGCAGGAGGTACAACTCGGCGAAGGGAGTCGATATGCGTGGAATCGCCGTTCGTTCGCGTCGTGGATCCCGCTCGGTTACGGATTTCTGGACCGCTTCTCGATCGGCGTCTTCGTGTCGACGTTCACGCTGTACCTGACCAATGAGGTGGGGCTGAGCGCCCCGCAGCGCGGCGCTCTCGTTGCGCTCTTCATGCTCCCATTCGCCATGCTGTGCTATCCTGCGGGCCGACTGGCGGACCGGATGGGTTGGTTCTGGCCGTTGCTTGTCGGCAACGTGCTGTTTGGGATGACGTTCGCGCTCTACGGCGTGGTTGCGCCCTCGTGGCTCCCGGTGGCCATGGTGGCATCAGGCGTGTTCAGCGCACTCATGTATGCGCCCAATCTCCTGCTCATCTCGGATCTCGCGCGCAGGGGTCACGGCGAGGGCCTGTTTGGCGCGTTCCAGGTGGCGGGGTCGCTCGGTTTTCTTGTTGGGCCCATCGTTGGCGGAACGCTGGTCGCGCTGACGCGTGAGAGCCTCGGGCGCCCGGCGTATGCGGCGATCTTTGGTGGCGTCGGCGTGGTGGCCGCGCTCTTCGCGGTGGTCTGCTGGTCGGCCGGGCGCCGGCTCTCTCGTGAGGTGCGCGACGGCGGTGTAGCGGCTTCCTCCGCGCTCGCCGACTCAGGAGCCTGAGCGGCCTGTTCTGTCGGCCCGTCCATCCAGGCGTCGTGCGAAGATACCGCCGGCATTGGCTCACGTTCGACCCGATGGCAGCCAGGGCGAGATGGGTGCGCAGGTGACAGCGATCCGCCGCCCAGTGCGACCGAAGCGGGAGCCTGTCGAGCGGCCGGCCGCGGTGGCCTCGATTGCGTGCGGCTCGGCCACATCGTGACGCGGAACCACGAGGATGTCTGACGGCGCGGCGCGCGTGCGCGCGTGGATCGCTGCACAGGGGTGGTCGCCCTTTGCGTTCCAGGAGGAGGCGTGGGCCGCGTATACCTCGGGGGAGAGCGGCCTGCTCCACGTGCCCACTGGCGCTGGAAAGACGTACGCCGCGTGGCTCGCCGCGCTCGCCGAGTGGATCGACGAGCCTGTCGAGGGCCTGACCGTCGCCTACGTGACCCCGCTGCGAGCGCTTGCGCGCGACATCCAGCTCGCGATGCAGCGCCCGGTACTCGACCTTGGTCTCGCCATGCGTGTTGAAACGCGGACCGGTGATACGGCGTCGGCGGTGCGCACGCGCCAACGCGCGCGGCTTCCGCACGCGCTCATCACGACGCCGGAATCGTTGACCGTCCTGCTCTCGCATCCTGACGCACGGGAGCGTTGTGCGGGGCTTCGGCTCGTGATCGTCGACGAATGGCACGAACTGCTCTCGACGAAGCGAGGCACGCAGACCGAACTGGCTCTCGCGCGACTCCGTCACTGGGCTCCGCACGTGCGGACGTGGGCGCTGTCGGCGACGCTGCACTCGCCCGAAGCTGCGGCGCAGTGCGTCGTTGGGACCGGTCGCGCGTGGCGTCTGGTGCGCGGCGCGTTCGCTCGGCGCACGGTGATAGAGACCGTGCTGCCTGAACGCGTGGAGCGCTTCCCATGGGCCGGCCGCCTCGGCCTTGCGATGCTGCCCCGTGTGCTTGCGCTGATCGAGGACGGCCGGACGACGATCGCCTTCACCAACACGCGATCGCAGGCCGAGCGCTGGTATCGTGCGATCGTCGAAGCTCGCCCCGACTGGGCCGAGCGCGCGGCGCTCCATCACGGTTCGATCGATCGCGACGAACGCGAGCGCGTGGAGGCCGGGATCAAGGGAGGGACCATCTCGGTCGTCGTGGCGACCTCGTCGCTGGACCTCGGCGTCGACTTTGCCCCGGTCGATCGGGTCGTGCAGATCGGATCGCCCAAGGGCATCGCACGTTTGCTGCAGCGCGCAGGGCGCTCGGCGCACCGGCCCGGCGAGCCGGCGCACATCGTCTGCGTCCCGACGCACGCGCTCGAACTGGTCGAGTTTGCCGCAGCCCGCGATGCGCTCGGTCACCAGGAGATCGAGCCGCGCGAGCCGTTGTCGGCCCCACTCGATGTACTCGTGCAGCACCTCGTCACGTGTGCGATGGGCGGCGGGTTTGTTCCCGTGGACTTGTACGACGAAGTGCGCACCGCGTGGTCGTACCGGAACCTCAGGCGCGAAGCATTCGACTGGGCGCTCGCCATGGTCGAACACGGGGGCTCCACGCTCCGCGCGTACGAGCAGCATCACCGGGTGGTCGAGGTGGATGGCGCCTACGTGGTGGCCTCGCCGCGCGTGGCCCGATTCCATCGCCTCGGGATCGGAACCATCACCGCCGAGGCGACCATGGAGATCCGCTACCAGAGCGGCGGGCGGATCGGCACGATCGAGGAGGACTTCATCGCGAGATTGCGTCCGGGGGACCGATTCACGTTTGCCGGGCGCGCCCTCGAGTTCGTGCGCGTACGCGACATGGTCGCTCAGGTGCGCCGTTCCGCCGTGCGGCCGTCGCTCACGCCCATCTGGGCGGGCAGCCGGTTTCCGATGTCGACCTCGTTAGGCGGGGCCGTGCGTCGCCGCCTCGCCAGCTTCGCGCGACACGGTGCCGGCGACCATGTGGAGATGTCGGCTGCGGCGCCGATCCTGGGGGAGCAACAGCGACTCGCCGTCATTCCCCTCGAGCATCAGGTGCTGGTGGAACGATGGAAGTCGCGAGAGGGACACCATCTGTACGTCTACCCGTTCGAAGGGCGGCTCGCCCACCAGGCGCTCGCCTCACTCCTCGCGTTCCGGTCTGCGCGTCGCCGGCCCGCCACATTCACGCTCACGGTCAATGACTATGGCATGGAGTTCCTCTCAGCCGACGAGGTCGAGCCCGGCGAGCTGCTGTCGGCCGAAGGACTTTCGCGTTCGGAGCTGCTCGACGACGTCGCGGCGAGCGTGAACATGGGCGAGATGGCGCGCCGGCAGTTCAGGGACATTGCGCGTGTGGCCGGACTCGTCTTCGCCGGCTACCCCGGAGCGCCCAAGGGCACGCGGCAGGTGCAGCTCACCTCCTCGCTCGTCTATGACGTGTTCACGCGGTATGATCCCGAGAACCTCCTGATCGAGCAGGCGCACCGCGAGGTGCTCGATCAGCAGTTCGAACTGGGGCGCCTCGAGGCCTCGCTCGAGCGGTTGTCGCGGGCGGAATTGGTGGTGTGCGACGTGCACCATCCGACGCCGCTCGGGTTTCCGCTCTTCATCGATCGACTTGGCTCGCGCCTCTCCACCGAAGATCTCATCACGCGAGTCGAACGGATGATCGGACAGTGGCGCGACTGACCGCGTACGACCTCGAGGTGGCTGGCGAGCATCTGAGTGTTCGCGGCGATCGCTCGGTCTTCTGGCCACGGGTTCGCACGCTGGTCGTGGCCGACCTGCACGTCGGGAAGACGGAAAGCCTCCGCGGCGACGGCGTGGCCGTTCCGGATGGATCGATGTTCGACGACCTCGTGCGCCTCAGCGCGGCCATCGAGGACACCGGGGCAAACCGGGTGATCGTGATCGGCGACTTCGTGCACGACGCGCGCGGGCTCACGCCAGTGGTGCGTGCGTTCGTGGCGCGGTGGCGGCGCACGGTGCCCTGCCGCCTCGACCTCGTGATCGGGAACCACGATCGGCGCGTGCCGACGTTGCCTGACGAGTGGGAGATCGTGTGCCATGACCCGGCCCTGGTGGAGTCGCCGTTGGCCTTTTCGCATGACGATCCCGTGCGCGGCAGGTACACCCTTCTCGGGCACGTCCACCCCTCGATCCGGCTCTCCGGCGGTGGAGACGGCGTACGCGTGCCGTGCTTTCACGTTGGGGAGCGCGCGATGACGCTGCCGGCCTTCTCCACGCTGACCGCGGGCGCACCCGTGGCGCCCGCGCGCGGTGAGCTGGCAGTTGCCGTCGTGCAGGGCTTCGTCATACCTATCGTCGCTTGAGGCCTGAATGCAGGAAACCCCGGGGCACTGGCCCCGGGGTTTCCTGCACTCGCCTGGTCCGTCAGCGGTTCTGGTAGTCCGACATCGGCCGGCATCCCGTCGGGACGGCCGTTCCGTTGAGGTTCCAGATCTCCACGCGGCGGTTGCGCAGGTGTTCGGCCTTTGGCCGCTGCGGGCGATCGTGATCGTCGTCGAGCAGCAGGCACGCTTCGCCAAAGCCCTGCTGCGCAGCGATGCGCGAGGCTTCCACGCCGGCGCCGCGGCGCGTGAGGTAGGTGAAGACGCTCTGGGCGCGGGCCCGCGACAGGCGATCGTTGTAGGCATCGCTGCCGTACGGATCGGTGTGGCCCTCGATCGAGACCACCCAGTTGGCGCCTGCGGCCGACTTGAGCTGGCCGAGCACCCAGTCAAGGGTGTCGCGGCCCGCACGCGTCAACGAGGACTGGTTGAAGCCGAAGTGCACGTCGCTGAGGCTCGCGACGAGGCGAGCCGGCGGGGGCGGTGGTGGCGGCGGCGCGTTGCAGGTGACCTGCACCGAGCCGGTGCGCGTTTCGTCTCCACGGGTCATCGTGGCGGTGATTGTCGCGGTGCCAGCGGCCACGCAGCGATACGCGCCGTTGTTGTCGACGGTCGCAACCGACGGGTTGCTGGACGTCCACGCCGTGGCGCCAGTGACCGGACGGTTGTCCTCGTCAGCGGCCGAGGCCGACGCGGTTCCACCCTGGCCCACCAGGTGCGTGCCACCACCGGTCACCGTCAGGCGCCACTCGGGGCGACGAACCGTGATCGTGTGCGTGCCCGACTGCGTCACCCCGTTCTTCATGCCCGAGCAGGTGATCGTCGCCGTGCCGGGCGAGACGGCCGACACGCGACCGTTCTGATCGACCGTGGCGACGTTCGGGTTGTCCGACGAGCAACGGTAGTTGCGCAGGCTGGAGAGTTCGATCGGGTTGCCTTCGCCGTCGCGTGCGGAGATCTGCAGCGCTTCGGTCTCGCCCACGCGGTGACGGCTGCTGGCCGGAGCCACCGCGAGCGCCCAGGTGTAGGGCGCGCCCGGGCACCTGCCACGGATCGCGGTCCCGAGGCCGGCGCGAATGCCGTAGTTCAGCGCCGTGCCGTCGAGCGGATCATTCGCCGAACCGTTGAAGTTCGGCGACGGGTTGTAGTCCGCGACGCCATCCACCCGGAAGTTGAGGCGCTCGTTCATGCAGAACTTGAGGCCAACGAGTCCGGTGAACGCGTCTTCGTATTCGTTCGCGCTCACCACGCCGTTGAACAGGGCCTGCGTGCGGCCGACGTACTGGTTCTGCTGGTAGCCGGCGCCCACTTCCAGCCTTGTGCGCTCGCTGAGCGGAATGCCATAGATCAGGCGAACGGCCCACGGACGCAGCGTGAGGGACTTGGTCGACCCCGAGAAGTCCCAGTCGCTCTTGCCGAGCTGGCCGTCGATTTCGGTCGCGAGGTTGTGCAGCATGTAGATCGCGATGCGACCGCCGATCGTGGGACCGTTGCTGAGGTTCAGGTCCTTGTCGTGCATCGTGAACTGACCGAACGCGCCGACCTCGATGTTCAGCGGTCGTTGCGCCGAAACCGAGGGCGCGAACGCCGCCAGGAGCAGCGCGGCTCCAACAAGTCGTTTGTGCATGGATTCCTCTGGTGGATGGGGCGTTGTGTGCGCTGTCAAACACTCAGCAGCGCTGGTAGCCGCACACGTCAGGCGGGTCACGCCAGAAGTCGAAGCATTATAACGCATTAGCCTGCCTTCGACCAAGAGGCATCGTCAGGCGGTCCCGTGTCCGGAATCGAGAGGCACAGCGTCTGGCCGCGAGACGACTACGCACCGCCGGTTGCCAGTGAGCCAGCCGCGTCGGTGGCGCGTGCGCGCTTCCGCACCGGCCAGTTCATCACGTGCCGCGAAGCACGCTCTCCACCGCGCTGAGGGTTGCATCGATCTTGATGGGGCGGTTTGAACGCTCCGGGCGAGGCTCCAGCTCCTGATGGTACCACTGCACCGTGCCCGGATCTTTCAACACATGCCCCGTAAGGATCGCCGCGACACGCTCCGAAGGTCGTATGTCGCCCCGCCGCACCAGCTGCCGCACTCCGGCCACGCTGGCCGCGCTGGCGGGCTCGCACCCGACCCCGGCCGCGTCGATCACGGCCTTCGCATCGAGGATCTCGGTATCGTTCACGCGCGCCACCACGCCGCGCGTGGCCCGCAGCACGCTCACCGCACGATCGTACGACGCCGGGTCGCCAATGCGGATGGCTGTCGCGACGGTTTCGGCCTTCACACGATGCCGAACGGCGAAGTTACTCACGTAACTCGCGTGAAACGGCGCCGCGCCTTCGGCCTGCACGAGCAAGAGCCGCGGCATCCGCGGGATGAGCCCCCAGGCATGCGCTTCTTCGAGCGCCTTCCCGAACGCCGCCGTATTGCCGAGGTTGCCGGCGGGGAGCGCGATCCAGTCCGGCGGATCCCAGTCGAGCTGCTGCAACAGTTCCAGGACGATCGTTTTCTGCCCCTCGACGCGCCACGGATTGATCGAGTTGAGCAGATAAACGCCGAGCCGGTCGGCGGACTCGCGCGCGAGGGCGAGGCAGGCGTCGAAGTCGCCGCGTACGAGCAGCGTGCGCGCGCCATATGCCATGGTCTGCGACAACTTGCCGAGCGCGATCTGCCCGTCGGGAACGAACACGAGCGCCTTGAGCCCGGCGAGTGCGGCGTACGCGGCGAGCGACGCCGAGGTGTTGCCGGTCGATGCGCACGCCACCGCGGACGCGCCCACTCGTGCGGCCTGCGTGGCGGCGACGGTCATCCCGCGATCCTTGAACGATCCCGTGGGATTCATGCCCTCGTGCTTGAGCACAAGCCCCTCAACTCCGGCGTAGCGCGCCACGCTGCCGCGCGCGAGCAGCGGCGTGTTGCCTTCGGGCCAGCTGACCGGCGTGACGGCGGACGGGTGTACCACGGAACGGAAGCGCCACACGCCGCTGTCACCGGGACCACCGACGGGCCGCGCGAAGGTGGCGGCGAGTTTCGCGCCCGCAACCGTCGGCGCCGGATGCGCGACGTCGAGGAGTCCGCGACACCCCGGGCATGACGTGGCCGCGGCGGTGTCGGGCAGTTCGCTGGCGCAGCTCGCGCAGCGGAGCACTGGACCTGGAGTCATACCTAGCGGGCCGCAGCAGGTTCGGCGTCGACGCGCACGCCCTGCACGTCGACGCGCGCGACGCGCACCTGCGCCGCGACCCCGGCCCGTTCGTACGCCGAGCGCATGCCGTGCGCCACGCGGTGCGCACCGACGTCGCTGTCGCAGAGCGCAAAGGTCGTGGGTCCCGCGCCGGAGATCGAGGCGCCCAGCGCGCCCGCTTCGAGGGCGGCTTCCTTTGCCTGGTCAAATCCGGGGATCAGGCAGCGACGTGGCGGCTCAGCGATCTGGTCGTGCAGGGCACGCCCGAGCAACGGGAGATCGCCCGTGTGGAGCGCGGCCACCACGGCCGCGACGTTCGCCATCTGTTCGACGGCAATGCGTCGGTCGAGTGTGGCAGGGAGCACGGCGCGCGCCTCGGCGGTGCGCAGGTGCTGGTCAGGGTGCGCGAGCACGACGCGAAGGCGCGGGGGGACCGGAAGCGAGACGACGTCCATCGGGTCGAGGCTGCGAATGAGACAGATACCGCCGATAAGCGACGGAGCGATGTTGTCGAGATGCCGCCCCGCCAGCGCCTCCTCGGCGGACAGGCACGCAGAGAGCAAATCGTGTCGCTCGAGCGGTGACCCGATGAGCGCGTTCACCGCGACCGCTCCGGCGACCGCACTCGCGGCACTACCGCCCTGACCGCCGGACAGGGGAAGTCCCTTGCGGACGGTGAGCGCGATGCCGCGTGGCGGCAGTCGCAGCTCGAGGGTTTCGGCCATGCGCAGGACGGCGCGCGCCGCAAGCGCCGAAGCATGGCGCTCCACGTCAGTGGGAAGGTCGGGATGGCCGCTGTCGAGCACGACCACGCCGGGCGTGGCCCACCACTCCGCCGTGACCGAGTCGCCGGCGCCGGTAATCGCGGCGCCCAGCACGTCGAGGCCCGGCCCGAGGTTTCCGATCGAGCCGGAGGCGTGTGCGGTCGCACGCAGGAGGAACGTCATTCAGGTAAGCAACGGGAGAGGGGCGCTGGCGGGCAAGAGGGCCCGATGACATGCGCGCGTTTCGCGCGGCCTCAGCGATCAGCCGGCGGCTTTGAGAATGTCGTTCAACACGCCGGCCGCGGTCACTGCAGGTCCCGCGCCCGGGCCCGTGATGATCATTGGGTTGTCGCGATAGCGGGTGGTGGTGAAGACGACCTGGTTGTCGGTGCCGCGCAGACCGGCGAACGGAGATGTCGATGGAACGGCGCGCAGGTCGACCGTGACCTTGCGACGCGTCGCGGTCGCGACATAGCGGAGCACGAGCCCCGCCGTGGTGGCCTCGTGCACGCGCGCCGCCCACGCCTCATCGAGCTCGCCAAGTCGACGCACGAATTCGTCGCGCGACCACGCGAGGGCCTCGTCAGGCAGGAGGGGCTGCACCCGCACGTCGCCGAGGTCGCCGCGAAAGCCGAGCAGGCGGGCGAGGATGAGCGCTTTGCGGGCCACGTCCATTCCGGAGAAGTCATCGCGCGGGTCGGGCTCCGTGTACCCGAGTTGCATCGCTTTGCGGACGACGTCCGAGAACCGGCGCCCGTGCTGCAGCTCGGTGAAAACGTAGCCCAGCGTGCCCGACGTGCAGCCTTCGATCCGGTGGATGGTGTCCCCGGACTCGAGCAACTTGTGCAACGTGTCGATGATCGGAAGCCCGGCGCCCACCGTGGTCTCGTGGAGCAGGCGTCGACCGTGTGCGTCGGCGGTATCGAGCAGGAGGCGCGCGTCGCCGATCGGGCCGCCGAGTGGACGCTTGTTGGCCGTCACCACGTCCATGCCGGCCTCGAGGGCGAACCGTTGTGTGGCCACGGTGTCATCGGCGGTGACGTCGACAAGGATGGGGTGCGAGAGCGCATGGCGCGCCATCTCCTGGACGGCGTTGGCGGCGCCGTCACCGAGTCGCGGGGCGTTGGCCGGCGCGACACGCCCGGTCATCTCCTTGCGGCGCACCAGATCGGTCAGCGCGCGCGGGGTGAGGCCCGCGGGGTCGAACACATGGCCGGACCGGTCGATCACCCCAACGATGCGCAGCCGCACGCCTCGCGTCTTGGCTCGCGGGATCATTCGCGCGAGGGCGCGCCCGATCTGTCCAAAACCGAGCAGGATGACGTCGGACACCTCCGGGCGCGTGACGGCGCCTCCTCCAAGTCGATTGAGCTGGAAGGCGCCGTGCACGCGCCGCACCGCCGCCACGGCGTCGCGATCCCGCACAACGAACGAGATGTTGAGTTCCGACGAGCCCTGCGCGATCGCCACGAGGTTGATGCCACCGGCAGCGAGCGACTCGAAGACGCGGGCGGCGATGCCCGGCGTGCCCGCCATGCCCATGCCCACGACGGCGATGGTGGTCATGCCCGACTCCACTTCGATGCCGTCGACCTCGCGATGGCGAAACTCGTTGGCGAAGGCCCGCTCGAGCGCGACCCGCGCCACCCCGGCGCTTGCCTGCGGCACCGAAAAGCAGATCGAATGCTCCGACGACGCCTGCGAAATCAGCGACACCGACACACCGGCGTCGTGCATGGCCGCAAAGGTACGCGCGGCGATGCCGGGGACGCCGAGCATTCCGTTGCCGCTTACGGTCACCAGGGCCTGCTGACCGATCGACGACAACGCCTTGACCGGATAGCGTCGGAGCGTGCGCCGAGGTGAGACCTCGCTCCCCGTCGCCTCAGGGTCGCCGAACGGCCGCACCCGCACGGGAATGCGCCGGTCCCCGAGCGGGATCAGGGCGCGGGGGTGCAGCACCTTGGCGCCGTAATAGGCGAGTTCGGCCGCTTCGCGCGGCGTGAGCTGCGGAATGACGCGCGCGTCGGGCACGATACGCGGGTCTGCGGTCAGCAGGCCCGGGACGTCTTTCCAGAGGGTGACGTCGGAGGCGCCGAGGGCGCGGGCGAGCAGGGTCGCCGAAAGGTCCGAACCGCCCCGGCCGAGGGTGGCCACGTGACCCTCGGGGGTGCGGCCGATGAACCCGGGAACCACCGGGACCACGCCGCGCCGAATCATGGGGCCGAGGACCTTGCGGGCGGTACGGTCGGTGAGCGCTAGTTCGGGCGAGGCACTCCCGAAGTGCTCGTCGCAGGCAATGACGTCCACGGCATCGACGTAGTCGGCGTCGACGCCCGCGGCCTGGAGCGCACCGGCCATCAGGCGCGCGCTGAGGCGCTCCCCGCGCGCGACCACGTAGTCGGTGGTCTTGGTGGTCAGTTCACGCAGAATGGCAAGTCCATGGGCGAACGACTGCAACTCGGTGAACGATCGGGTGATCGCCTCGCGGAGGGCGTGGCGCGCGGGCCCGGCCGGGACGAGCGCGTTGCAGGCGGCGAGGTGCCGGGCCTGCAGGTCGTTCGCCGCGGTGACGAGGGCGGCCTCGTTGCCGGTGGCCGCCTGCCGGGCGGCGTCGAGCAGGATATCGGTCACCCCAGCCATCGCCGAGACGACCACGACGATGGGGCGCGGGCGCGAGGACAGGATTTCGACGGCGTGTCGAATCGCGGCGGTGTCGGCCAGGGAGGCACCGCCGAGCTTGTGGATGTGCAAGGGCATGGCGCGGCAATCTATTGGAGCGGGGCAGCGGAGGCAGCGCGTCAGCGGGAAGGGGCCGCCGGGCGTAAGCGTGTCGAGCGCTCGACTGCCGGGGGTCCGGCCGGTAACGTAGGGCGCGGTGCCACCACCGTTTCACCCTTGCCCCAGGTTCGCCATGCTGCACTTCCCTCGTTGGCGTCAGGTCGGGTTCGCGGCCGCTGCCCTCGCGCTGGTCGCCACGACGGCCGCCGCACAGGCCAAGGTCACCAGTCCGAAGGAGTTCTTCGGCCACAACGTCGGCGACGACTGGTACCTCTCCAACTACACGCAGTTCTCCGACTACTGGCGCAAGATCGACGGCGAGTCGGACAAGATGGTGGTGGAGGAAATCGGCAAGACGGCCGAGGGCCGGCCGCAGCTGATGGCCATCATCACATCGCCGGAGAACTTCCGGAACCTGGCGCGATACAAGGACATCTCGCGTCGGCTCGCGCTGGCCGAGGGGCTCACGGACGAACAGGCCAAAGCGCTGGCCAAGGAAGGGAAGGCCGTGGTGTGGTTCGACGGCGGCCTGCACGCGACCGAGGTCCTTGGCGCGCAGCAGCTGATCGAGACGACCTATCAGTTGATCTCGCGCAACGACGAGGAAACGCAGCGCCTCCTCAAGGACCTGATCATCCTCGCCGTGCACGCAAACCCCGACGGCATGGAGCTGGTGTCCAACTGGTACATGCAGGAGAAGGACACGCTCAAGCGCAACACGAGCATCCCGCGCCTCTACCAGAAGTACATCGGGCACGACAACAACCGCGACTTCTACATCCTGAACCAGCCCGAATCGGTCAACATCGCGCGGATCCAGTACCACGAGTGGTTCCCGCAGATCGTGTACAATCACCACCAGACGGGGCCGGCCGGCACGGTGATGTTTGCGCCGCCGTTCCGTGACCCGTTCAACTACAACTTCGATCCGCTCGTGCCGCTGGGCGTGGACATGGTCGGCGCCGCGATGCACACGCGCTTTGCGGTGGAGAACAAGCCGGGCATCACCATGCGCTCGGGTTCGAGCTACTCGACGTGGTGGAACGGCGGCCTGCGCACGACGGTCTACTTCCACAACATGATCGGCCTCCTCACCGAGACCATCGGCAGCCCGACGCCGATGGACCTGCCGCTGGTGGTCAACAACCAGCTGCCGCGCGGCGACCTGCCGTTCCCGATCGCGCCGCAGAAGTGGCACTTCCGTCAGTCGATCGACTACTCCGTCACGGCCAACTACGCCGTGTTCGACATCGCATCCAAGCGTCGCGAGGACTTCCTCTTCAACATCTACCGGATGGGGAAGAACATGATCGATCGCGGCAACCGCGACTCATGGACCACGACGCCCACCGAGGTCGCCAACCTGCAGGCCAAGATCGCGGCCGACCGCGCGGCCGCGAACGCCGTGGGCAACGGGCGCGATCGCATCTCGGCGGCACTCAATCCGTTCGGTGGCAGCGTCAACGCCAGCTACTACGCCGAGCTGCGCAAGCCCGAACACCGGGATCCGCGCGGGTACATCCTGCCGAGCGATCAGCCGGACTTCCCCACGGCGACCAAGTTCATGACCGCGCTGCGCAAGGTGAATGTGTCCGTGCAGCGCGCGACGCGTTCGTTCTCGGCAGGGGGCAAGACGTATCCGGCCGGCTCGTATGTGGTAAAGACCGCGCAGCCGTTCCGCGCGCACGTGCTCGACATGTTCGAGCCGCAGGACCACCCGAACGACTTTGCGTATCCGGGCGGGCCGCCGAAGCCGCCGTACGACAACGCGGGTTGGACGCTGGCCTACCAGATGGGCGTGAAGTTCGATCGCCTGCTCGACGGTTTCGACTGCCCCTGCGAGCCCATCACGGGCATGGCCGTGGCCCCGGCTGGCGTCGTGGCCGGCTCGGGGCGCGGGTACTTCCTCGGTCACGCGGCGAACGACGCGTTCCTCGCCGTGAACCGCGCGATGAAGGCGGGGGCATCGGTGTACTGGACGCGCACGCCAGCAACGGTCAACGGTCGAACGTACCCGGCAGGATCGTTCTACATCGAGGGCAATCGTGACCTGGTCACGAAGGCCGCGAAGGACCTGGGCCTGGCGTTCGACGCGACCGCGGCCGGACCGGGCGCCGGGGCGGTGAAGCTCAAGCCACAGCGCATCGGCCTCTGGGACCAGTACGGTGGATCCATGCCGTCGGGCCACACGCGCTGGCTGCTCGAGCAGTTCGAGTTCCCGTTCGAAGTGGTGTACCCGCAGGCGCTCGACGCCGGTGGCCTCCGCGCGAAGTACGACGTCCTCGTGTTCGTGACGGGCGCGATCCCGGCCAAACGACCCGACGCGGCCAACTCCGAAGCCGCGCAGATGGCCGCGTTCTTCGGCCGTCAGCCGCGGACGGACGACGTGCCCGCCGAGTTCCGCGGCTGGCTGGGCCGCGTGAACGAGGAAAAGACGATCCCCGAAATCAAGCGCTTCCTCGACGAAGGCGGTACCGTCATCACGATCGGGACCTCCACCAACCTGGCGCAGCACCTCGGCTTGCCGGTGTCGGACTACATGGTCGAGCGCTCGCCCACGGGTCAGGAGCGCGAGCTGCCTCGCGAGAAGTTCTACATCCCCGGGTCGATCATGAAGGTGAACGTCGACAATTCGCTGTCGGTGGCGGCGGGCATGGGTGCCGAGGCCGATGTCTTCTTCGACGAGTCGCCGGTGTTCCGCCTGGCGCCGGACGCCGCGGCAAAGGGTGTGAAGCCGATCGCGTGGTTCGGCTCGGATCACACGCTGCGCTCGGGTTGGGCGTGGGGCCAGAACTACCTCGAAGGCGGCGTGTCGATGGCCGAGGCCAGCTATGGGAAGGGGAAGGTCTACCTCTTCGGACCCGAAATCCTCTTCCGCGGTCAGCCGCACGGCACGTTCAAGTTCTTCTTCAACGGCATCTACGCGCCTTCGGACAAGGTCGAGGCGGTGCAGTAGGAGACGAATCGCCGGGTCGCAGAACGACCTCGCGATGAAAGAGCGGCGGTGCGCCACCAGGCGCGCCGCCGCTTCTTCATGTGCATCGTACTTGTACGGGTGTCTCAGCGTGCGGCAACCACGGTCGAGAACACCCCCTGCCCGTACCGCCTCGCGATCGCGCTGCTTGCCGCGCGGGCGAGAATGGTGTGACCGGCGTTGGAGGGATGGATCCCGTCAAGGCTGATGTAGGGGCCATACGGTTGCTGGCTCGTCATCAGCTGCACGCTGGAGAACGCGGGCTTGAGACCATTGAGCCCGTACAGCGCATCGAGCGACGTGATCGCGAAGCCGGCGCGATCCGCGGCAACGCGGATGTACTGATCCATCTGGCGCATCTGCGTATTGACGATGCCGGCCTCGGCGGGCGAGAGCACCCAGTCCTGCGTGGTCGGACCGCCGTCCGCGCAGCTGAACGAATACGCGGGCAACCCGTTCTTTCGATGGGCCGCGCCCGTGGCGACCGCAACGGGAATGCGGACCGGAACAAACACGAGGTTGCGGTTGTCGACGCAGTCGGACGAAACCGCGACGTGGAATGCATTCAGCAGGGCCGCGCGGTCGGCCCAGATCTCCGCGCCTCGCCGGAAGCTCGGGAAGGACGCCACGTCCCTGATCAGCGCCACGAAGAGTCCCTTCGGGGCCGCACGGGTGACGTTCGACACGACGACATCGAACAGCTGCGTCCATGGACCATAGGGGAACATGGTCTGTCCCGGGATGGCGACGCCGGTACGCGCCCCCAGCAGCTCGTTGGCCCCGAGTTCCACGGAGACGAACGTCGGGGCTTGCGAGAGCGCCGCGGCCAGGGGCGTCATGCCGGGTGGCAGCACGCGTCCGAAGAGCTGCTGGTAGAACGGGTCCGTGATCGACGCCGGCGTGGACTGCACCACGTTCTGCGTCGTGGCCGAGGCGATGGCGACGTTCCGCGTCGGCAACGCGATGCCACTCTGCAGTGGGTCGCAGGCCAGCGTGACGCCAGGCGGCGGACTCACCGGCTCTCCGCTTTCGCGTCTGCCCAGCGCAAGCGGCGCGGCGATCGGCGAACGGCATCCCACGCCGCTGATGAGCGGCAGCGACATTGGACGCCCTGCGGCGGCCGCGACCTGCGCGGGCCACGACTGTTGCTGGATGGATGCCGTCAGTCCATCGGACTGCCAGCCCATGCTCACGCTGGTGCCGATGGCCACGTACCGATCGAACACGTCGGCATCCGTCGTGGTCGTCCGGGGAGCGGTGGGGCTGACGGCCCGGTCCGGTGCTTCGGCACACGCCGCCAGCACGACGCCCAGCATGATGGTGAGGAGTCTCGTCTGCATACGCGTACCCTCCAAGGTGTGGTGATCCTCGTCCGGAGTGGACGTGCGCTATTCTCGTGTAGGCTGCGCAGCGCCACGATCCGTCGAATGACGTAGGAGGTCAGGCAGAGTCTCTCCACGGCGTGCGAGGCTGCCGTGGGACGCCGGCAGCGCGCTCGAGACGCTCCCGGCGGCGCGCCATTGGAGCCGTCGGGCGACGAAGGAGCGGCGGCACCGGTGATGACGGGGGGCAGACGCGCCAAAGCAAAGCGGCCCGTGAAGGCGGGCCGCTTTCGACCGACGCATGCGGCAGCACCTGGATGCCGCCGACCGCGCCAACCGAAGAACAGTGGATGCTAGAACGCCTCTCCCAGCGCGACGTAGAGCGCACCACCCTGGCGCCCGCGGGCATAGTCCACGCGGATGCGCGACCGGTCGGCTTCCGAGAGTCGGAACCGCAATCCGGCGCCACCGGCAAACACGGCACCGTGTGAGCCGAGGTCGCCGATGCGTGCACCCAGCGCGCCGGCGGAGCCAAAGGCGACGAACCCCACGCGCCCCACGAAACCCGAACGCCACTCGGCCTGCGCGGCCACCGCCGCCTTGTCCCGGAAGCGGTCGCGAACGTATCCGCGCATCAGCGTGTCGGCGCCCAGTGCCGCGAAGTAGTCCGGGACATCGCCATCACGGAGCATTGCGGTTCCGGCCGCCTGAAGGGCCAGCACGCCGTGCGCGGGGAGCGACAAATAGCGTCGGAAGTCGGTGCTGAGTCTGGCTGACGTGCGTGTGCTGCCAGCGGAGCGGTCAGTCGCCGTACCTCCAACGACTTGCAGCAGGGCGCCGGCGCGAGCCGCTACCTGATGGTCCCGGGTGTCCCGAACCAGCATCGCCTGCGCCTTCACCTGCGGGTGTGTGCGCAGGGGCGGACGGGGATAGAGCGACTCCCAGGCCGAGAAATCTTCGTCCCGAGCGCGCAGCCCGTCATAGCGCAGCGTCGCACCGGCGTAGATCGGCCCGATGACCCGCTGCTGGAACAGCCACTGTGCGTCGATGCCCGTGGCGGTGTAGCGCCCCTCGGCCTCGTCAGGCGCTTCGGCGCCGATCCCAAATACGGGCAACGGGTAGTATTGGGCCTCGACGCTCACGCGGTGGCGTCGCGCATTGCCCGACGACCACGTATCCACGGACGCCGAGATGCGCCGTTGGTGGTGCGTCGTCGCGATGAGCGCTACCTGGATGCGAGAGGGCCGGGTCGTCTCCCCTGGTCCGCGCCAGTAGGCTCGGAGCCACGTGGCGCCCAGCTGCAGTCCCGTTTCCGGGGCGGATCCGATGACGGGGAGGAACACGTCATGGCGCGAGGGGGCCGACCCCTGTGCGACGAGGATGCGCAAGGGGAGGCACGAGATCACGATCACGATGCCGACGGCGGCGCGCATACTGTTCTCCGGGTGGAGGTCGCCCGAAGGTGCGCCGATTGGGGCCAGCCGCCCCATACGTCAGCCGACGTAGGAGCGGCAGTCCGTCGCAGAGGAAGCGCATCGCCGGACGCGCATCCGCGACGCCTGCCGCTCCAGTGCACGCGGCGGCGCCTCGCCGCGCGCGTCATTGTCCGTAGAGCTATTTCCGGAGCGTCACTCCCGTCAGCATTCCAAGCCCGCCAAGCGTGCTCTGGGCGGCGTTCAGCCCCAGCCGGAAGTCTTTGTCGCTATACGTGGCGAACAGGTCGGTGGGCTGGTGCCAGTGAGGGTTCCACCCATTGCCGGTGTGCGCACCGCGCTCGTTCTCGCGCAGGGAGATGGACGCGACGATGTCCTGGAACGGCGCCGAATCGGTGTTGGTCATGTGCGGACCGACGGTCGCCGGGTAGTCCGTGGCGTAGCGCTCACTGGCGGTGTGCACGGCCCACGCCAGCGACTGTGAGGCCGCCGCCATTTTCGAGTTCGACTGGAACTCGATGTTCACGTCGGCCTCCGGCCGCTGCTCGGGCGCGAGGGTGCCGTCTGCGCGCGGCATCCCGTGGTCGAACATCATCATGTCGTGCTGGATCATGCCGAGCCAGCGCGGCTCCGGATACCTGCCGGATCCCGCCGGGTTCTCCTTTCCCTGCAGGGCCTGCCGCTGTTCCACGTAGGCGCGCGCGCCGTTGAGGCCGGTCTCCTCGTTGTTCCAGAGCACGAAACGGATCGAACGTTCCGTCTGTACGTCAGGGCTGCTGAAGATGCGCGCCAGCTCCATCACGATCGCCGTGCCCGAGCCATCGTCATTGGCGGCCTCACCCCAACCGATGCCGTCCATGTGGGCGCCCACGATGTACATCTCGTCGGGTCGCGTGGTCCCGATCTTGGTGCAGTACACGTTCTGGCGCTCGCCGGGCGTGCTGGGTTGCGCGTTGAGTGCGCGCAGCCGCGCATCGCGCTGGGCCAATGAGTCATTGTTGACGCCGGTCCGGGCCCGGGTGCCCCTGGGCCGGCTGCCTCCGGCGCCAAATCGCGGAGTTGGGCGTTGCCCTTGCGGTGGGGCTCCGGCGGCGCCGGCCGGTCGTGGCGTGGGCGCCGGTGGGTTGTACTGATAGGTGAGGCGCTCGGTGTTCGTGCAGCCCGAACTCTTGAGCTGGGCTTCGATCCAGTCGAGCGCCTGACGATTGCGATCCGTGCCCTGACGGCGGTCGCCGAACTGCGTGAGGCCCTTGATCGTGGCCTTGTAGCGCTCGAGGTCGAGTCGGGCAACGAGCGTCTCGATCGGGTCGGTTGAGTCGGCGGCCGCCGGTCGGCCCTGTGTCAGGGCAGGGGACGGGACCATGGCGAGCAACGCGGCGCTCAGGGCTCGACGGACCACCATCTGCTTCATACAGGCTCCGGGAAAGTCGTCAGTCAGAAGTTAGCGGCGGACCCGACCACGGTTACCCCATCGCGCATTGCGACCGTCGGCGCTGCACGGGCGCTCGGCGCCAGCGGACGCGGACTGCGCCAGTGGGTCGGCCCGGCCCCGCGTGGCTTCACCGTGCCCCTTTCGCGAGCAGGTACCGCGTGCGAGCATCGGACTGCACACTGACACGTCCAGACACATGCTGAATCTGTTCGAGTATGAACGCGCCGCGCGGGAGCAGACGGACGCCGCGGCCTGGGGATACCTCGTCGGCGGAGCCAACGACGAAATCACGGTTGGTGACAATCGCCGAGCCTGGGACGAGATCGCCGTGCGGTATCGGACCATGGTGGACGTGACGACGCGCTCGCTCGCGACGACTGTCCTGGGCACGCCCGTGTCGCTGCCGGTGCTCATTGCGCCGACCGCGATGCAGAAGCTCGTGCATCCCGACGGTGAGCTGGGCATGGCGCGCGCGGCGGCGTTGGCCGAGACGCTGATGATCGTCAGCACCACGGCCACGATCGGGCTCGCGGACGTCGCGGCGGCGACGAGCGCGCCGAAGTGGTTCCAGGTCTACATCTATCAATCGAGGACGTATACGCAGCGGCTGGTCGAGCGAGCGGTGGAGGCAGGGTATCGCGCCCTCGTCCTTACGGTCGATGCGCCGATGCTGGGCCGTCGGGAGCGGGACATCCGCAACGCCTTCACGCTTCCATCGGGGCTCCACATCGCGAATGCCGAAATCGCGGGCATGGAAGCCGTGCCATCGGCCACCGGCGACGCGTCGGGGCTCATGCAACACTTCCGTGGCCTGCACGACCCATCGCTCACGCCGCGGGACATCGCATGGCTGCGCGAGATCAGCGGACTGCCGGTGGTGGTGAAGGGGATCGTGCGCGGCGACGACGCCGCGCGGGCCATCGATCACGGCGCGGCCGGGATCATCGTGTCGAACCACGGCGGTCGGCAACTCGACACGGCGATCGCCACGGCGCGTGCGCTCCCGGAGGTCGTGGCGGCCGCGAACGGTCGCGCCGAAGTCTACGTGGATGGTGGCATCCGTCGGGGGACCGACGTGCTCAAGGCCATCGCGTTAGGCGCGCGCGCCGTGCTCCTCGGCAGGCCGCCGGTGTGGGGACTCGCGGTCGGCGGTGCGGAGGGCGCCCGCCGCGTCCTCGATCTGTTGCGCAAGGAACTCGACCTGGCGATGGCGCTCGCCGGGTGCCGGACCCTCGACGAAATCACGCCCGACCTGATCGCCCGCTGAGGGGTTGATGTATCTTGCGGGTCGCTGCGGGGGGCGGTGGACGCCACCCTGTCTCCTTCACCGTGGGTGCACCTGATGTCGTTCGCTCGATCCGTACTCGCCGCCCTGTGCCTCGCGGCCTGCTCTCCCAACGATTCCTCCGCTCCCGTGCAGCCGGTCACCTCGCTCGAGTCTCAGGTCTGGGCATCGTCGCTCAACATCAACCTCGCGGCCATGACCAAGTTGCCGTCGGGGGTCTACATCCTCGATTCCGTCGTGGGTGGCGGGGCGGCGCTTGCCGGGACGCCGCAAGTGCGTGTGTACTACAACGGATTCCTGGCCAACGGGTCCAGGTTCGACGGCAACGTGGGAACGGGTACGCCAGCATCGTTCCCGCTTGGCGGTCTGATTCCCGGATGGAAGGTGGGGATGCAGGGCATGAAGGTCGGTGGCAAGCGACGACTCGTGATTCCCTCGTCGCAGGGCTACGGGACGGTGGCGAACGGGCCGATTCCGGCGAACTCGAACCTCGTCTTCGACATCGAGCTGGTCGGCATCAACTGAGCCGATCATGACGGAGCAACCGTTGTGGGCGCCGTCGCCCGCTCGGGTCGCAGGCTCGCAGCTCGTCGCGTTCCACGCGTACCTGCGAGATCGCGGCCTGGTCACGTGGGAGTATTCGTACGACGCACTTTGGCGATGGTCGGTGGCAGACCCGGCCGCGTTCTGGGGGGCGTTCTGGCGCTGGAGTGACATCATCGCGGCGCCGCGGGACGGTGAGCCGTGGCGCGAGGTCGTGTTGGGGCTCGACCGCATGGCGCCTCCCGACGCGCAGTCCGGCCCGCGGTGGTTCACCGACTCGCGACTCAACTACGCCGAACATCTGCTGCGGCGCCGAGATGCGCATGAGGCGATCGTCAGTTGGACGGAGCAGGGGCGCCGATCGGCGCTGACATACGCACAGCTTGCCGAGGCGGTGGCCGAGGTGGCGGCGGCGCTCCGCGTGCACGGGGTGGGCGCCGGGGATCGCGTCGCGGGCTACCTGCCGAACATTCCGGAGGCGGTGATCGCGATGCTGGCGACGGCGTCGATCGGCGCGGTGTGGTCGTCCTGCTCGCCCGATTTTGGTGTGCGCGGCGTGCTGGATCGTTTCGGGCAGATCGCGCCCCGCGTCCTTTTCGTGACCGATGGGTATCGCTACGCCGGCAAGGCCATCGACCTGCGGGCGCGGGTGCAGGAGGTGGCGGCGTCGATCCCGGCGGTGGAGCGGGTGGTGGTGGTGCCGTTTCTCTCCGAGGCACCGGCCGTGGAGGGGATCCGTGCGGCGGCGGTGTGGGGGGAATGGGTCGCGTCCGGGCACCGGGGGGCCCCCCCCGATAGCGAATCTACCGGCGATCCATCACGTCCGCGTCACGCCGCGCTCGCCTTCGAACGCCTCCCCTTCGATCACCCGCTCTTCATCATGTACTCGTCAGGCACCACCGGCCTCCCCAAGGCCATGGTGCATGGCGCTGGCGGCACGCTCCTCCAACACCTCAAGGAGCACCGCCTCCACGTCGACCTCACGCGCGACGACCGCCTCTTCTACTTCACCACCTGCGGCTGGATGATGTGGAACTGGCTGGTGAGCGCCCTCGCCGTCGGCGCGACCATCGTCCTCTATGACGGTGCGCCGCTGCACCGCGCCCTCCGACCCGGACACGGCGACGCCGACGCCGGACCCGACCTGCTCTGGCAGCTGGCCGAAGACGAACGGATCACCGTTTTCGGGACGAGTGCGAAGTACCTCGCACTCGCCGAGAAAGAAGGGCTCCGGCCCGGCCGCACCCGCGACCTCGGCGCGCTGCGTGCGGTCCTCTCCACCGGAAGCCCACTGGCGCCGCCCTCGTTCGACTACGTGTACCGCGACATCAAGGCCGATGTGCACCTCGCCTCGATCTCCGGCGGGACCGACATCATTTCGTGTTTCGCGTTAGGCGATCCGACCGGACCCGTCTGGCGCGGCGAACTGCAGGCGCGCGGCCTCGGCATGGCCGTGGAGGTGTTCGGTGCCGAGGGGCGCCCGGTCCGCGGTGAACCCGGGGAACTCGTGTGCACGCGTCCGTTCCCGTCGATGCCGGTGGCGTTCTGGAACGACCCCGATGGCGCGAAGTATCGCGCCGCGTACTTCGACGCCTGGCCCGGCGTCTGGCGCCATGGGGACTGGGCGGAACTCACGCCGCATGGAGGGCTCGTCATCACCGGCCGCAGTGACGCGACCCTCAACCCCGGTGGCGTGCGCATCGGTACCGCCGAACTCTATCGCCAGGTCGAACAACTTCCCGAGATCGTCGAGAGCATCGTCGTCGGACAGGAGATCGGCGACGCGCGTGACCCCGACGTTCGCATCGTGCTCTTCGTGCGATTGCGTGAAGGCCTCACGCTCGACGACGCCCTGCGCGAGCGCATCAGGGTGGCGATCCGCGCGAACACGAGTCCGCACCACGTGCCGAAGGTGATCGTGCAGGTCAGCGACATCCCGCGCACGATCTCGGGCAAGATCAGCGAACTGGCGGTCCGCGAAGTGATCCACGGTCGACCGGTGAAGAACACCGAAGCCCTGGCCAATCCGGCGTCGCTCGAGCTGTATCGCGACCTGCCGGCACTCAGACGTTAGCGAGCGTCCCAGGGGTCGGGCGCGTTGCGGCCCGGCGCGCGCTGCGAGTCGTGTGCGGCACGATCGCGCTCGCTGGACCTGGCGAGGCTCGAGCGAACCAGCCCCCGAGGCTACGCCGCAGGACCCGCCAGCCGCCGCCGGGCATCCAGCAGTTCCTGCGCGCGCTGCACCAGTCGCTCCATCGATGTCACGATCTCGCGCTCCCGTCGGGCGATGACCGTGCGCAGGATCACTCGCGACGACGCGTAGGCGGCCGCCGCGACGCCCACGAACGCCAGTGGCGCGACGGCGATCAGCGCCCCCTTGGACGCGGCCATGACGGCGCCGAACGCGGCGCCCCCGAGCCCGCCACCCGCACCGCCCGTCACGCCCCAAACGATGCCGTGCGACATCTGGCGCAGGTCTTCATACGCGCGCAACGTCGTTCGCCCTCCCCGTGAGGTCACCGACACCTGCAGCCGGCGTGGAGAGCTCTCCGACCACGACGACTGCTGCGACGTGAACGTGAGGGTGCGACCCACCGTGCTCACGCTCCCGAAGACGCCGAGGCTCCGCCGCATCTCGTCGACGATCTCCTCGAGTTCCTCCTCGGTGAGATCGCCCTCGAGCACCGCCTCGTATTCGAGCTTCGTGCGCGCGCCGAGCCAGCGGTTGACCGGCTCCGACATCATCGCCCCGGGTCGCACGCGCAAGGTGGTCTCAGGCCGACCAGCGCGCTCGGCGAGAGCACGCTCCACATAGCGCGCATCGATGCCCGCCTGCTCGGCGGCTTCGCGCACCTGGTCGAGTCGGTAGCCCGTCGTCCCGGCGCTGGCGTCGGCCTCGCTCCGCATGGGCACTGGCGGCGGCGCCTCGCGTCCCGTGTACTCCTGCAGCAGCGCCGCGCGCTCCCACACCGCGGCGGCCGCTGCACTCGAAAGACGCGGCTGCGCGGCTGAGACCTGCGTACCGATCCCGGCCAGGGCGCCGCTCAGTGCCAGGCCGGCCTGCGCGGCGGACTCGTACCGGCGATGCGGATCGCGCGCCAGCAACCGATCGACGACCGCGGCGAGCGATGCCGGCACGTCGGGCGCCACGGTGGACAGCGCCGGCGCGTGAGACATCACGTGAGCCACCAGCACAGCCGATGGCGCCGCGTGTTCGAAGGGAAAGCGACCGGAGAGCATGTAGAACGCCAGGACGCCCAGCGAATACAGGTCGCTGCGGCCATCGATCGTTTGGCCGGCCACCTGTTCCGGGCTCATGTAGTGCACCGTCCCCAGCACTGTCCCCGTGGCGGTCATCGGCGCCGCCTCGGCGAGGCGCGCGATCCCGAAATCGGTCACCATCGCTCGGCCCTGATGCGGGTCGAGCAGGATGTTCTCTGCCTTCACGTCGCGGTGGATCACCCCTCGCCCGTGCGCATAGCCGAGCGCGTCCGCAACGTCGGCAAGGATCGCGATCGTCTCCGCGGGCGAGAATGGTCCCTGACGCATCCGTTGAGCCACGGACGGACCATCAACCAACCCCATGACGAAGTACACGATCTCCTGTGCCTGCTCGGCGCGGTGGATCGGGACGATGTTCGGATGCGAAAGCGAGGCCGCGGTGCGCGCCTCGCGCAGGAAGCGTTCACGCACCACGTCGTCGAACGCGAGGTGCGCCGGGAGTGTCTTGATCGCGACCCGTCGATCGAGCGTGATGTCGCGGGCCAGGAACACCATGCCCATCCCGCCGCGGCCGATCTCGCGCTCGACTTCGTACTGGCCTGCCAACGCTTCTCGAAGACGGGTCAATTCCCAGGTGTGCGACATGGCGGGACGGTAGCGTGACGAATCGGCGGCGGAACGGCGCAACGGAACTACGGCAGTCCGGCACCCACTGATTCGCTTCGAGCGGTCCGGACAGCGGCGCGAACGAGGTCAAGGAAGGCCCGCACCACGGGATTGCTGTTGTCTGCCCGACGTGCGGCGTCGATGTGCGTGGTCGCGCCCGGCCCGGCAATCGGAAAGTAGCGCACGCCGCGCCAGCCCATCTTGCGCACCGACGACGGAATGATCGTGACCCCCATTCCGGCCTCGACCAGGGACACGGTGGTGTAGAGCTCGCGGCTGACCTGCCGAATGCCGGGCGTGAAACCGGCCGCGGTGCACAGGGACAGCACCTGCGCGTGGAGCCCGGGGGCCAGGTCGCTCGGGAAAAGCACAAAGTCCTGCGTGGCAAGTTCCTTGAGCACCAGGCGCCGCCGGGTCGCGAGCGGGTGTCGGCGACTGACGGCGATCATGAGGGGCTCGGTCATGACGGTTTCGGTCACGAGCATGGGGTCCGGCGGGGGCTGCCGGAGGAAGCCGACGTCGAGTTCGCCGCTGCGGAGGGCGGCGAGTTGTGGCCCGGTCGCCAGTTCGCGCAGTTCGAGATGCACGCCGGGGAACTGTTCGCGGAACCGGCGGATGATGCGCGGCAGGGCGAGAAACATGACGGACGCGGCGAACGCGACCGACAGGGTTCCGGTCTCCCCACGTGCGGCGCGGCGCGCGGCGGTCGCGGCCTCACGGACGTCGCGCAGGACGCGACGGGCGTCGCCGAGGAGTTGGGCGCCGGCGGGGGTGAGGGCGACGTGCCGGCGGGATCGCTCGAGCAGGCGCACGCCGAGGGCCTTCTCGAGCGCCTGGATCTGCTGGCTGAGCGGCGGCTGGGCGATGCCGAGCCGGCTGGCGGCCCGTCCGAAGTGGAGTTCTTCGGCGACCGCGACGAAGTATCGGAGGTGTCGGAGTTCGAAGCTCATGATACGCGAACGATATCACACAATGCCTGGCGATATATTGGACATTCATTGATGCCGCGTGAATCATGAAGGCATCCCGCTGACCCCTGACCCCGTCCATGACTTCGACCCTGCCTTCGCCCGAGACGGTGCATGACGCCTTCCCGATCAACGGGACCGACTATGTCGAGTTCTGGGTCGGCAACGCCAAGCAGGTCTCGCACTTCTACCGCTCGGCCTTCGGGTTCGAACTGGTGGCCTATCGCGGCCCGGAGACCGGTGTGCGCGATCGCGCGAGCTACCTGCTCGTGCAGGACAAGCTGCGCTTCGTCTTCACGACGCCGCTCACCACGGACGGCGCGATCGCCGACCACGTGCGACGACACGGCGACGGCGTGCGCGACATTGCGTTCTGGGTCGACGATGCGCGGGAGGCCTACGCGACGGCGATCGCGCGCGGCGCCCGCTCGGCCCAGGAGCCGGTGGCGAGCCGCGACGAACACGGCGAGGTCGTGGTCGCCGGGATCTGCACGTACGGCGACACCGTGCACTCGATCGTCGAACGCCGGAACTACCGCGGTCTGTTCATGCCGGGCTTCGTGCCGGTGAGCTCGCCTTATGCGCCGTCACCGGTGGGCCTCAAGTACGTCGACCACTGCGTCGGCAACGTCGAGTTGGGCAAGATGAACGTCTGGGTGGACTTCTACGCCTCGGTCCTCGGGTTCCACAACCTGCTCACGTTCGACGACAAGGACATCTCCACCGAGTATTCGGCGCTGATGTCGAAGGTGATGTCGAATGGGAACGGGCGGATCAAGTTCCCGATCAACGAACCGGCGGCGGGCAAGAAGAAGTCACAGATCGACGAGTACCTCGACTTCTACGGTGGTCCGGGCGTCCAGCACATCGCCGTCGCCACCGACGACATCATCGGTACCGTTCGGGCGCTCAAGGCGCGCGGGATCGAGTTCCTGCGGACACCCGAGACCTACTATCACGACCTGCTCGATCGCGTCGGAACGATCGACGAGAACGTCGCTCCACTGCGCGAGCTGGGCATCCTCGTGGACCGCGACGATGAGGGGTACCTGCTGCAGATCTTCACCAAGCCGGTGCAGGATCGTCCCACGCTGTTCTACGAGATCATCCAGCGAAAGGGTGCGAAGAGCTTTGGCAAGGGCAACTTCAAGGCGCTCTTCGAGTCGATCGAGCGGGAGCAGGCACTGAGAGGAAACCTGTAGCGGCGGACGCAGGACGCGCGGACGGAGGGGCCCAGCCGCCGCGACCTTCGCCCGACCCTCTGTCCAGGCGTCCGCCCGTCCGTCGATCCGTCCACACGTTCACTCGTCCATCAGGATGCCGATCTACCACACGTTAGGCACCATCCCCCGCAAGCGCCACATCGTCTTCCGTCGCCCGGACGGTGGGCTGTACGCCGAGGAGTTGATGGGGCACGAGGGGTTCACCGGGACGTCGTCCCTCCTGTATCACGTCCATCCTCCGACCACCGTGAAGTCGGCGCGCAGGGTGCGCGACGTGGTATGGGAGGCTGATGAGTCCACGTCGCTTCGACACCGCCACTTTCGCACCGCCCGTTCGGCCAAGGGGGGCAGCCCAACGCTCGACCGCATCCCGATGCTCTTCAACAAGGACATCGCGATGCTCTATGTCGAGCCGACCATCGTCGATGCGCACCACTACCGCAACTCACAGGCTGACGAAGTCGTGTACGTCGCCGAGGGGTCGGGGGTGCTCGAGTCCGTGTTTGGCGATCTGCCGTACCAGCCGGGGGACTACGTCGTCATCCACCGCAACATCCTCCACCGGTGGCGGCTCGATCCGGGCGTGGCGCAGAAGTTCGTGGTGTTTGAGAGCGCGGGGCACGTGCGGTGGCCGCGGCGCTATCTCAACGACGTCGGCCAGCTCGTCGAAGGCGCGCCGTTCTCCGAGCGTGACATCCGCCGTCCGTCGGCGCTCGCGCCGCACGATGAGCGCGGCGACTTCCCGCTCCTCGTGAAGCAGTATGGCGCGCTCAACGAGCTGATCCTCGACCACCATCCGATCGATGTCGTCGGATGGGATGGCCATTTCTATCCCTGGGCGTTCAACATCCACGACTTCGAGCCGATCGTCGGGCGCATTCACCAGCCGCCGCCGGTGCACCAGACGTTCCAGGGCGATGGTTTCGTCATCTGCTCGTTCTGCCCGCGGCCGTACGACTTTGATCCGCAGGCAGTGCCCGCGCCGTACAACCACTCGAACGTCGATTCCGACGAGGTGCTGTTCTACGCGTCGAGTGAGTTCATGAGTCGCAAGGGCATCGAGTACGGATCGGTCACACACCACCCGGACGGCCTGCCGCACGGCCCGCACCCCGGCCGCGCCGAAGCGAGCATCGGTGCGACGTATACCAACGAGCTGGCGGTCATGATGGACTCCTTCCGGCCGCTCAAGGTCGCGAAGCTTGCCATGGAGTTCGAGGATCACGCGTACCATCAGAGCTGGCTGGAACAGCAGCACGCCGCGTTCAACCCGCCAACGTCGTAGCCTCGACTCCCGGCTCCACGGCCCATCCTCCCGCAGCGTCGCTGAGACTCCCATGCGCCTTGCCTCGCGGTGCGTCCGCGTTCCGATCATCCTGGCGCTCCTCGCCCCTGTTGCCCTCGCGGCGCAGGGGCGAGATGCATTTCTCCCGCGCGCTCGCCGCCTGATGCGTGAGGCACCGTTCATCGACACGCACAACGACCTGCCGTGGATGTCGTACCAGCGGTCACGGTACGACCTCGAGCGCTACGATCCCGATCGGCCATTGCCTGACCTCGACACGGACCTGCCACGCGCCGTGAAAGGGGGCGTTGGCGGACAGTTCTGGGCGGCGTTCGTGCCTTCTGCCTACGAGGGAAAAGGCGCCGGGACCATGGTGCTCGAACAGATCGACATGATCCACCGGATGATCGCGCGGTCGCCGCGACTCGCGTTCGCGTCGACCGCGGACGAGGTCGTGCGCATCCACCGGCGCCGGAAGATCGCGTCCCTCATCGGCATCGAGGGCGGCCACGCCATCGACAACTCGCTCGGGGTGCTGCGGCAGAGCTACGCGTTAGGCGTGCGCTACATGACGCTCACCCACGGGTCGACGACCGCGTGGGCGGACGCGTCCACCGATGCGCCCCGGCACAGCGGACTCAGTGCGTTCGGCGAGGACGTCGTCCGCGAGATGAATCGGCTGGGCATGATGGTCGACCTCTCGCACGTCTCGGACGGCGTGATGAGCGATGTCGCGCGGATCAGCGAAGCGCCGCTCTTCTTCAGCCATTCCTCCGTCCGCGCCCTCGCCGACCACCCGAGAAACGTGCCCGACTCGATCCTTCGGCTCGTGAAACAGAAGGACGGCGTGGTCATGGTCAACGCCTATCCCGCGTTCGTGGACTCCACGGGCGCGCGGCTCATGCGTGACGTGTTCGAGGTGGAGCGACGCCTGCGCGCGGAGTTCGCAGACGATCAGGCGAAGGCCGACTCGGCGTTCGGCGTCTACATCAACAACGTGCCCGGAACCACCCTCGAGCGTTACGTCGACCACATCGAGTACATCATCCGGTTCATCGGGATCGACCACGTGGGCATCGGCGCCGATCTCGGCGCCCTCGAGCAGCACCCCAGGGGCCTCGACGACATCTCGATGTTCCCGAACGTGGTCGCGGAGCTGCTCCGCCGCGGGTACACGGATGCACAGGTGAAGCGGGTGATGGGTGGAAACCTGCTGCGCGTGATGCGGAAGACGGAAGCGACCGCGCGTCGCCTCCAGCGCACCGGCAAGCCACTGACGACTCGCCTCGAGGGGTCAGGCGTCGTTCCGTAGGCCGACGCTCGGGACATGGACCGCCGAACGGAGCCGGGGGCCCGAAATCGTGCGCACCAGGCGGCTCGGTGGCTCCGTGAGCGTCGTCTCGAGCGGCAGCTCTCCACCGGGCCCCACTGCGTGGTGCGGGCACGACGCCTGGCGAGGGGGCGCTGGCCCACGCCTTGGATGCGCGCCGTGCGCGTGCCCTGGTCCACCAGGTCGCGTTCGCTCACCCGGATACGGTTCCCTGCCGCACGGATCCTCGTGAAGCGCACGCCGAGCCGAGGGGTACTTGCGTACAGTAACCGGCATATGTAGAATAACGACCGTGCAGCGACTCACCCGCACGATGACGCGCGCGCTTGCCGCATTCCTTGAGGCCCCGAGGGGCTGGCGGTACGGCTACGACCTCATGAAGGTCGCCGACCTCTCGTCAGGCACGCTGTACCCGCTCCTGGCGCGCCTGACCGAAGACGGATGGCTCGAGTCGCGATGGGAAGAGTCCGAGTTCCCGGGCAAGCCGCCGCGACAGCTCTACCGGCTCACAGCGACCGGCCGGGCACAGGCACGCCGGGCGCTGGAACGGGCGCACGCATCCTGGTTGCCGGCTCCCTCAGCGCGCGAGACCTGAGCATGAACGCATTCACTCCGATGGAGCGTGCGACGCGCCGCCTGGCCGGGCTGGTGGACCCTCGCCACGAGGATCTCGTTCGAGGGATGCTCGCCGAGTCGGCCGCGATTCCCGATGAGGCCGAACGGCGGCGCTTTCGCGTGGGCGTCCTGTTCACCGTCTTGCGACTGGCGGTAAGCGCGCAGGCGACCGCTCTGCTGGTCGATATCGGCGTGTTCGCCCCGGAGGTGAGCGGCGTCGCGCGGGGCGGGGTGAACCCGACCCTTGCACCGAGGGAGCTTCTGAGGCGGCACGTGAGTCCGTTCGTTGCGTCGCTGGGTGTGCTCACGGCGCTCCAGCTCACGAACTACGCGACGCGCGCCGTACCTCAGCTGGGTGGCGGCGTGGCGGGGCCCGGCGCGATGGCCAGACTGCTCATGCTCTCGGTGCCGTTCATCCTGGCGATGACCCTCCCGATGGGCGTCTACCTGGCGGTCGCATGGGTGTTCACGCGACTCGGTGACACAGAGCCTGGTGCTGACGCCACACGAGGCCGTGGCCGACTGCGACGCCTGCTCGCTCCAGTGCTTTCTGCGGCGGCTGCGCTCTCGCTGCTGGCGCTCATCTCCAACACGCAGGTCCTTCCCTACGCGAACCACCAGCTTCGTCTTGCGATGTCGCCGCGGCCATCCACAGCCCCGACGGCGCAGTTCAAAAGTGATCGCGAGATGACCGTCGGCGAGCTGCGCGCGGCGGCCCGTGACGCGCGCGCATCAGTACACCCGAGCGCGCGCGCCATGGCGCCCGCGTATGAGGTGGAGATTCACAAGAAGTACGCGCTGGCGGCTGCGTGCATGGTGCTGGCACTGGCAGCTGCCGCGTTCGGCGTGCGGTTCCCCGGCGCCGGCCCCGTGCGTGTGGCCGCCTCGAGCCTCGTGGTATTCGTGGGCTACTACGTGTGCCTCGTAGCCGGCGAGCAACTCGTCGATGCGCGGAGGTTGCCGCCGGCAATGGGTATGTGGTTCGCGAACGTGGTGCTGCTCCTTGTTGCGGCCACCGTGCTCAGGCCGTCGCGATCGCCATCCGCGTGACCGTCGCGCGAACGATCCCGCGCGCACGGGAGAACGGCGACCGCACGGTGGACGTCGGCGCGTTCCCCGAGCGTCATGCAGTCGGCGGCGGTCAGTGCTCGCCGCCTCGCCGCGGTGTATCGTCCCGTGACTCCTTCCTGAAGACACTGCCGATGGTCTTCCCGATCCGCTGCACGGCATCGATGCCCATCTGCAGTGGCTCGGCGTTGAAGTCCGAGTAGTCCTCGATGCCGTGTCGCCCGATGGGCTGATGCGGATAGATGACCACGCGGTTGTTCGAGGCAAAGTACTTCTCCAGCTTCGCCGGTAGGTTGTCCAGCACGCCGAGGTAGGACGTGGATCCCTTTCGTGCCGACACGAGCACGAGGAGGTCCGACGGGCGCACGTCGCGCGCGAGAATCAGGAAGTCCTCCCAGTCCTCGAAGGGAATGACGCCGAGCGCCACGGTCGACCTGGCGCGCTCCATCGCTTTTGTCACCGCCTCGCCGGTCGCTGCGTTGCAGTGCACCACCACCGGCAATGACAGCTCCTGCGCCAGCTTCCAGAGCTTCCCCGTCCATTGCTCAAAGCCCTGCTCGTATTCAGCGAGCGGCGGCACCACGCACACGAGTCGCTTGTGCGTCACCAACGGCTCGGCGATATGGGCCACGAACACCGCCTTATCCACGTTCTGCAGGATCGCGCCGAGCTTCGTTTCGCCCAGCAGGCGATCGAGAAACCCCGTACGCTTGGGCCAGCGCAGGACGATCAGATCCACCATCGCTTCGCGCGAGGTGCGCACGATGCCGCTGGCGATGTTGTGGTCGATCGTGGTCACGACGTTCAGCTTCACCTCGGACGCCGCCGCCTGCCTGACGAACTCGTCCAGCTTGTTGCGTACCTTGAGGATGTTGAGCTCGGCTTCGCTGTCGTTGGAGACCACGGTGAGGATCGACAGCGGTTCCGTGGACGCCTTGTCCTTGAGCAGGATTGCGAACTCCAGCTGCTTCTCGATGGTCGCGATGGCGGCGCTGGGGAGCAGGATGCGCTCCCCGGGCTGCGTGGTCGCCGGGAGCAGGTCGCTGCCGTCCTCGGGTGATTCCACCACCACGCGTCGTGCCGCGCGCTCGGTCGCAAAGGAGGCGACCGTGCAGGTGACCAGGATCAGCAGGATGGTGCCGTTGAGGATGTTTTCGTCGAGGATGTTCTCCCGGTACCCCACGAGGATTACGGCCAGCGTGGCCGCGGCGTGTGCGCCGCTCAGACCGAAGATCAGGCCGCGCTGCGACCGGCTGTAGCTGAACACGACCTGCGTGAGCCAGGCCGCCAGCCACTTGCCGGCGATCGCCACGACGGTCAGCACCGCCGCGATGATGAGCGCGCGATTGCCGCTGGCGAGCACACCGACATCCACCAGCATGCCCACGCTGATGAGGAAGAACGGGATGAAGAGCGCGTTGCCGATGAACTCGATGCGGTTCATGAGCGCCGACGAATGCGGGATCAGCCGATTGAGCGCCAGGCCGGCCACGAAGGCGCCAATGATGGCTTCGATGCCGATCAGTTCGGCCATGAACGCGGCGAGAAAGACCACCGTGAGCACGAAGATGTAGTGCGAGTGCTTCTCGTTCTCGAGTGTGCGGAAGAACCACTTGGCCACGCGCGGCGCCACGAGGAACATGACCGCCGAGAACGCCGCGAGTGACAGGACGAGCCGCACCCAGAACTGCGAATCCAGCGTGCCGCGGTTGTTGCCCGCGATCACCGCAAGCACGATCATGACCGCGGTATCCGTCAGGATCGTACCGCCCACGGTGACGGCAACGGCCTGGTTCTTGGAGACGCCGAGCCGGCTCACGATCGGGTACGCCACCAGCGTGTGCGTCGCGAACATGCTGGCGGTCAGGAGGCTCGCATTGAAGTCGTAGCCCAGCAGGTACCGGCACACCGGATACCCGATCGCGAGCGGGATGGCGAACGTGAACAGCCCGAAGAGCAGGCTCTTGTTGCGGTGCGCCCTGAACTCATTGAGGTCGAGTTCGAGTCCGGCGATGAACATGATGTACAGCAGGCCGATCGTGGAGAACAGATTGATGGCCGCGTTGTTGTCGAGCAGGTTCAGCGCGTGCGGGCCGATGATGACCCCGGAGATGATGAGCCCGATGATTCCGGGGATGTTCAGCCGCTTGAGGACGATGGGCGCGAGGAGGATGATCGAAAGGATCAGCGCGAACACCAGCACCGGGTTCTGGAGCGGGAGCTGGAACTCCTGGCCGAGGTGCGCGAGGAACTGACTCATCAGGGTCGGCGAGCGGGTTCGTGATCAAGGTGTCGTCGGCGGTCGGGCACGTCCACGCGACCTGCCGGCGACCTGGCGAGCGTTCGCCCGGCCTCAGCGCGTGCCAAAGGCGGCGATGGCATCCCGGGTGAACTCGGACAGCACGAGGGCGCCGCTCATCGCCGCGCGTTCTTCGAGAAGTTCCGGCCAGTGGTCGGTGCCTTCCCAGAACACCTGCTTGAGCCGCGCCATCGCTGCGGGGTGACAGCGCGCCAGCCGCCGCACCAGGCTCGTGACCGCGTCGTCGAGCGCCGGGATCGTGTCGCAGGTGCGCGCATAGAGGCCCACGCGATGCGCCCACGCGGCATCCCGCCAGTCGTGGTCCACCGTCAGGGCGGTGTAGTGCGCCAGGCCAATCCTGTGCGCGATCGGCGGTCCAACGACAAACGGTCCGATGCCGATCGCGAGTTCGCTGAGCCGCACGGACGCGCTCTCATGGGCGATGCAGTAGTCGGACGCGGCGATCAGCCCGACGGCTCCTCCGGCCGCCTTGCCGTGGACACGCGTGACGACAAAGCGCGGGCAGGCCCGCATCGCGAGGATTACGCTGGCGAATCCGGAAAAGAAGACCTGTCCCTGGTCGGGCGTGGCGATCGCCTGGAGTTCGTCGAACGAGGCCCCGGCGCAGAACGGCCCCGTGCCGCTGCTCTGGAGCCGCACGACCTGTACGTCGTGCCGATGTCCCGCCTCCTCGATCGTGGCCGCGAGCTTTCGCAGGAGCTGGCCGGGCAGGGAGTTGCCGCGTGGGTGGCCGAAGGTGATGGTACCGATGCTGTCGGCTACATCGAGACTGACATGACCGGCGTCGGGAGCGGTGGTGGACATGGCGACCTTGGGGAGGGTGCTGGCCAATCAAGCGGCGGGGGCGAAGGGCGGCAACCGGGTTGCGCCCCCTCTCCGCGGCGGGTTTGCCCGCCGACGCGACGCAGGTATTACATTGGGGAAGCTGTTGTGGCGTCGAGAGTTGGGCGCCGAGCCCCCCGCAGTCCGGAGCCTGTCATGTCCGTCGGGACCCCTCCCATGGAAGACCCGGTCAAGCTCGCCGAGTTCGAGGCAAGACTCAATCGCGGCGAGAGCATCGAACCCAAAGACTGGATGCCGGAGCGCTATCGCCGGCAACTGATCCGTATGATGTCCCAGCACGCCCATTCGGAGATCGTGGGCATGCTGCCCGAGGGCAACTGGATCACGCGTGCACCAAGCCTGCGCCGAAAGATGGTGCTGATCGCCAAGGTGCAGGACGAGGCGGGCCATGGCCTGTACATCTACTGCGGAACCGAGACGCTCGACATCTCGCGTGAAGAACTGGTCGACCAGTTCCTGACCGGCAAGGCGAAGTACTCGAGCATCTTCAACTATCCGACGCTCACCTGGGCGGATATCGGCGTCATCGGATGGTTTGTGGATGGCGCGGCGATCGTGAACCAGACGATGCTCGCCAAGACCTCGTATGGTCCGTACGCGCGCGCGATGGTGCGCATCTGCAAGGAGGAGAACTTCCACAAGCGACAGGGCTACGAGATCTGCACCGTTCTCTCCAGGGGGACGCCGGCCCAGCGGGAAATGCTGCAGGACGCGGTGAATCGCTGGTGGTGGCCGTCCCTGATGATGTTCGGGCCGAGCGACGCGGTGTCGCCCAACTCGGCCGAACTCCTGCGATGGCGGGTGAAGCGGGAAACAAACGACGTGTTGCGACAGCGATTCGTGGATCTCACGATCCCCCAGGCCCGGGCCATTGGCGTGACGGTACCGGACCCTGACCTGCGCTGGGACGAGGCCGCCGAGCGCTGGAGTTTCGGCGCGATCGACTGGGCGGAGTTTCAGCAGGTGATTGCCGGCAACGGCCCGTGCAACCGCGAACGCATGGCGGCGCGTCGCAAAGCGCACGAAGACGGGGGCTGGGTGCGCGAGGCCGCCGCGGCGCACGCGGAAAAGCAGGCCGCACGCGCGCGCGAGTCCGCCGCCTGACTCACATCGCCATTCACTTTCTCCGTGACCCGCATGTCCGATACGCAATGGCCGCTGTGGGAAGTCTTCACCCAGGAGGGTGAAGGGGCGCCCCACGAACACGCCGGGAGCGTACACGCCGTCGACGCCGAGCACGCGATGCAGAACGCTCGCGACGTGTATGCGCGTCGCGGCAAGGTCCAGAGCCTGTGGGTCGTGCCGACCGAATCGATCGTCGCGTCGAGCCCTGGTGACGCGGGCCCCTTCTTTGACCCAGGCAGCGACAAGGCCTATCGCCACCCGCAGTTCTACAAGTCGCCGCGCGGCGTGAAGGTCTTCTGATGACCGTCGAGCCAACGCGCGTGACGGGAGCGCCGACCGACGTCGCGGGGACGGTGCCGCGAGGGCCCACGTCCGGGACGGCGCAGCATCCGCTCTTCGAATACTGCTGCCGTATCGGCGACGACCGGCTCGTGCTGGGACACCGGCTTTCGCAGTGGTGCGGCCACGCGCCGATCCTCGAAGAGGACATCGCGCTCGCCAACTTCGCGCTCGACTTCATTGGGCAGGCGTCTGCCTTCCTTGGCCTGGCGGGCGAAGCCGAGGGCGCAGGGCGGGACGCGGACGCGCTGGCATTCCTGCGCGACGAGTTTCACTTCCGCAACGCACAACTCGTCGAGCTGCCAATCGGCGACTTCGCGTTCACCATCGTCAGGCAGTACCTGTTCGACGCGTTCGACGTCCTGTTCATGGCGCGCCTGGCCAGCTCGCGCCATCCGGTGATGGCGGGGATCGCCGCCAAGGCGCTCAAGGAAGCGACGTATCACGTGCGGCACAGCGCGGCGTGGGTCGTGCGGCTGGGCGACGGTACCGACGAGAGCCGCCAGCGCATGCAGGACGCCGTCGATCGCCTCTGGGCCTTTGCCGGCGAGCTGTTCGAGGGCGACGCGGTGGATGCGACGATGATGGAGCAGGGCATTGGCGTCGACCTGCCCGCGCTGCGTGCGCCGTGGGAACTCGCCGTGCGCGAAACGATGGCTCAGGCAACACTCGTGGTGCCCGCCGATCCGCGCGTCGTAACCGGCGGGCGTCGCGGACGGCATTCGGAGTTCCTTGGCCACATGCTCGCCGAAATGCAGATCCTCCCCCGTTCGCACCCGGGCGCCAGCTGGTAGTCATGGCGGCGCCGCTCACGCGCGAGCAGGTGCTCGCCTGGCTGGACGTGGTGAAGGATCCCGAGATCCCGGTGCTGAGCGTCGTGGAACTCGGCGTGGTGCGCGACGTGATCATCGGCGACGAGAGCGTCATCGTGGAGATCACACCCACGTACTCGGGGTGTCCGGCGATGCACGTGATGGAAGACGAGATTCGCGCGGCACTCGGCGCCCACGGCATCATCGCGCAGGTGCGCCTCGTGTTTCGCGAGCCATGGACCACGGCGTGGATGTCGGACGCCTCGCGCGAGAAGCTGCGCGCGTACGGCATTGCACCGCCGGAGCCCGAAGCGATCGCGGCGCCCGGGCTCGTGGCGCTGCGTCGGCAGCACACCGTCGCTTGTCCACATTGCGGTTCACCGCGAACGGTGCTCAAGAGCGAGTTCGGATCGACGGCGTGCAAGTCGATCCATGTGTGCAGCGACTGTCGACAGCCGTTCGACCATTTCAAGGCGATCTGATCGGCGCCTCAGGGCCCGGACCGTTGGGCGGTGCCCCAACCGTGGGCCGCCGAGTATCGCGGGGTTCGAGCGGAAGCTGGTGGCCACGCGAGACAGGCACCGGGACCGCAAGTGCGCCGAGTACGTGGTCGCAACAGTGCCCAGGTCGTTACGCCATTCGTGCAGGCCGGAAGGCCATCGGTCGTGGCGATCGCGTCGATCGCGATCGGGGTCACGAAGGAGCCATCGACACGCGCGCGTAGGCGGCTTCGACGTCCGCGACTTCCGCGGAACATCGTGCGTCGCTCCAGCCCAGCTCAGACTGGGCGAGTCGCGCGACGTGGGATAACGTGGCGCGTGGGAGCGGCGCCAGGGTCGACAGTCCCGTGCGCCGGAAGACGATGTCGCCCAGCGTGCAGGCCATCTCGTCTCGCACCGCGACGACGATGGCGGCGGCAAACGTGCGAGCGGCGATGACGGCGCCTAACGCTGGCGTGCCTCGGGCGAGCGCGAAGACCCGTTCCGCGTGCGAACCGAGCAGTCGCCGGGTCTCGTCGGCGGCGCGCCGATCGAGCGCGTCGGGCACGAGGGGTCCATCGTCCAGCGACGCACCGGGAAGTGGCGCTGTCGCGGTGTCACACGGACGCGCGGCGATGCCGAGGGATCCGATGACGGCGTCCACGCAACCTTCCGCGAGCGCCCGCGAGGTCGTCCACTTGCCGCCAATGGCTGAATGGAGGCCGGGACGCTCGCGAACGATGTCGGCGCGACGGCTTGCCCGATATGTGCCGCCACGGCGCGGCGCGATCAGCGGCCGCAGGCCGGCGTAGGCCCACCGCACGTCGGCGCGCGTGAGGCGCGCGGCCGGCAAACCGCGGTTGATCGTTCCGAGGAAGTCGTCGATGTCCGTCTCACTCACTCCGACGTCATCGGGGGATCCGTCGTACGGGACGTCCGTCGTGCCGATGAGGGAGTGGTCGCGCCACGGGATCACAAAAAAGTGTCGCCCGCCCACCGGAACGGTGAGCGCGTGCCGACCGGTGATCGCGCGGGTCACGAGGTGGATGCCCTTCGATCGCACCAGTCGTCGCGGCGCGGCGACGCCGAGCCGATCGGCGATGAGGTCGCTCCACGGGCCCGTGGCGTTGACGATGTGCCGGGCACGTATCGTCAGGCGGGTGTGCGTCAGGCGATCGAGCACCTGGAGCTGTTGCGGCGCGTCTCCGGTGAGGCCGACAACCTCTACGTGGTTTGCCACACACGCGCCATGTGCGACGGCATCCATGACGCACCCGAGGGCCGCGCGCTCGGGCGCGAAGGCGTGGCAGTCGTCGTACCGGAGGCCGCCTCGCAGCGGTTGGTCGAGCACCGGCTCGAGGTCGATCAGGTCGCGGGCGGCGACGTGCGACGTGGGTCGCAGGTGACGAGCCGACGCGGGGAGACGGTCGCGATCCCACGACAGACCATCGTACACCGAGAGCGCGAGGCGGTAGGTCCAGTCCTCCCGACGGGTGCGTGTGGGCAGGAGAAAGGTGAGCGGCTGTACCAGGTGCGGCGCCACGTGTTGCCAGGCACGCCGCTCCCGCAGCGATTCACGCACCACGCCGACGTCGAGCGACTGCAGGTAGCGAAGGCCGCCGTGGACCATCTTCGATGTCGCGGCGCTCGTCCCGCACGAGAAGTCGTTGCGCTCGACGAGCGCGACCGTGAGTCCCCGGCGCGCCGCGTCGCGGGCGATGCAGCATCCGGTGATGCCGCCGCCCACGATCGCGAGGTCGAAGACGGACGACTCGAACGCCTCGAGGGAGCGCTGCAGGGGAGAATGGAAAGTGACTCGTGAACTTGGCCGCGTGCACGAAGCCGGGCAATCCACGGAGCACCCGCCGGCGTAATCGAGGCGTGACGCCCAGCGCGCGCCTGCGTGGGCGGCTCCAACCTGCTACTCCCAAGGAGGTTCCATGAGGTCCCCCTCGACGTTGCGACGGCTCGTTTCGCCGCGGCGTGTACTTGCGGTGGCCGCGTTCGCCGCCGTGGCGTCGGCCGGCGTCGTCCTGGCGTCAGATCACCAGGATACGCCCGACGTCGAACTGAGTCCGCGCATGGACATCAACGACGTGTATGCGTTCCCCGGCTCGGCTCCCGATCGCATCGCGCTCGTCCTGACCACCTCGTCCCCGATCACGCCGGCTGGCGCCGCGACCGCGGCCTTCGACCCCGATCTTCTCTACCAGATCAAGGTCGACAATACCGGCGATGGCGTCGAGGATCGCGTGCTGCAATTCACCTTCGACGGCAGCGGCACGAACCAGCGCGTGACCATGCGCGGGCCGGTGGCCCCGGCCATGACCGGTGCGACCTCCACCCTGGTAACGTCGGGTCCGACGCTCACGGGTGCCACCAATGTCACGTTAGGCAGCGCCGGCGGCGTGCAGCTGTTCGCCGGCATTCGCGACGATCCGTTCTTCCTCGATCTGGAGCAGTTCTTCCGCATCGTGCCGGATCGCAAGCCAGTGAGTGGCCCGCTCTCCCAGCTCCCGGACACACCAACTGCCACCGGGTTCCGCCCGGCCGGACAAGCTGCGGACTACCTCCGAGGGCTCAACACCCTGGCCTTCGTCGTGGAACTGCCGGCGAATCAGCTCACGGGCGCCGGCACGGGCAAGATCGGCCTGTGGGCCACGATCTCCCGCTGACGCCATGCTTCCCACCCACTCGACTCCATCCATGCGCCGCCTCATCCTCAGTCTCGCCGCCGTTGGCGCGCTCTCCGCGTGCGGTTCCGATGACGACACCACCGGCCCGGGCAACACCCCCCGGGTGTACAATCAGGTGGAGCGACTCGGCAACCCGCTCGTGAGCGAAGTGCTCCTCGCCAAGCGGAACCACGCCTTCCACAACGTCGGCAAGCCGTCGACCGACGTCGCCAACCACAGCGCCGAGGTCCGCGCATTCGTGAAGACCGTGGCCGGTCGCAACGACACCGTGGCGAACACGCTCGCCGCGGTCCTCCTGCCCGACATGCTCATCGTCCAGACCAACAAGCCGGCCAATACCGCCGGCTGGCTCACCTGGGCGCTCGCCGACGGCTACGGCGGTCGCAAGCTCGCCGACGACGTCGTCGATGCGGGGCTCGCCGCGATCTTTGGCCCGCTCCTCAGCCCGGCAAACGTTTCGCCGGCGCTGTCGACCGACAACGTGAACGCGAACGACAAGCCATTCGGGACGACCTTCCCGTACCTGGCGGCTCCGTCGCTCTAGTCCCGAGCGTGACCCGATGGCGGACGAACGCGTGAACACTGCGCGTTCGTCCGCCATCGCGCGTCGTGGCGACATTTCGGTCCAGGCCGCAAGGTTTCGATGACGGGAACGCGCCCCGCATCGTGCATCGTGTGCCTCCACCCTTCGGAGGCGATCCCGTGCTCTCTCCGCTTACCGCTCCAGACCCGGCACACGCCGACACGGCTGCCGGCGCACGCATTCCGCGCGTACTGCACGATCGCGCAATCGGGATCGTCGTGGCCGCGTTCTTCGCCGTCCACCGCGAACTGGGCCACGGGTTCACGGAGCCCATCTACCAGCGCGCACTCGCCCTCGAGCTGGCCACTCGCCGCGTCGACGTGGAGCAGGACGCCAGCATCGGCGTGTTCTACAAGGGCACGCGCGTCGGGCAGCACCGCGTCCCGTTCATCGTCGAGCGGCGCGTCGTCGTCGACCTGCGCGCGGGCCACCGACTCGACCCGCTCGACGAGCGTCTGCTCGCCCAGGGGCTGCGCGCGACGGCGTGTGAGGCCGGGCTCCTGCTGCTTTTCGGTCCCGCGGCGACGTTCCGACACATCGAACGGGATGGAGCCACGGGCGCGTCATGTCTGCCGACGCGCCGGCCTGTTGGTGCGAGTTAGGTCGTGGCGATCCGGTCCGCTGCTGCGGCGATCTGCTCCACCGAAGGCAGCACCGCCGCGAGGAGCGTCGGATGGTACGGCATCGGGACGTCCGCGACGGCCAAGCGCTCCACCGGGGCGTCCAGGTGCCAGAACGCTTCCCTGGCCAGCGTGGCGGCGATTTCCGCACCAAAACCCGCCGTGATCGTGTCCTCGTGCACCACGAGACAGCGGCCCGTGCGCCGCACCGAAGCGAGCACCAGCTCACGGTCCCAGGGCGCGATCGTGCGCAGGTCGATCACCTCGAGCGACGCGCTCGAGCGCGCCGCCGCTGCAACGCAGCGGTGCACCATCGCGCCCCAGCTGACGAGCGTCACGTCCGTTCCCTCACGCACGGTGCGGCCAACGCCCAACGGCAGTGCGTACGCGTCACCCGGGTACCGCGAGCTCCCGTCCGAGGTCATGAGCAACGAACGATGCTCAAAGAAGATGCTCGGATTGCGCGAACGCATCGCGGTCCGCAGGAGCCCGACCGCATCGGCCGCGTTGGAGGGCATGATCACCTGCCAGCCCACGGCGTGCGCAAACACCACCTCGGCGCTCAATGAATGCCACGGATCGCCGACGTCCTTCCCAAAGCCACCCGGCATGCGCACAACGATGGGCGCGCAAAAGCGGTTGGCCGTGCGCCATCGCATCGTACCGCAGTTGTTCAGCTGCTCCGTGGCCGGGTCGGCATACTTCCGGAACTGGATCTCCGCCACCGGCATGAGCCCCGAAATCGCGAGCCCGACTGATCGGCCGATGATGCCTTCTTCGGAAAGACTCGTGTCAAACACCCGCGACTCGCCGAACTGCTTCTGCAGGCCCTCCGACACGAGGTGGACACCTCCCTTCAAGCCCACGTCTTCGCCAAACACGAGCACCCGGGGGTTCACGGTCAGTTCGTGGCGCAGCGTGCGGCGCACGCCCTCCGCGAACCGCACCATCGGGCCGTCGAGGTCCGGCTCCGTGGTCGCAGGGAGCGCGTCGGTCACTTCGCGCGGCAGGCCGCCAAACGCGTCGATGCCGCCGCGCAGGTCCGCCTCCTCGTACACGAACCGCGCAACATCGGCCGGATCGGGCGCGGATCGCTGGCGCGCCCGATCGAGTGCGGCGTTCACGTCGCGCGTCACCTCCGCCTCCAGCGCGGACCACTCGCTCGCCGCCATGAACGCGGGCACGAGATAGTTCTTCAGACGCGGCAGGGGATCGCGCGCCCAGTCGCCGGCGATTTCGGCGTCGCTCCGGTAGCCCTTCTGGTTGTCCGGCCCCGAATGGCTCGACAGTCGCGGAACGGTGAGTCTGACGAGTGCCGGTCCGCGACCTTCGCGCACGTGCTCCACGCACTCGGCGAGCAGGAGCGCGCTCTGGTGCGGGTCCGTCCCGTCTCCATCGCGCACGAAGAGGTTGGCGAACGACGCGAGATTGCGCGCAATGTTGCCGCCGGGCGTCTGCATGTCCCCACGCACCGAGATGCCGAGGTCATTGTCCTCGATGTAGAACAGCATCGGGAGCTCGAGCGTCGTCGCGATCGTGAGCGCCGACCAGAAACCGCTCGTGGCCACCGAGGCGTCGCCGCCCAGGGCGATGCCAATCGCGCCGCGCCAGGTCGGATCGGCGAGCGTATCGCGATGATAGCAGATGGACTGCGCCCAGCCGGCCGTGGGGGTGTACTGTGAGCCCACGTCGCCGGACATTGGCAGCACTGTCGGGCCCCCGCGATTCGGAAGATTGCAGACGATGCCGATGTCGCGCCCGTCGCTGAATCCGCCCGCGCGGCCGAGTGGACTGCCAAAGGCGTCGTCGAGCGTCAGGCCGAGGGCGAGCAGCGTGGGTCGCGACCGATAGTACGCACCAACGCCATCGTGAGGGTGCGTAATGAGCGAGCCCAGGATCGCCTGTGCCATGTCGTGGCCCCGCGCCGAAAACTGGTAGAGCACGACATGGTCCTTCGGGATGCTCGCGCGGTTCCGGTTCGTGTCCTCCTCGATATCGTCCAGGGCACGGGACGCGAGCGTGAGGTAGGCAATGCGCCGCCAGTCGAAGTCAGGGTGGACCTTGGGGTCCGATGAGCGGCGGCGCTTTTCCCTGGGCTGAACAGGCATCGACTCGGGATGAGAGGCAGGTCAGGGCCGCGCGCGGCGCCGAACCGACTGATCGACTGCCGGAGGAGTCGGTAAGTTTCACCCTCGTCGGCGGGTCGGGTTCGTGAAATCTAGCCAGAGAGGGTGCATGTCAGGGGATGCTTCGATTGGCGGAGCGGCGCTCATGCGAACCGCGATGTTCGCAGCCTGGCTCGGGCTCGCGCCTCACGTGGCAGGAGCCCAGTCATCGGTCTCCCAGTCACTGGCGACGGACCTTGCCCGCATCGCGTTGCTCGAGGACTCGCGCGGGACGCAGGGCCACGACCTGTCCGCGCTCACCACGTACCTGACGCGCCCGGACGCTACGCTGCGCGCTGCCGCGGTCCGCGCGCTCGGCCGCCAGCAATCCGAACGATGGTTGCCGGCGATCTATCCGTTGCTGCGTGACGCGTCGCCCGCCGTGCGCATGGAGGCCATGAATGCCGTCGGGCAGGCATTGCAGGGACGGCGCGGACCATCGGCGAGCCTCGCGCGACCGAACTTGCTCGCGGCCGTGGACTCACTCGCACGCGCCGCCGGTCCCCGCGCCTCCGACGCAGAAGCCGGCGTTGCCGCTCGCACGATTGGTCGGCTCCCATACGGAGACTCGGCGCTCGCACGCCGCGGCGAAGCGGCCATCGTCGTGATCGCCTCGCCACGAGGGGAGGGGCGCCGTGCGCCCGCGCGCCTCGAAGGGAGCCTTCACGGTTTGTATACCCTCGCACGTCAGGCGCGCACGACGGGCGCTCCGGGAGCCGCCGCGGTGGAGGTGATGCGCCGCGGCCTTCGACTTGATGCTGGCGGGTTTGCCGAAGCGCCGGCCCGCGTACGACGCCTCGCGATGCTCGGCCTGACGACAGCGCGGGTCGCCAATGCTGCCGACGTGCAGCAGGCCCAGAAGGATCGTGATGAACAGGTCCGCCGTCTCGCGCAGCTCGCGTTGCCGCTGCTCGATGCCGCCACACGGCGGCCCACGCTGGCGCTGGGTCTGCGCGATGCCTCGCCGATGGTGCGCGTGGAAGCCGTCCGCGCGGCGCGGACGCTCGCTGGCACGGAGGGGTGCGGCGTCATCACGACGGCCATCGGGGACGACAATGCGCACGTGATGCTGGCGGCGATCGATGGCCTCTCGTCGACGTGCGTCGATCGCGATCGCGTGGTCGGCGTGCTCCTCGGGCTGATCGATACGCACCGAAGCGACAGTCCGTCGCGCTCGTCGGGCCGCCCGGGGTGGCACGTTCACGCCCACGCGCTCATGGCGCTCGCGCGCACGGCTCCGGACCGGGCCTTGCCGATCGTTCGTCGTGACGCCGCGGCCCCGGCGCCCTGGCCGCTGCGCACGTGGATTGCACGGGCGGCCACCGTGCTCCGTGACACCGCCACCCTGCGCGCACTCGCCGCTGACCGCAACGGCAACGTAAAACAGGCAGCGTTAGGCGGCCTTGCCGCCACCACCGGCCATGCGGACGATGCGCGCTTCATCGAAGCGCTCAGCGCGCCGGAGAATCACGTGGTGATGGACGCGGCTGCACACCTGAAGGGGTCGCCGGGGCGCGACGCGGCCGTTGCCGCCCTCCTCGCCGCACTCGATCGCATCACCGCCGAGCGGCGCGAGAACTCCCACGATGCGCGTGTGGCGATCCTCGATCGCCTGGATGAACTCGGATCCTCAGCGCTGGTGCCGCGCATCGAGCCCCTCCGAAGCGACTTCGACTCCACGGTGGCCCGGAAGGCCGCGGCCGTCCTGTCGCACTGGTCCGGCCGCCCCGTGACCGCAGCGCCGAGCCCGCTCCCACTCCCGAGGGAGGATATCGCGACGCTGCTGCGTGATCGCTGGCGCGCGCGGATCACCATGGCCGCCGCCACGGGTGGCGGCACTTTCGAGATCGAACTGTTCGGCCGCGAAGCCCCGTATACCGTCGCCAGGTTCATCCGCCTCGCCCGCGCGGGCTACTACAACGGCCTCACGTTCCATCGGGTGGAACCGGGGTTCGTGATCCAGGGCGGGAGCCCGGCAGCGAACGAATACGTCGGCGACGCCGCGTACCTGCGCGACGAACTCGGCCTCCGGAGCCTGACCCGCGGCACGCTTGGCATCTCCACCCGGGGCCGCGACACGGGCGACGCGCAGATCTACGTGAACCTGACGGACAACTTCCGGCTCGATCACGACTACACACCGTTTGCTGCCATCACGCGCGGGCGCGAGGTGGCGGAGGGCGTTCTCGAAGCCGATGTGATCGAGCGCATCGAGATCGTCCGCGTGCCCCGCTGACCGCTCTCCCCTGACCATGCTGCGTACCGAACGACATGGTGGCGTCCTACGCCTTACGCTGGACCGTCCCGACGTCCTGAACGCGTTCAACCTCGACATGGCACGTGCGCTGCAGGCGGCACTCGACGACGCCGCGGCCGATGCGACGATACGCGCGGTGGTGCTGACCGGCAGCGGCCGCGGGTTCTGCGCCGGCCAGGACCTCGCGTCGGTGCCCATGGGCGAAGGCCAACCTCGCCCGGACCTCGGCGACGTGGTGAAGGCGCAATACAACCCGATCGTCACTCGACTGCGCGCCCTGGAAAAGCCCGTCGTCTGCGCGGTCAACGGCGTCGCGGCAGGTGCGGGGGCCAACATCGCCTTTGCCTGCGACATCGTGCTCGCGTCGTCCGAGGCGTCGTTCATTCAGTCGTTCACGAAGATCGGCCTCGTGCCCGACAGTGGCGGCACGTGGCTGCTCCCGCGCCTTGTGGGGCTCGCGCGTGCCTCCTCGCTGATGCTGCTGGGAGAGAAGATCACCGCGGCGCAGGCGCGCGACCTCGGGCTGGTCTGGAAGGTGTGCGCGGCGGACACGTTGCTTGACGACGCGATGGCCCTCGCCGGGCAGCTCGCCACGCAACCCACGCGAGCGTTCGCCCTCACCAAGCGGCTCCTCAACGCGTCGTTTGACCACGACCTTGCTACACAGCTGAACATGGAAGAGTCGTTGCAGCGTGAGGCGGGCCATACCGCGGACTTTGTGGAGGGCGTGCAGGCCTTCCGCCAGAAGCGCGCCCCCGTGTTCGAGGGTCGATAGTGATCGGGCCTGAGGCAATGATTGGCGTGGTGGGCGCCGGCGCGATGGGGGCCGGCATCGCACAGGTCGCGCTGGCCCATGGGCATCCCGTCGTGCTCGCTGACGCACACGCTCCCACGCTGACGAAGGCACAGGAGACGATCGAGCGTGCGCTCTCACGCGAGATGGAACGGGGGCGCCTCACGGCTGACGCGATGGCCCTGGCCATCGAGCGTCTCCGGATCGCCGACGCCGACACGGGGTTCGACGACCTGGCCACGTGTAGCCTCGTGTTCGAGGCGATCGTCGAGCGCCTGGAGGCCAAACGCGAGGTGTTCCGCGCTCTCGAGTCCGTCGTCGGGCGCGACTGCATCCTCGCGACCAACACGTCGTCGCTGTCGATCGCGTCCATCGGCGCCGCGTGCGACGCGCCACATCGCGTGATCGGGATCCATTTCTTCAACCCCGCCCCGGTGATGCCCCTGGTCGAGATCGTGCCGGGGGTTCGCACCACCGAGGGGGTTACCGACGATGCACGCGCCCTCATCGATGGGTGGGGAAAAGTCACCGTGCGCGCGGCGGACACGCCGGGATTCATCGTGAACCGCATCGCGCGTCCGTACTATGGCGAGGCGCTGCGCGTGCTCGAGGAAGGCGAAGCCGACGTCGCGACGATCGACTGGGCGATGCGCGAGCGTGGCGGCTTTCGCATGGGGCCGTTTGAGCTCATGGACTTCATCGGCCATGACGTGAACTACCTCGTGACCGAGTCGGTCTGGACCGCGATGTACTACGATCCGCGCTACCGTCCCTCGCTCACGCAGAAGCGCCTGCTCGAGGCGGGACTGCTCGGCCGCAAGGCCGGTCGCGGGTTTTACGACTACGGCGAAGGCGCCACTCGGCCCGATCCTGTGCAGGACGCCGCCCTGGCGGATCGCCTGGTGCGTCGGATCGTCGCGCTGCTGGTCAACGAAGCGGCCGATGCCGTGAACCTGCGGATCGCGTCTGCGCGAGACGTCGAAGTGGCCATGACGCGCGGCGTGAACTACCCGCGTGGACTCCTCGCGTGGGGCAATGCGATCGGCGTTGGGGCGATCCTGGAGGAACTGGAACGTCTCCAGTCCGACTCGGGCGACGATCGCTATCGGCCGAGCGCGCTGCTGCGCCGTTGTGTGCGCGATGGACTGCCCCTGCCCACATGATGACGGAAGCCGAGGAGCAGGGGCTGGCCGAGCGGGTCGTGGCGGCGATGCTGGCCCGGGACGCCCTGTCGCGCTGGCTGGGACTCGAGGTGTTGCGCATTGCCCCGCGTCACGCGACGTGCCGCATGACCGTGCGGGATGACATGGTCAACGGCTTCGGGGTTGCGCACGGGGGCATTGTCTTTTCGCTGGCCGATTCCGCGTTTGCATTCGCGTGCAACACGCACGGTCGCGTGACGGTCAGCGTCGGGAACTCGGTCACGTATCCGGCACCGGTACGGCCGGGCGACGTGCTCACGGCGGTTGCCGACGAAGAGGCGGGCTCCAATCGACTGGCGTATTACCGCGTCGACGTGCGCAACCAGGATGCGGCGCTCGTCGCCGCGTTCCGCGGGACGGCGTATCGAACGTCCCGCCCTCACTTTCCGGAAGGCTGAGCATGGAGCAGGCATACATCGTGGACGGCGTGCGCACGCCGATCGGGTCGTTCGGTGGCTCGCTGTCCGGCGTACGCACGGACGATCTCGCCGCGCACGCGATCGCACAGCTGGTCGGCCGCCATCCCACGCTCGATCTCGCCGCCGTGACGGACGTGGTGCTGGGGTGTGCGAACCAGGCGGGCGAAGACAACCGCAACGTGGCCCGCATGGCGCTGCTCCTGGCCGGGCTGCCGGTCACCGTCCCGGGCGAGACGGTGAATCGCCTGTGCGCGTCGGGATTGAGCGCGGTGGCGTCTGCCGCGCGAAGCATTCGCAGCGGGGAAGGCGACCTGTTTGTGGCCGGCGGCGTGGAGCACATGACCCGCGCGCCGTACGTCATGTCCAAGGCCGGCTCGGCGTGGGCGCGCGACGCACAGCTGTTCGACACGAGCCTCGGCTGGCGGTTTGTCAATCCGCGGATCCAGGCGCTACATGGGATCGACTCCATGGGACAAACGGCCGAAAACGTCGCGGCACTCATGACCATCAGCCGCGCGGACCAGGACGCATTCGCGTTGCGTTCGCAGCAGCGGGCCGCGGCGGCGCGGGACGCGGGTCGCCTGGCGCCCGAGATCGTACCGGTGACGATCCCCGGCCCGAAACGCGGTAGCTCCGTTGAGTTCGCGACCGACGAGTTCATTCGCACCGACTCCACGCTCGAGGGACTGGCCAGGCTGCGCCCCGCCTTCCGTAGCGACGGCGAAGGGTCGGTGACGGCCGGGAACTCGTCAGGTATCAACGACGGAGCCTGCGCATTGCTGGTGGCATCGGAGTCTGCCCTCCGTGCGCATCATCTCACGCCAAAGGCCCGGATTGTCGCGACGGCGGCCGCGGGCGTCGAGCCGCGGCTGATGGGGCTCGGCCCGGTGCCGGCGACCAGGCTCGCGCTCAAGCGCGCTGGGCTCGCCCTGGGCGACATGGCGGTCATCGAGCTGAATGAAGCGTTTGCTGCCCAGGCCATCGCCTGTACCCGCGAACTCGGGATCGCGGACGACGACGTGCGCGTGAACCCGAATGGCGGCGCGATCGCCCTGGGCCATCCGCTCGGTATGTCCGGCGCACGGCTCGTGTTGACGGCCACGCACGAGTTGCACCGCCGCGCTGGTCGGTATGCCCTCTGCACCATGTGCATCGGCGTGGGGCAGGGGATGGCCATGGTGATCGAGCGCGCCTGACGATGGCCAACATCTTCGCCTTCGACGGCATGATCCCGGTGATCCACGAGAGCGCGTGGATCCACCCGAATGCCACCGTGACGGGGCATGTCACGATCGGACGGGACGTGTACATCGGGCCGGGCGCCGCCATCCGCGGCGACTGGGGCGCCATCGAGATCCACGATGGTTGCAACGTGCAGGAGAACTGCACGATCCACATGTTCCCCGGCGTCACGGTGGTGCTCGAGGAGTCCGCGCACATCGGGCACGGGGCCATCGTGCATGGCGCGCGCGTCGGTCGCAATGCCCTCGTCGGCATGAACGCGGTCATCATGGACAATGCCGTGGTCGGCGCGGGCGCCGTCGTGGGCGCGCTCTGCTTTGTGCCGACCGGCATGGTCATCCCCGAACGCAAGGTCGCGGTGGGCAACCCGGCGAAAGTCGTGAAGGACGTGACCGACGAGATGCTCGAGTGGAAGACCGAAGGTACGAAGCTCTATCAACGGCTGCCGCAGGCGCTCCGCGAGACGCTCGTGCCCGTCGAGCCGCTCCGCGAGGTGCCCATCAACCGGCGTGTGCCTTCCGCGGGCCTTCGCCCGTGGAAGGCGACGCGCGAAGCCCCATGACGACCGTCGCCAGGACCGGACGGCTCGAGCTGCGGCAGTTCACGAGCGACGATGCGCCCTTCATCCTGGAGCTGCTCAACGACGACGCGTGGCTGCGGTTCATCGGCGATCGCGGCGTGCGCACGCTTGCCGATGCGGTGGCCTACCTGCGCGCAGGCCCGTGCGCCAGCTATACCGCGAACGGCTTTGGCCTCTACATGGCGGCCCGTCATGACGGGACGAGAGTCGGCATGTGCGGACTCGTCAGGCGCGACACCCTCGACCACCCCGACCTCGGGTATGCCTTCCTGCCGGCTCACCGGGCCCAGGGCTATGCCACCGAAGCCGGAGTGGCCGTCCTTGCACACGCCTGGCACGACATCGGGCTGGCTCGCGTGCAGGCCATCACCGATCCCGCCAACACGCGCTCGATCAACGTTCTGGAGCGTCTTGGCTTTACGTGGGAGCGCGACGCGGCGCTCACCGACGGCGCTGCGCCGGTCAGGATCTACGGTCGGGGACGGGACGACGTGGGGTCTGGTGTGCGACCACCCGCGGGGTGATCCCGCACCTCGGGTGCGTGCCGGACCGTCAACGCGGGCTCGATAGGCGGGCACGGGCCCGATGTGACAGAGCCAGTTCCCGATCCGCGTGGTGCGTCCGACGAATGCCCGACCTGCGAGGCGGCGCGTGCTCGGTGGCCCGCCGCGCGCGCATGAACGCGATCCGGTTCGTATCCGGACCACGATGATCCTGCCATGAAGGTCTGCCGCACGGAACTGCAGCCGCGCGCCCGGATCCCAAACTCTCCGCCGCTAGCGTGGCACGCTGGCCTTCGCGTCCGGTGTGCGGCGATCCGCGGCGCCGTACGCCGTCTTTGTCGAGGCGTCCCACACGATGGAGTGCGCGTCGCCCTGACGGCCCCCCACGCGCACGGACTGGCCCTTCGCCTTGAGTGCGGCGAGGCCGAGCGAATCCACGGCGCCAGGCTCGAGACTCGCGACGTCCGGGAACCACTGGTGGTGCAGGCGCGGAAGATCGACCGCGTCACGCGCCGAAAGGTTGAACGCCGTGACGCCGAGCACCACGCTCAGGACCGTGTTTGGGATGGTTCGGCCGCCGGGTGATCCAGTCACCAGGCGCAGCTGACCGTCCCGCGTGACGATCACCGGGGACATGGAGCTCAGCATCCGCTTTCCGGGCGCAATCAGGTTGGGCTTCGTGCCGATGTCGCCGGTCGTGTTGGTCTCGCCCGGCTTCTTGTTGAAGTCGCCCATCTCGTTGTTGAGGATGAAGCCGGCGCCCTGCACCACGACGCCGGACCCGTATCCGCCTTCGAGCGTGTAGGTATTGGAAACGGCATTGCCCTCGGCGTCCACCACGGAGAAATGCGTCGTCTCATCGGATTCCGCGACGGAGGACGAGACGATGCCGGCGCCCAGTTCCAGCGATGTGGTGGCGCGGGCGGTGTCGATTCGCGCGGCCAGCGTGCGGGCGTAGGCCTTTGACGTGAGTCGCGCAACGGGCACACGCACGAAGTCGGGGTCGCCCATCCACTGGGCACGATCGCGATAGGCGCGCCGTGCGGCTTCGATCCGCAGGTGGAGCAGCGCATGGTCATTGGCACTCGAGAACCGCTGCACGCCCAGCGCCTCCAGCATGTTCAGCGTCTCGATGACCACGGTTCCGCCCGAGCTTGGGGGCGCCATGCCGATGATCTCGTGGCCAAGGAACGTGCCTCGCACCGGCGCGCGCTCCACGGCGCGGTATGCCGCCAAATCGCGGCGCGTGATGATGCCGCCGTGTGCGCGCATCTGCCGCGCGATCGAGTCGGCGATCCAGCCGGTGTAGAACACGTCCGGCCCCAGTCGCGCGATGTCGCCGAGTGCCCGACCAAGGTCGCGCAGCTTGAGCGTGTCTCCTTCCTGCCAGGCACCGCCACCCGGTTTCCCGTAGGCGGCCGCGGACGACGGGTAGCGATTGAGCTGCCGTGTCAGCGCGCTGTTGAGGCTGGCGCTCAGGTCCCTGGAGAGTCGAAACCCGTTGGTGGCGAGATCCGCCGCCGGCTGCACGACATCGGCCCACGGCAGCTTGCCGAACTTGCGATGCGCCATGTACAGACCTCGCACCGTGCCTGGTACACCAGGTGCGAGCCAGCCGGTGGCGGTGAGCTGGCGGTTGATCTTTCCGTCCGCACCCAGGTACATGGTGCGCGTCGCACGGAGCGGCGCTTTCTCGCGGTAGTCAAAGCTCGTGGTCCGCCCATCGGCGAGTCGCACGATCATGAAGCCGCCACCGCCGATGTTGCCGGCACTCGGGTGCGTCACGGCGAGGGCGAATCCGGTGGCCACCGCCGCATCCACTGCATTGCCGCCCCTGGCAAGCACCGCCGCGCCCACGTCGGACGCGAGGTCGGATGTGGAGACCACCACCCCACGCGTTGATGCCGGATCGGCCGACTGCGCGCCGACCGCGCCCGCCGAGTGGACCAGCAGCGCGAGCAGTGCAGGCTTCAGGACGGACATGGTGGTTCTCCGCGGCGGGACGAGGCGCCGCACGCCCGATCTACAGGCGCACCGGCAACCAGTAGGACACCTTGAGCGACAGGAAATTATCGCCTGCGGCTCGTGTGGTTCGGAAGAGTTCTCGGAACCGCACCACGTCGCCCATGGCTTCGCTCGCCCGGCGGTTCTGCTGCCACACCAGGAAGAGCGTGCTTCCCGGGTTCCACTCCCAGCGCAGCACGACGTTGGACCGGAACGAACGCACGTGGAAGTCCGGGTTGGAGAGCGTGAAGGTCTCGGACCCGTCCCGGATCGTTCGCTCGCCGTCCTCGTCGATCGCGACCGACGTGCCGCTGCTGCCATACAAGCGCAGGTCGCGACTGCGGGGTGCTTCAAGTTCACCAAACTGCGAGTAGACGCCACTGGCGACGAACGGCTCGGCGTATCCCTCGAGCGTCATCGTCGGAGAGAACGCGTAGTTGAGCCTGAGGCGCGTGGAGATCGTGGTGCGGTCGATCCAGGCAAAGACGTAACGCGTACCAAACGTGCGATCGCCACCGGTGATCTGCGTGACGTATTGCCTTGCGTCCTCCTGCTTTTGCACGTTGGGCTCCACGCTCAGCTGCCAGCGCGGCTGTGGCCGGATCGAGATCTGGCCACCAAAGGTGGACCGACGGGCGCCAAACACGTCGCCGCCAAGTGACCCGCCAAGGCGCCAGAACGTGCGCGCGCCGAATTGCGAGCTGAGCCGCAGCTCCTGGCGCCAGCGTTGCCCCGTCGCCATGTAGGGGCCACCGCGCGTCAGGCCGTCGCTCAGCACCGGCAACTCCACCTCGGTGCTGGCGTTCAGGTTCCAGAAGTTCCGCAGCGTGAGCGAGGTGTTCGTTTCCCAGGAGTGGGCCTGCCTGATGCCCGCGTAGTTCCACCCACCACGGGTTTCCAGGCCGATGCGCCAGTTCTGGAACAGGCGCCCGGGCTCCGTATTGCGGAACTGGATGTCGGCGTTGTAGTCGATGTCGTCCGTCGAGGTGAGACGACCCAGGTCGTTCACTTCGTACCCCGGCGACTTGGTGCTGACCTGCGCGCCCCACAGGATGTGCCGTCCGGCATCCTTGTCTGCTCGCAGTGAGGCCGTGTACCCGGACATCGAGGTGCGGCTCGAGTCGTAGGAGACGTGGTCGGCATCCGGTCGCTGGAAGAAGCGCGCGCTGCTGCGCTGGAGCCGACCGATCGCACCCGTGTCACCGGCCACGTGGCTCGCGGCCACCATGCCGCTGATCGCGTAGCGGCCCTGCTGGAACCGGAGCCGCCAATCTGATCCCGCATAGTACGCCTCGCGCGTGAGCGCCGAGGACAGGCGGTCTTCGCCGCCAAAGTCGCGACGCACCGCCGTCACCGCGGCGCCGACCGTCGACGCCTGACTCCCAACTTCCTGTTGCAGGCGAAGCACTGCGTACGCCGTGCGGGGTTCCACCGCGTGCCGCTGCGTGACCGATGAGTCGACGAAATACGCGCGTCCTGTCTCGGCAGCCGTCACGGCGACCAGTCCGCCCACCGACAGGCGGGACGGAAGCCGGCCGGTGAGCTTTGCCGCGCCCAGGATGGTGCTGGCCCGCGGGACGTCGACGAAGTCGCCGCTGACGCCCACGTGCGGGGCCGCGCCGACGCGCCGCGAATAGAAGTACGCCGAGCCGCCTCCACCACCGCCACCACCACCACCACCACCACCGCCACCGCCACCACCACCGCTGCCGCGGAGCAGCTCGCTTCCCTCCGTGAAGAACGGTCGGCGCTCTTCAAAGAAGGTCTCGAAACCGCTCAGGTTCACCTCGGCGGGATCGGCCTCGACCTGCCCAAAGTCCGGATTGACCGTGGCGTCCAGCGTGAGACTCGAAACGGCGAACTTGGCGTCCAGACCGATACGGCCCGTGTAGGGCTGATTGAACGGGTTCCCGGACATCGCCGTCGAACGTCGCGTGGCGTCGCCCGCGACGTAGGGCACCAGCTCGACCGGTCGCGCACTCCGGATCCCTTCGATGCCCTCGAGCGTGCCGAAGCGCGAGATGAACCCTGTCTCGTTCTGTGGTACATGAACCCAGTAGGCGTCTTCGTTGCGATCAGGCATGCGGCGCTCGAGCTGCAAGCCCCATCGCTGGCGTGGCGCGACCGGAAAGCGGAGCTGCGAGAACGGAATCCGCATCTCGGCCGTCCACCCCTCGCTGGACATTTCCGCGTCCGCGCTCCAGACGGGATCGAATTGGGACTCGCGGCCCCAGTCACGCGCATCCATCGTGTGACGATAGTCCGATCGCACGCCGGCCGCGGAGATGATGAACGAAACTCCGGTGCGGCGATCCAGCTGTGGGTCAAGGACCACGGCGAGGTACTCGGCGTTCCCCATCCCGTCTCGCCGAGTGAAGGTGCGCGAGATGCGATCCGGCTCAGCGCGCTGGAGCCGCGCGCCGACGTACAGGGCCTCGTCGTCGTACAGCAGGTAGACGACGGTCTTCTCGGAGACGGGGCTCCCCTCGTTTGGCCGGAGTTGGGTGAACTCGTCGATCGGGCGTGCCTGCGCCCATGCGGCGTCGTCGAGCCGTCCGTCCACTTCCGGCGAAGCGCCGGAGATGCGGACGGCCTTGGCGACCTTTGACGAGGGCTGAGCCCGGGCCAGGTTGGGGGTCGCAAACGAGCAAGTGGCGGCGACCGCCGCGAGGGCGATCCGTCGTCGGGTTTCGTTCAAGTGGCTGGCTCGCGAGTTCAGAGCGGGATCAGGTTCCCGACCCTGAAATTACGCGCGGGCGGGTGCCAGCGTTCAAGGTAGTGGCTGATCGATCGGACAGGAGCGACCCCGAGGATGGGGGGCGCAGGAACGGCGGATGCCCACGGGGGTCGGACTTCGGCCAATCGACGCGGGACTGCTGCTCCGAAACGAGTTCGGCGCCCGTGAAGGCGTCGCGTGTGTCCGCGCGGCGCGATCAGCGAAAGATCCGACGTGTTGGGTACCCCGTGAGCTGCTCCCGCTCAGGTCGCCGGTGGGCGACCGGTGTGAAAGTGCGAATCGTTGGCCCGCTCCCAGTCCCAGTTGGCTTCCGGATGATGCCGTCGCCAGAGGTAGCGCCCCATGACGAGTGCGCCCAAGGCGTTTCCAACGAGGCCGTACACCCACGCCGCCGCGCCGAACAACTCACTGCGGGCCGCGAGCAGGATGACCAGCAGGAACACCACCTCGAGCACGATCGCCAGCCCGATGAACGCGGTCCAGCGCGACGGTCGCGCCTCCGACGCATTGTAGACATAGCTCGCGACAATGCCGATGGTGATCACACCGGCGAAGAGACTCACCAGATAGCCCGCCACATTGATGGCGAACCCCCGGGCGCCGAACGAACTGAACAGCCACGCGCCGACCAGGGCGGGCGTGATCCCGATGCGATCGGTCAGCGCATCCGCGGCCATTGTCCACGCCGCAATGACACAGGCACCGAGCGCTCCGGCGACCAGTCCCTCTTTCAGTGGATGCCGACTGACCATGGGGCCTCCTCCGCGTAGGGTCGTGCCCGCGACAGTCTCAACGCAACCCGGTCATCACCCATCGCGGACACGTCGTGCTTCTAGTTGGGATGATTCGTGAAAAAACGCAAGCGGACTGTTCCGGACTCGCCGGACGGCGCGCGTTTCGTTTGTTTACCATGCTGCACTGCGGCGGGCGTGGAGCACGCGCTCGCGTCGTCCCGGACATCGCCTTCGTCATGCGACTGAAGAACCACGCCATGGGCGAGTGGGTGCTCGGCACCGGCTCCGCCACGGATCTCTTTCACGCGGTTACTGGCGAAAAGATCGCCGAAGCCTCGTCGGCCGGTCTCGACTTCGGTGCCATGGCGCACCATGCGCGAACGGTGGGTGGTCCGGCGCTGCGTCGCATGACGTTTCACGAGCGTGCGCGCATGCTCAAGGCGATGGCGAAGTACCTCACGGAGCGGAAGGACGCGCTGTACGCGATCTCCGCCGCGACCGGAGCGACGAAGGCCGATTCGTGGATCGATATCGATGGCGGGATCTCCACGCTGTTTGTCTACGCGAGCAAGGGCCGGCGCGAGTTCCCCGACGAGTCGTTTCACGTCGACGGACCGATGGAGAACCTTTCGAAGACGGGCACGTTCGTCGGTCGCCACGTCTGCGTGCCGCTGGAGGGCGTCGCGGTCCACATCAACGCGTTCAACTTCCCCTGCTGGGGCATGTTGGAGAAGCTTGCGCCTTCGCTGCTCGCCGGCGTGCCGGCGATCGTGAAGCCCGCGACGCTCACGTCGTTCCTGACCGAAGCGATGTTCCGCCTGATGGTGGAGTCGCAGATCTTCCCGGCCGGATCCATTCAGCTGATCTGCGGCAGTGCCGGCGACCTGCTCGATCACCTCACGCTGCAGGACGTGGTGGCGTTCACCGGTTCCGCGGCGACCGGGCGCGCGCTCAAGGCGCATCCCGCCATCGTGACCAACGCGGTCCGCTTCAACATGGAAGCCGACTCGCTCAACTGCGCCATCCTCGGTCCGGACGCGTCGCCGGGCACCGAGGAGTTCGACCTCTTCATCAAGGAGGTCACGCGCGAGATGACCTCCAAGGCGGGGCAGAAATGCACGGCGATCCGCCGGACGATCGTGCCCGACGTGATGATGCCCGACGTTCTGCGTGCGCTCGCGGCGCGGCTCGGCGACGTGAAGGTCGGCAATCCTGCGGTCGACGGTGTGAAGATGGGCCCCCTCGCCGGACGGCAGCAGGTGGGCGAGGTGCAGCGATCGCTCGACGTGATCCGGGGTGGCGCCGAGATCGCTTTTGGCGGGCGCGATGACTTCGACGTGATCGGGGCCGATCGTGCGATGGGCGCCTTCTTCCCGATCACATTGCTCGCGAGCAACGCCCCGCACGACCGTCGGCAGCCGCACGAGGTCGAGGCCTTCGGGCCGGTGAACACGGTCATGCCCTACACAAAAGTTGCCGATGCGGTCGCGCTGGCACGTCTTGGCAGCGGGTCGCTCGTCGGCTCCGTGTTCACTGCGGACGACACGGTTGCGCGCGACGTCGTCTTTGGCGTGGCGCCCTACCACGGGCGGGTGTATGTGCTCAACCGACACAGCGCAAAGGAAGCGACCGGGCACGGTTCGCCCTTGCCGCACCTGGTCCATGGTGGCCCGGGACGCGCAGGGGGCGGTGAGGAAATGGGCGGCGCGCGCGGAGTGATGCACTACCTGCAACGCACGGCCGTGCAGGCGTCCCCCACGACGCTCACGCGCATCACGAACGACTGGACGAGCGGCGCCGCGCAGCGTGAGGACCGCGTGCATCCCTTCCGGAAGCACTTCGAGGAGCTGGAGATCGGCGAAGCGCTGGTCACGCATCGGCGCACCGTCACCGAGGCGGACATCGTGAACTTCGCGTGCCTCTCCGGCGATCACTTCTACGCGCACATGGATGACGTGGCGGCCAAGGCGTCCATCTTTGGACGCCGCGTGGCCCACGGATACTTCGTGCTCGCGGCCGCTGCCGGGCTGTTCGTGCATCCGGCGCCGGGCCCCGTGCTCGCCAACTACGGCATGGAGAACCTGCGGTTCACCAAGCCGGTGTACGCGGGCGACACACTGCAGGTCACGCTCACCTGCAAGACCAAGACGAGGAAGGAGACTCCGCCCGACGGGCCGCCGCAGGGCGTGGTGGCGTGGGACGTCGCGGTGCGGAACCAGGACGGCGAACTCGTCGCCACCTACGTGATCCTCACCCTCGTTCGGTGCCAGGATCCGACCTGAGCCCTCCGCGCCCCCGTTTCCCTCATTACTTCAGGGCTCCTGTATGCCGCGTCTTGCCTCGCGCTTCGACACGCTCCCCGTCTATCCGCTGGCGCATATCCCGGGTCGCAAGCGGGAACTGCTGCAGCGCGGCGTCGACGTGATCGATCTGGGCGCCGGCGACGCCGACCTCGATCCACCGGCCCGGGCGATCGAGGCCCTGCAGCGCGCCGCAGCGACGCCGTCGATGAGCCGGTATGGATTCGGCCTCGGCTTCGTTCCTTACCGCGAAGCCATCGCCGGCTGGATGCACACTCGCTTTGGTCAGTCGTTTGACCCGCTCACCGAGGTGGTGCCGCTCATCGGATCAAAGGAGGGGCTGGCGCACGTCGCCTTTGCGTTCCTCGGACCCGGCGACATCGCGGTGATTCCCGAGCCGGCGTACCAGGCGTACCTCGGGGGCACGCTCCTGTCCGACGCCACGCCGCACGTCTATCCGCTGCGGCCGCGCACGAACTTCCTGCTCGAGCTCGAAGAGCTGCCCGCCAACGTGCGCTCGCGCACCCGCGTGGTGTACCTCAACTACCCGAACAACCCAACCACCGCGATCGCGCCCCGTGACTACCTGGAGCGCGTCGTCGCGTTCTGCCGGCAGCACGACATCCTGCTGGTCTACGACAACGCCTATTCGGAGCTGGCCTTTGACGGCTACGTGCCTCCGTCGATCTTCGAGATCGAAGGCGCGCGCGACGTCGCCATCGAGTTCCACTCCCTGTCCAAGACCTACAACATGACGGGGTGGCGATCGGGCTGGGCGGTGGGTAGCCCGGCAGTCTGCAGCGCGCTCGCTCGTGTGAAGACGTTCGTGGACACGGGCACCTACATGGGGATCCAGGCAGCCGGCGTGGCAGCCATCGAGAGCTGGAGCACGTTCGTGCCGGGCAACGTCGCAACGTTCCGTGAACGCCGTGATGCCGCGGTCTCGGCGTTTCGTGCGGCCGGGTTCGACGCGACCGCGCCCCGCGCCACGATGTACCTGTGGATCCCGCTGCCCGACGGCATCGCCAGCAAGACCTTCGCGGACCGGTTGATGGATGACGAGGGCGTGATCGTCATGCCGGGTTCGGGCTTTGGCGCGGGAGGCGAAGGGTTCTTCCGCATCTCGTTCATCGTGCCCCCCGACCGCCTGTGTGAGGCGGCAATCCGTGCGGGTCGACTGCTGACCGCGATGCGTGGGTAGATACCAGCGGGTGCTGCGGCGACCTCGTCGCCGCCGGATGATCAGTACCCGGCGCACTGTTCCGCTGGGCCGCGTGACGGATTCCGGTTTCTCGGAGACTCCACGGAGAACGTTCCCGGCCTACCGGTCTTCGAGGGCGAAACGAACGTCGCCAGGCTGAACATCGCTCTCCCGACTGTCCCGGACCTCACGTCGACTGGCGGCGCGAGGCCGAGCGACGACACCTTTTCCTGCGAACCATTCGGAGCCCGCATGCGCATTGATCCTCGGCAACGCAGCAGTGACCTCGAAGACCGTCGTGGCGGCGGTGGTGGTGGCGGCTTCGGTGGAGGTGGCGGAGGCTTCGGTCGTGGTCGCCTCGGCCTCGGCGGCCTGGTCATCCTTCTCGTGCTCAGCGTCGTCTTCAAGCGCGACTTTCTTTCGCTGGCCGGCGGTGGCGACGGTGCCGCGGTCGAGGCTCCGGCCGGCGAAGCGCCGGTACAGGATCCCAGCGAGGAGCCTGCCGTGCTGCGTTTGTCCGCGGTGCTCGACAGCACGCAGAACTTCTGGGCGCGCACGCTGCCGTCCATGGGCACGCCCTACCAGCGCGCGCGACTGGTGCTCTTCCGCGACGCCACGCAGACGGCGTGTGGCTATGGTCAGGCGGCCACGGGGCCGTTCTACTGCCCCGGAGACCAGCGCGTGTACCTCGACCTGGCCTTCCTCGATGAGCTTGCGAACCGGTTTGGCGCGCCGGGTGACTTTGCACAGGCCTACGTGCTGGCGCACGAGATCGGGCACCACGTGCAGAACCTGCTCGGCACGAGCGACGAGGTGCATCGTGCGCAGCAGGGCGGGGACCAGGAGCGCGCCAACCAGCTCAGCGTGCGCCTCGAGCTGCAGGCCGACTGCTATGCCGGGGTGTGGGGGAACACGGCGGCGCGGCAGCAGCTCCTCGACCCCGGCGACGTGGAGGAGGGACTTGGAGCGGCGGCGGCGGTCGGCGACGATCGTCTGCAGCGACAGGCCACCGGGCGCGTGAACCCGGAATCATGGACCCACGGGTCGTCTGAACAGCGCATGCAGTGGTTCCAGCGCGGGTTCAGGGATGGCCGTCCCGAGGCGTGTGACACTTTCAGTCGTTAGGGCCACTCGGCTCGCGCTGGCGCTCGGGCTCCTCGGCGCCGGCCCGGCAGGCGCGCAGGAGCGACCGCGCGCGCGAGACCTGGGGATTGCCCCCGGCATCTTTGCCCCGGGCACGCACAATGCCATCACGGACGTGGCGGGTGTGCGCGTCGGCCACGTGACCGTCGTCGAAGGCGATTCGGTGCGCACCGGTGTGACGGCGATCCTGCCGCACGCCGGCAACCCGTACGTTGACCGGGTGCCGGCCGCGCTTCACGTGGGCAATGGATTCGGCAAGCTCCTGGGCGCCACGCAACTCCGGGAACTCGGCGAGATCGAGACGCCGATCCTGCTCACGTGTACGCTCTGCGTATGGAAGGCGGCGGACGCGATGGTGGAGTGGATGCTCGCGCGGCCCGGCGTGGAGGGCGTCGGATCCATCAACCCCGTCGTGGGTGAGACCAACGACGGCGGCCTCAACGCGATTCGATCACGCCCGATCCGCGCGGAGCATGTCCGCGTGGCGCTGGAGCAGGCCGCCTCGGGCCCAGTGGCCGAGGGAGCGGTTGGCGCCGGCGCCGGCACCATCGCGTTTGGTTGGAAGGGGGGCATCGGCACGTCGTCGCGCGTGTTGCCGGCCACCCTGGGTGGGCACACCGTCGGGGTACTCGTGCAATCGAACTTCGGTGGTGTGCTGCAGGTGATGGGTGCGCCCGTCGGCAAGGAGTTGGGGCGGTACTCCTTTCGCGGAGAGGTGGATCGCGAGCGCGGCGACGGATCGATCATGATCGTGGTCGCGACCGACGCACCGCTGTCGGACCGCAACCTCGCGCGGCTGGCCGCACGCGCCATCATGGGCCTCGCGCGCACCGGCTCGGCGGCGTCAAACGGGAGTGGTGACTACGTCCTGGCCTTCTCCACGGCTGCGTCGGTGCGGCGACTCCCCGGGGCGGCGAGCAGTCCATCGGCAACCCAGCGCTCCACCACCGAGCTGACCAACGATGCCATGTCGGCGCTGTTCCAGGGCGTCGTCGAAGCCACCGAGGAAGCCATCTACAACTCCATGCTCAGGGCGACGACGGTCACCAGCCGTGGCCGAACCGTTGAGGCGCTCCCCATCGATCGCCTGCGCGAGATTCTCAGGAAATACAATGTGGGGGCCCGGTGACGCGGATCCGGTGGTCCGTTGTCGCGCTGTTCGCCGTCGCGGTGACCGCTTCATGCGCCCGGCGCGCGTCGCTCCGCGATCCCGATGCGCGGGCCTACACCGCCGTGGCGCCTGACTCATTCGAGGTGACGATGGTGACTACCCGGGGCATCATGATCGTCCGGCTGCGCCGCCCCTGGTCGCCGCTGGGCGTGGACCGGTTTCATGCGCTCGTCCGGCAGCGGTTCTTTGACGACGTGGCCTTTCATCGCACGATCAGGAACTTTGTGGCGCAGTTCGGCATCCCTGGCGACACCGCCGTCACGCGGGCCTGGCGTGGTCGCGGGCTCGACGACGAGCCGGTCCGGGCGCCGAACCGCAAGGGCACGCTCTCCTATGCGCGTGGCGGACCGCGGTCGCGCGGCACGCAGCTCTTCTTCAACACCGTCGACAACACCCCGCGCCTCGATACCCTCGCCACGATTGGATTTCCGCCGATCGGCGAGGTCGTGGGTGGCCTCGCTGTCCTCGACTCGCTGAACTGGGAGTACAGCGGAACCCGAGGCGGGCAGACATTCCCCGGCCCATCCCAGGACTCGATCGGCCGACAGGGCAACGCGTATCTCCGGCGCGTGTTCCCGCGTCTGGACTACATCGTGACGGCTCGCGTCACCAGAACCTGGTGACCTGGGGAACAGGCCGAAGTCGACGCTGGAACAACCCGGGCCAGGCGTGGTAACCTTTCGACGATCCCGTCCCCCTCGAGGAGGACCCATGCGGCTGATTCACGTACTCGGCATGCTTATCGCTTCGGCAGGCACCGCGGAGGCCCAGGGGGTCTCGTTGTGGCTGGGGGCGGGACGACCGAACGGCGACTCCACCTCGATCACTCTGAGGAACTCGGAAGTCTACGTTGGGCTGCAGGTTGGGCTACCCGTGGTCCCCGTGGCCGTGCGTGTGGAGGGGATGACGTCGTTGAGCGACTTTGGCTCGGCGCCGCGGTCGTTCATCGCCAATGCCGTCCTGCCGCTGCGACTGCCGGGGGTGCAGCCTTACGTGATCGGCGGCTACGGAGCCTATTCGTACGGGGAACCGCTCGAAGTTCGTGGGGTTAACTACGGAGCGGGCGTTCGATTCGGGCTCAGCCGCACCGGGGTGTTCGGTGAAGTTCGACGGCACCAACGGCTGGACCGAAACGTGGTGACGGTTGGTATCACGCTCTGACGCCGGAACCCCCTTCTCGGCGCAGAGATGAGATGAGCGCATGTTCGCTGCCGGCGAGCATGCGCTCATTTGCGTGAGCACGTGGCGAGATAACCTTGCGGGCCAGCGCTCCGGGTCGCATTACGGCGGATCCACGGACCCGAGCCCGAGACACGCATGCGAACCAGCCGACCCGTCCTGTTGATCGTCGCCACACTGGCGCCGGTGCTCCTGGGCGCCCAGTCCCTGACTGATCGGTATCGTGCGACGGCGGATCGCATCATTGCGGCGGCCACCGCCGACAGCGCCGCCTGGAACCGGATCGCCGAACTGACGGAGCGATTCGGAGCCCGGTTCAGCGGGAGCCCCTCGCTGGAGCGGGCCATCGACTGGACCCTCGCAGAGATGCAGCACGACGGACTCGACGGCGTACGCGGCGAGCCTGTGCTCGTGCCGCGCTGGGTGCGCGGGACGGAATCGGCGGAACTGGTGTTGCCGCGCCGGCAGTCGCTGCCGATGCTTGGGCTTGGCGGTTCGATCGCCACGCCGCCACAAGGCATTACGGCCGAGGTGATGGTGGTCGCTTCGTATGACGAGCTGAAGGCCCGTGCCGCCGAAGCGAAAGGCCGCATCGTGCTCTTCAACGTGCCGTTCACCAACTATGGGCAGACGGTGGCGTACCGCACGGGCGGGGCGGTCGAAGCTGCGCGCGCCGGCGCGGTGGCGTCGCTCGTCCGGTCCGTGACGCCCAACTCGCAGCGCACGCCGCACACGGGTTCGATGCGCTACGATCCCGCGGTCCGTCGCATTCCCCATGCGGCCATCACTACGGAAGACGCCGACATGATCGCGCGGATGGTGGCCAGGGGCGAGCGCGTCCGTGTCAGACTTTCCATGTCGGCGCGCGTGCTGCCCGACGCCCCGTCGCGCAACGTGATCGGGGAGCTGCGAGGCAGCGAACGGCCCGAGGAAGTCGTGGTGATGGGGGGCCACATCGATTCGTGGGACGTGGGGCGCGGTGCGATGGACGACGCCGGCGGTGTGGTGGCGGCGTGGGAAGCCCTTCGCGTGCTCAAGGCGCTCGGACTGCGTCCGCGGCGCACGATTCGCGTGGTCGGCTGGACCAACGAGGAAAATGGCGGTCGCGGTGGCCAGGCGTATCGCGACGCGCATCGTGGGGAGGCAAAGCAGCACGTGCTGGCGATCGAGTCCGACGGTGGCGTGTTTCGTCCGCTCGGGTTCGGCTTTACGGGCCCGGACTCGGCGCTGACCCTGATTCGACAGGTGGGTGCGCTCCTGGCCGGGATCGGCGCGGGCGAGATTCAGACGGGCGGCGGTGGGGCGGACATCGCGCCAATCATGGAGCTTGGCGTGCCGGGCATGGGGCTCAATGTTGATGGCACCAGGTACTTCTGGTACCACCACACCGATGGCGATACGGTGGACAAGCTCGACCCGCGCGAGGTGGCGCTGTGCGTCGCAACCCTCGCCGTCATGGCGTACGTGGTGGCGGATATGCCGGAGCGTTTGCCGACGGGCGTGAGGTAAGATGACGTGGGGGCGGGCGCGGGTGGCGCGCTCCCTTGTGTCGAACACAGGCAAACGCCAAGCTTTTCGCCGTAGCCCGTCAGGGCCTGTGCGCCCCGGTCCGGGTTCCTGTCCGAATCGCGAGGAACGTGCATGCCCAAGCAGGATGCGATCGAACTCGAGGGGCGGGTGACGGAAGTGCTGCCTAACGCGACATTCCGCGTGATGATCGACGGCGGCCACGACATCCTCGCGACCCTCGGCGGCAAGCTCCGACAGCACCGCATCCGCATCCTCGCCGGCGACGTCGTGAAGCTCGAGGTTTCCCCCTACGACCTGACGCGCGGGCGCATCACGTTCCGCTACACCAAACCGCCGTCCTGACGCGAGCCCGATCTCCCGCTGCCACCTCAGGAGGGAGCATCACCATCTGCTGTGCCGCGCCGGCGTCCGGACGCGAGCCCGGTCTCCCGCAAACACCTCACCCGCGGGGGCATCACCCTCCGCCGTGCCTCGACGGCGTCCGGATGCGAGCCGGGTCTCCCGCTACCACCTCAGGCGGGAGCATCACCATCCGCTGTGCCGCGCCGGCGTCCGGACGCGAACTCGGTCTCCCGCAAACACCTCACGCGCAAGCGACGCACGTTGTGCCTGCGCAGCACGCGGCCCTGGCTGATGCACACGTTTTTCGGTGAGGAGACGACAGGGCCGGTCAGCTGCTCGTCGCTCGCATCACGAGCACGCCGTTCAGTACGAGCAGGACGGAGAACAGGGCGGCGAGGCCAAAGGCGCGCATCGCGGCGCCCGCGTTGGACCGATCGAACCGCGTGATCCGCAGCTGGACGTCGCCGGGGCTGACGGAATCCGGCGTAAGTCGCACCGTGTGCGTACCCGGCACGTCAACGCGAATCGTGAACAGGAGGTCGAGTGCCGCGCGGTTCTCGCGATCGCGGGCGCGCCGGCTTTCCGGGCGCGCAACCCGAGCGTCGGCATGCAGCGCGTCGTGGGTCACGCGCACCGCCCAGGTGGAGGACGCCTTCATCGCGTCCTGCGAGCCAGCGGCGAAGACCCAATACTCGCCCGCTTCGGGGAAGCGCACCTGCTGAGTACTCCGGGCCGCCAACGTGGCCAGCACGGCGTTGGCGTTTCGCGACGCGACGTCACCGACGGCGCGCGCTCCAAAGAACCCGACGATCAGGCACGCCGGAACCGTGACAACGAGCAGGTGGCGAGGCGTGAGCGCCACCTCAGCGAGCCGGCGGCGCTGGAATGGGGATTGGTGACTGCCCCCGTGCCGCGAGCCGACGATTGAGCGCCGGAAGGTCGGTCTGTACGATCGTATCGATGACGCGCTGCTGCGCGGCCAGCGCGCGACTCAACGCGTCGAGCGTACGGCGGGTCTCGGCGTCGGGCAGTCCGTCGCCGATGTTGACCGTCCGCTGCAGCGCGGCGAGTCGGTCCATGAGGGCGCTTCCCCCCGATCGCGAAAGCGAGTCCTCGACCGTGCGGATGGCCCTGGTCAGGCGTTGAGCCTCCGCCGCGATGGCTCGGCTTCGGCTGTTTGGTGCGGGACTCGCGTCGATTGCCGCGCCGAGTGCGTGCGCGTGCGCGAGCAGGTGGATCCCCTGACGCACCTCGTCGCGCAGTTGCATGGCGAGGTCGAACCGCGCGCGCAGGTCCGCATCGCTGACGTCGGCTCGGCGCGGATCCCGCACCACGGCCAGGCGCTGCGTCTTCGTTTCTCCACCGGCCGCGATGCGAATCTGGTATTCCCCAGGAGGCGCGAGGGGCCCCGGGACCATGGCGTCCCGGACGTTCGTGTCGCGCGCCTCTGCGCTCGCGGAATAGCGCAGGTCCCAGACGAAGCGATTGTGCCCGGCGCGCCGCGTCGGCCGGCCATGCCCGATCGGTGGCACCTGAGCGTTACCCGCGAGCACCGGCGCTGGCGGAATGGCCGTGTCGGCGGCGGTCGAGACAACGCGCCTGATGAGCGTTCCGGCGGCGTCACGAACCTCGATCGCGACGCTGTCGACCACTCGCGAGAGGTGGTAGTCGACGACGGCATCGGTGAGCCGGCGCGTGGCCGGAGGAGGCTCGAAGATGTGCAGCGGCGGCTTGAGCGCTTCGGCGTCGAGTTGGCGGAGCACGGTGATATCGTCCACGATCCAGATCGACCGTCCATGCGTACCCACCACGAGATCGTTGTCGGCAATCTGCAGATCGGACACACGGACATCGGGGAGGTTGAGGGTCAGCGGCTGCCACCGCGCTCCATCATCGAAAGACATGTACACGCCGTGTTCCGTGCCCGCAAAGAGCAGCCCCGCGCGAACCGGATCTTCGCGCACCACGTGCACGAACGCATCGCTTCGGAATCCATCGGAGATGTTCGTCCAGGTGGCACCAAAGTCCGACGTCCTCCACACGTGCGCGCTGCGGTCGCCGAGTTCGTCACGACGCGCGACGATGATGGCCTTTTCCGGCGCGTGCGGCGACGCTTCGATGCGCGAGATCCGTGAGAGTGCGGGGAGATCCTTTGGGGTGACGTTCGTCCAGGTCGCGCCGCCGTCACGAGTCAGGTGAACGAGCCCATCATCGGAACCGGTCCAGACGATCCCGCGCTCGCGCGGCGAGGGAGAGATCGTCGAGATCGTTCCAAACGATTCGGCCGCGTTCCCCGCTCCCAATGCCAGGCCGCTGGGCGCTGGACGCGTGGAATCGGCGTGCAGCGTGAGGTCGGAAGACACGGACTGCCAGGACTGCCCTCCGTCGGTCGAGCGCCAGACGCGCTGCGACCCCGCATAGACGATGTTGGGCTCGAGCGGGGCGAAGCGCACCGGGAAGTCTCGGCGCCACCGCTCCGGTGTCGCCGACGCTCGCGTATCGGATTGCGCACCCGGTCGCTCCTCGCGCGTCGTCATGGTGCGGCGATCAAGTCGCTGGATCACACCATCCGCGCCACCGGCAATGATGATGTTGGGGTCGGTCGGGTGGGCCTCCACCGCTCCACTGGTGCCGCCTCGCACGTCGAGTACCCAGTCGCCAAACGCGCCCTCGCGTGTGTCGAACCCGGTCGTTGCGCGCGGCGTGCCGGGCTGGCACACGGTCGTACCGCCCAGCCGCGCGCCGCACACCTGGTATGCGATGTCGTGTGTCGCGCTGACGTGGTCTGCCTCAGCGATCGGCAGGCGGGATGCGGTGAAGGAGCGACCACCATCCTCGGTGAGCGCGGTGCCGCGGTCGCCGGCCAAGGCAAGGCGCGCGGAGTTCTTTGGATCGATCCAGAGGTCGCGAACGCCGCCCCGCTGGCCGGCGCCAACAGCCGTGAATGTGCGGCCACCGTCGTCGGACCGACGCAGCTCCATGCCCAGCACATAGACACGTTCACGCTCCTGGGGATCGGCCTCGACGCGCCCGCTCTCGATCGCGCGCGGATCCAGAGCCGACTCGCTGCTCGTGCGTCGCCACGTGGCCCCACCGTCGTCCGAAGCGAAGACGCCACCCGAGTCCGCGTCGACGATCGCATACACGCGATTGCCATCCACCGGCGAGACCGAAATGCCGATACGGCCGATGACACCGCGCGGGAATCCGGGATTACGCGTGAGTTCCGTCCAGGAGTCGCCGGCATCCACCGACTTGAAGAGTCCGGAACCACCCCCGCGCGAGGCCTGTGACCACGGCCGCCGCGCCGCCTGCCACATGGCGGCATACACCACGCCCGGCTTCCCGGCATCGATCGCAATGTCCACTGCACCCACCGAGTCGCCGCGGTAGAGCACCTTGTCCCAGGTGCGGCCGGCGTCGAGCGTCCGATACACTCCGCGTGCCGGATGTCGTTCCCACGGCCGACCAAATGCCGCGACCCACGCCATCGCGCCGTTCTTCGGATGCACGCGAATGCGGGCGATGGACTGCGTTTCCGTGAGACCCTGGTGTACCCACGTGCGGCCGCCATCAATCGACCGATAGATCCCATCGCCCAGCTGCAGGTCACCGGCCAGACCGGCCTCACCCATCCCGATGTAGATCGTATCCGGATGCGACGGCGCCACCGCGATCGCGCCCACGGCTGCGCTACGCAACTGCCCATCGGTCAGCGGTCGCCACGTCGTACCGCCGTCCACGGACTTCCACACGCCGCCGCCGAGTGCGCCCATCACGTATTCTCGCGGGCGCTGCGCGCTCCCGGACACTGCCATGGAGCGCCCTCCGCCGTTCGGCCCGATGTTCCGATAGGCGAGAGCAGCAAACGCGGAGGGCGGCGGCAGCGGCAGCGGAGTCGCCCGCTGCGGTTGAGTCGCGCCGGCCGGCGGTCGCGGCGGTGTGGCCTGGCCAGCGCCCTGCGAAGGCGGCACGGCACCCAGCAAACCGAGGAGCAGACCGCGGGTCCATCCGCGAAGCGCGATCATGACAGGACGTCGTTGAAGAGGCTGGAGCGAGCGTCGGGAACGTTACGAATCGACACGCGCGCCCGGAATGCCGATTTTCGCGCTGGCCCCGAGGCGGCCACCCGCCCATCTTGCGCTCCCCCTCGCGCCAACCTGCGGTCCATGTCGATCGTCGACGATCTCGAGCGCCAGCTCTCCACCACCTACGCCCTCCGCACGCCGTCCTCGCGCGCCCTCCATGAGCGTGCGCAGCGGGTCATGCCCGGCGGGGATACGCGCACGGGGACGTTCTACCCGCCGCACCCGACGTTCATGGACAGGGGCGAGGGACCGGAACTCGTCGACGTGGATGGCAATCGCTACGTGGACTTCCTCGGCAACTACACCTCGCTGATCCACGGACACGCTGAGCCGCGCATCGCGGCTGCCATCGCCGAACAGGCGAGGGTGGGAACCGCACTCGGGTATCCGAGCGAGCAGCAGGTCGCGCTCGCCGAAGCCATCACGGAACGCGTGCCATCCGTCGAGCGCCTGCGGTTCTGCAACAGCGGCACGGAGGCCGTAATGCAGGCGATCCGGTGCGCGCGCGCGAGCACCGGACGGCGGATGATCGTGAAGGTCGAGGGGAGCTACCATGGTGCGTACGATGTCGCGCAGGTCAGCGTGGCTCCGGGGATTCACGCGCCGCCGTACCCTACGGGTGTTCCCGAAGGGCCTGGCGTGTCCACCGGAATCCTGGCCGAGGTGCTCGTGGTGCCGTTCAACGACCTCGCGATGCTGGAGTGGATTCTCGGTCGCTACGCACGGGATATCGCCGCGGTGCTCGTTGAGCCCGTCGTGACGATGGCGGGGCTCATCGTCCCTGACGCCGGCTACCTCGAGGGTGTGGTCGAGGCCGCGCATGCCGTGGGCGCGCTCGTCATCTTCGACGAGATCGTCACGTTCCGGCTTTCCATCGGAGGGGTGCAGGGCATTCTTGATCTGGCACCGGATCTCACGACGCTGGGCAAGGTGATCGGTGGTGGGTTGTCTGTGGGGGCCTTTGGCGGACGCGCTGAGGTGATGGCGCTGTTCGATCCGCGGGTCGCGGGCACCATCTCGCATAGCGGCACATTCAACGGGAACAACGCGTCCATGGCGGCCGGCCTTGCGGCGCTCGCGAACTACGGGCCCGACGAGGTTGTCCGTCTGGACCAACTGGGCGCGCGCATGCGGCGCGGGCTGCAACGCGAGATCGACGATCGGGGCGTCCTCGCGCACGTGCAGGGCGTCGGCTCGCTTGCACACATCCACTACTGCGCAGGTCCGGTTCGCTCGTATCGCGATGCATTGCGAACGCCGCGCGCCGCCGTGCGGCTCACGCACCTCGGGCTGCTGGTGCGCGGCTACCTGGTCGCGCCGCGCAACCTGCTTGCGGTGAATACGGCCATGACCGCCGCCGAGGTCGACGGCCTCTGCGCGGCGTTTGGTGAGGTGCTGGACGTGGGTCGCGACGTCTTTCCTCGCGTGGGAGTGGGCGTCGAGATGGCGACACCGTAGCGGTCGAGCGGTCAGGAGTACCCGGTTCAAGCGTGCCTGGCGTCTTCGGAGCGCTGAGGTTCTGAAGCTGACACCGCACTCGGCGTTCGCAGTCTGGGAGGGTTCGCGCTGCGCTCCCGACCGCACGGCGGAGCATGCATTCGCGCTCGGTCCCCGCTATTCACCAGTCGGCCCGCGAGAGATGCGGACGCTCGCTGCCCGACCAGCTTTCTTGAGCACATCTTTCCCGAAGCCAGGCGCGTTCTCCAGGAACCCACGGTGCGCCCGAGTCGACCACCGCCCGACGAAGGTATCCGCGATGACCCTGCCTCCTTCTGGTTCCGGCCTCCGCCTGCTCGCCGGCGCGCTGTTCGCGGTGCTTGCGCTTTCGGCCGCGCGGTCAAGCGCGCCGGCGACCGAAACGGCAATCTTCTCTGCCGGATGCTACTGGACGGTCGAGGCCGTATTCGAGCACGTGCGTGGCGTGACCCTGGTGGAGGCCGGGATCACCGGCCGCGACGTCGTCATGTCGGCCTACCAGCGCAATACCACGAAGACGACGGGAGCGGCCGAAGCGGTGCGAGTGTCGTGGGATCCCCGGCGCGTGAGTTACGAGGAGCTGCTGACGGTGTTCTTCAGAGCGGCGCACGACCCCACGAGCGTGAACCGACAGGGTCCCGACGTCGGATCGCGGTATCGCTCGGTGCTGTGGGTGGCGGACGATGCGCAGCGACGAGCGGCGCTGGAGGCCATTGCGCGGATCGAGTCGTCCAGAGCCTTTCCGTCTCCGGTCGCAACGCAGGTAGCGACCGCCGGGACGTTTCACCTCGTACCCGAAGACCAGCAGGATTTTGTCGAGAAGAACCCGACACACCCGTATGTCGTAACGTGGGATCGGCCGCGGATCGCCCGGTTCAGGACGTCGCTGCCCGCGCTGTTCCGCGAAGGGGCACAATGAGCATCGAGTTGCCTGACGAGGCATCGGACGAAGTCTTCGATGCCGACGAGGCGCTCAAGCAGAAGGTGCCGTTCTGGCGGGCCTTCGGTGTGTCAGTCTTCGCCTTTCTCGGCGTCGGCGTGCTCGAGGCCATCGTCGACTGGTCCACCTCCCGCCTCGGCGATGCGCCCCGCAACGTTGGCACCGTCCTTCGCGCCCAGGTGCCGTGGTGGTTCCTGTGGATCCTGTTTGCACCCGCGGTGCTCGCCCTGGCTCGGCGCTATCGGTTTGACGGCCCGCGCTGGCCCCGCAGTGCGGTCATTCACGCGAGCATCGGCGCGATCATCTCCCTGTCGCACTCCAGCGCCTACGCGGCGCTGGCCAACACGCTGCTCGGCGCAGCGATCGCGCCGACACCACTGGCGCAGGTGCGGATCGTGCTCGGCCGATTCCTGTTCATGGACCTCATGACGTATATGGCGGCGATCGGCGCGTACTGGTCCTACGAATACTTCCGCCATTTTCGGAGTTCGGCGCTCGCCGCGGCGCGCATGGAGGCGCAGGCCGCCAGGCTCCAACTGCGCCTTGCGGACGCCCGCATTCATGCCCTGCGCATGGAGCTGAATCCGCATTTCCTTTTCAATGCACTCAACTCCGTGGCGGGGCTCGTGCGCCGTCGCGAGCCTGAAGGTGCCGTCGACATGCTGGCTCGGCTCGGCGAGCTGCTGCGCGTCACGCTCAACCGCGACATGCCGCCGGAGGTGACGCTCGCCGAGGAACTCGCGTTGCTTCGCCGGTTCCTCGACATCGAGCTGGTGCGCTTCGGTGACCGCCTGCGCGTCGTGTGGGACATCGACGCCGAGACGTACGATGCGTTCGTGCCGCCGCTCATTCTGCAGCCACTCGTGGAGAACGCGCTCCGACACGGCATCGCGCGGAGGTCCGGGGCGGGGCTGCTGCACGTGTCGGCCCGCAAGGTCGGATTGCAGCTCGAACTGGCGGTGCGCGACACGGGCGAGGGGATCATGCCCCGCACAACGCGGCCCGAGCGTCAGGGCATTGGTCTCTCCAACACGCGAGCTCGCCTTGAAGAGCTGTACGGCGCCGAGGTGTCATCGGTGGACCTGGCCAACGCGGCTGGCGGTGGAGCGCGCGCCCGCGTGTATCTCCCCTTCCACCTGAGTCGTGGGCAGAGCCACGCGGCCGCCGGTGCGTGACCCCGCGCGCCCGCAGGTGCTCGTCGTCGACGACGAACCGCTCGCGCGGGATTGTATCCGCCTTGCCCTCGCCGCTCGCGGGGACGTGGAGATCGTGGGCGAGTGCGCCGACGGCACGGAGGCGGTGAAGGCCATCCGGAGTCTTGCGCCGGACATGGTATTCCTCGATGTGCAGATGCCGGAACTCGACGGGTTTGGCGTCATCGCCGAGGTCGGCCCCTCGGACATGCCGCCGGTGGTGTTCGTGACGGCCTTTGACGCCCACGCGCTGCGAGCGTTCGAGGTTCATGCGCTCGACTACGTGCTCAAGCCGTTCGACGATGAGCGGTTGCTTGCCGCCTTTGATCACGCGCTCCTGCGATCGCGTGAACGGCGTGACGGCGCGCTCGGACGCCAACTCGCGGATCTTGTTCGGGGCTGGGAAGGCACTGGTGGAGCCATGGTGCGTAGGGAGGGAGCCCCTGATGCACCCGTCGAAGGGCCGCCCGCGTCGGCCGCGCGCAAACCGGCGTTTGTGAGCCGCTTCACCGTGCGGACCGACACTGGTGCGCAGTTCGTTGCCGCGGCGTCCGTCGACTGGATCGAGGCAGAAGGGAACTACGTCGTCCTTCGTGTGGGCGAACAGCGACATCGAGTGCGCGGGACGCTGCGTGACGTGGCGGCACGGCTCGACCCTCGAATGTTCGTGCGCATCCATCGATCCACGATCGTCAACATCGATCGCATTCGCGAGCTGCAGCCCTGGTTCGGTGGCGACTACATCGCGATCCTCCGCAGCGGGGCCAAGCTCAAGGTCAGTCGTCGCCACGTGGCGCAGCTCCTGCGACCCATGGCCTGACGTCGGGCAGGTGCTGCGGTCGTTTCGTCGATCGCTGCGCGCACGTGCGGCCTCGACCTGATCGCGCGTGTCGCGATAGACTACGGAGCCGCCGCCTTGCGCGTCGGCTTCCATGCCCTCGCTCCCGATCGCACCCCGGCTCCCCGCGACGATCCCTCGACGTCGGTCGCGCACACGTCGCCTCATCGGGACGTGGGGGCTGCGCGCCTTCGGTTGGCGCATCGTCGGGGACGTGCCGGACGCGCCACGTCTCGTGCTCATCGTGGCGCCGCACACGTCGAACTGGGACTTCGTGATCGGATTCCTCGGCTATCTCGCGCTGGAACTCGACACGACGTGGTTCGGCAAACACACCCTCTTCCGGTGGCCGCTGGGTCCACTGTTCCGCCACTTCGGTGGGATTCCGATCGAGCGCGGTCGTTCGGCAAACGTCGTCGATGCGTATGTGGAGGAGTTCCGGCGGCGCGATCACATGCTCCTCGCCCTGGCGCCCGAAGGCACGCGACGGCGCGTGACGGAGTGGAAGTCGGGCTTCTATCACATCGCCAGCGGGGCCGGCGCGCTCATCCTGCCCGTGGCGCTCGATTACTCCGCACGGCTGATCCGCATCTTCCCGTCGCTGCGGCCCGGCGGCGACATCGCCCGCGACATGGAGCATCTCCGTCGCCACTTTACTGCCTCGATGGCGCGCGACCCTTCAGCCTACGACGATCGATAGCCGCGATGGCCGCGCGATCGGGGCTCTGGCAGTCCGCGTGGGACAACCCCTTTGCCCACGACCCGACGCCTGCGCTATCCTTCCCGGTGACCGGGGTGCCTGCGCCGCTGGTGCGCGCTGGCTGAGAAACACCCGCTGAACCTGATCCGGTTCGTACCGGCGTAGGGAGTCCAACGATGTTTGATGGTCCCATGGCGCGCGCGTCGCGTCCGGGCGCGTGCGTGACGCTCGCGGCCCTGCTCCTCCTTCATCCGCTCCGCCTCGCCGCGCAGGCCGACAGCGCTGGCGCCTCCCGCGATTCGACGCGGACGATTGAGCGAGTTCTCGTCACCGCCTTTCGGGCATCGGCGCTCGCGCCGATCGCCGAGACCACCGTGCCCCGGAGCACGATCACTCGCCGCCAGTTCGGGCAGGACGTTCCGCTCCTCCTCGTTGGTGCCGTCCCTTCGATCACCGCGCACACCGAGACAGGCACCAACTGGGGATACAGCTATCTCCGGCTGCGTGGCATGGATCAGACGCGCATCAACATCACGATCGACGGCGTGCCGTTGAACGATATGGAGGACCAGGTCCTCTATTTCGCCAACATCGCCGACCTCATGTCCAGCGTGCAGAGTGTCCAGGTTCAGCGTGGGGTCGGCACGAGCTCCGCAGGCACGGCATCGTTTGCTGGTTCGGTGAACTTCGAGACCGTGCCGGTCGGTCGGCGCGACGCGGAGGGCGAGCTCCAGCTCCAGGTGGGGTCGTTCGGCTCGCGACGCGTCAGTGCGTCGTTCCGCGGGGGAATCCCCGGGACCCGCCTCTCCGTGTACGGGCGCGCCGGTGCGGTCACGACCAACGGATACCGCGACCACAGCGGAGTTCGCGGAGGCTCGGCGTTCGTCGGCGCCGGGTGGTTCGGCGACCGCGATGTACTCAAGCTCACGACGCTGGTTGGCGTGCTGCGGGACACCTTGTCGTACACCGGTGCCACGCTCGAAGAGTTGCAGACGAACCGGCGGTTCAACCCGCTCGATCCGTCGGAGCGTGACGCTTTTGCCCAGCAGATGGTTGCCCTGTCCTACACGCGCCTTTTCGGCGCCGCCACGTCGTTCACGACCACGGCCTATCGCAATTCGGCGGCCGGCAGCTACGACTACCTGGCCGCACCGGATCGCTATCGCTTCAACCTCGATCACTGGTGGTACGGGGTGACCAGCGCGGTTAACCACGCCGTCGGCGACTGGAGGTTCAACCTCGGCGTCAATGGAAACACCTATGCGCGCGATCATCGGGGCTACCTCGAGCCATCCACGACGCTCTATGAGAACACCGGGCACAAGCAGGACGTGAGCCTCTTTGGCAAGGCGTCGCTCGCGGCAGGCCCGCTCCGGTGGTTCGGGGACGTGCAGGTGCGCCACACCCGATTCCGGTACACGCCCGACGCGGCCGCGGGCATCGGTGAACGCGCCATGGACTGGACGTTTCTCAACCCGAAGATCGGCGTGACGGTACCTCTCCGCGCAGGCATCACGGCGTTTGCTTCTGTCGGTCGCACCGCCCGTGAGCCGGCGCGCAGCGATCTCCTGGCCGGGGACGACGACCTCAATGCGGGCAACGTCGAAGACTACGGAGACTTCGGCCGCGTGCGTCCGGAGTCCGTTCGCGACCTCGAGCTGGGCGTGTCGGTGGCACGTTCACGCTGGGACCTGTCGGTGAACCTCTACGACATGAACTTTCGCAACGACATCGCGCGCATCGGTGCTCCGACGGCGTCGGGTTCGGTGCTGCGGCGCAACGTTGGCGCGAGCTATCGACGCGGCATCGAGGTCGACGCTCGGTGGCAGCCGATCGAACGGCTGGCGCTCGGCGGCAATGCGACGTGGAGCACCAACCGGATTCGCGCCTTCACGGACTCCTCGCGCGGCGTCCCGGTGGTGCGGCGCAACGTGGAACCCCTGCTGACGCCGCGACTGCTCACCACCCAGCGTGCGGACCTCACGGTCACGAAGTCGCTGCTTGCCTCGATCGAGGGCCGTTATCAGTCGAGGGCGTTTCTCGACAACACCGGCAGCGTGGATCGTGTGCTTCCGGCGTACTACCAGCTCGATGCCGCGGTGCGCGTCGTGCGGGCGCGCTACGCGCTCACCGTGCGTGCGGTGAACCTCGCCAACAACGATCAGTTCGGGAGCGGGTCGGTGTCGTCGTCGGGGACCGTGCGGTACTTCGTGCTTCCGGCGCGCTCGCTCTTCGCGACCTTCGACGTCGCGTTCTGACGTTCAGCGGAGGGAAGGGGGAGACGAGCGGCCTTTCTGGTCGGACGCGGCGACGGCGGGGCGACTCACGGCGCGCTCGGCCGGGCCGCGTCCCGGGGCAAAGACCTCGACCGACAGGGAGAACGTGCGTGCCTCGTTGGGGAGCAGGGCGCCCACGCCGACAACCTGGCGCGAGACCTCCTCGCCCTTCTCGTTGCGGATCACGATCACGACAGAGTACTCCCACGCTTCGCCCGGCGGAGGATGCGGCACCGCACCCTCCACGCGCAGTGGCGTGAAGCTCGCCTGGGATCGTGCCGTGGCCGCCGCGGTTGGGTCAAATCGCAGGTGATGGCGGCACCCCGGGCAGACCGCGGCGCTTTCGAGGATCGTCGCCCGGCAGTGCGGACACGTGCGCGTGGCCCCGGGCGGACCCTCACGCACCGGGCTCATAGATCGCCGCCGGTCTCCCCGTTAGGCGAACGGTGATTCCCATCCTGCCAGCCAAACTCCACGCGCCCACGCATCCGTGAGCCCGCGGCCACCGTAAACGTTCCGGCCTTGAGGTCGCCGTTCATCACGCCGCCCTCCTGCAGCTCAACACGCGCCGCGTCGATGACGTTGCCCTCCAACTCGCCGCCAATGACCACGGCGTTCGCCTTCACGCCGCCCGTCAGTCGAGCGCCCGGTTCGATCGTGAGGTTACCCTCCACGTGGACGTCGCCCTTGAAACGGCCAGCAATCCGGATGTGTCCGGTGCCGTCGATCTTGCCTTCGATCGTGATGTCCGAGCCGATCACCGATTCCTTGACCTCGCGGACCGGTGTCCGTCGCACCGCGTCGTAGCTCGGCGCGGCTTCGGCCGGCGTGGGGTCATCGCGGCGCGTGATCGGGTCCGGGGTGAGGAGCGCGGACTCGCGCTTGGGGGCTACGGGTTCCTTCCAGAGTGCCATGGATGAGACTCCTGTGTGGGGCACCGACGGTTACAGCACGGATCATGTCGGCGCTGTCAGATGGGTCACCAAATTCGCTCCACACCAACCCAACGACCGCTCGTCAGCGGCGAACATCGCAGACTCCGGGTTCCGGTCGTCTCCAGCTGCCTTCATTGGAATCGTGTCATCGGAAGCGTGGTGTCGCGTTTCCGAAGCGCGCTCCCCTGGTGCGGACTGAGCCCGTCACTGCGACGTAACCGTGCGAGCGCATCGTCAAAGGCTCGGCGCTCCGCGGTGTCCGTGCGCGTTCGCCGCGAGAACCGGTCAAGCTCCTCATCGGTCAGCCCCTGTTCCCTGAGTACCTGTCGAACGGTGAGGCGCAGTTTCGCGCGCAACTTTTCCTGCGCGCGCGTGGACGTGTTGCGAGGGTCGGCCAACTCGGCATTTGCCCGTTCGCGGAGCGTGTCGATCGCGGGGTACGTGCGCACTATGGCGTCGAGTTGTTCCGAGGGAATGCCCCGCCCGGCAGCGGCCTGCGCCATTGCGGTGCACACGTCTCCCTTCATCGGGCCAGCGAGCATGATCGCGCAGGAGGCGGCGCGCACAGAACCTCCAGGAGGGGGCGTGAACCGACCGCAATGTGAGAAGCGGTCCGAAGCCCGTCAACTCATCCTCATGCCTGCCTCGCCGATACCGTCCGGTGGCCCACGACTTCTTTCGCGCCGCCTGCGTGGCGACGATGTACCTGCTGTTGTCCGCGGCCGGCGATCCGAACCGCGCGCCGATTCGGCCCTCGCAGCGCTCGCGTCATGTCGGGGCCGACCCGGGCGCGACGCCGCGCGTTCATGCGTCGGGACTGCTGCCAGTGCCTGCGGGTGGGACAGGCGCGCAGCCGCTCCACGCGGCATCGGGCGTGTGGACATGCCCAACGGGCTGATCCAGCGGATCTCGCCTGCCTGGGCGCCGTCCGTCTGCTGGAACGCCTGGGGTCGACGAACAACCACCGGTGCATGAACTGCTGAAGCCACCCTGACGCCGGACCATTCATCGTGCAGATTCCCCGCTCCCGCAGTCCCAGGTTCTCCTCTGTCCTCGACCGCCATCCCATGCTTCGCTCATTCGTGCTCGTCACGCTCCTTGCCGTTGCCTGTCGCAGTGGTTCGTCCGCTGGCGCTGCCGGCGGTGCGCCTGCCGCGGTCGCCGCACGTCCCGCGGAGGTGACTGCGGCCAACATCGCGCTGGGTGACTCGCTGTTCAACAACGGTGGATGCATGCGCTGTCACGGCCGTGCGGGTATTGGCGCAACCGGTGGCCCGATGCTGAACGACAGCCAGTGGCTGCAGCTAAAGAGCGGGAGCTACGAGGAGATCGTGGGCATCATCACGAGCGGCGTGCCGGCCGCCAGCATCAAGGACTCGACCCATAAGTTTCCCATGGGCGCGCGCGGCGGCCGCATGAACCTCACGGACCCGCAGATCAAGGCCGTGGCCGCGTATGTGTATTCGCTGAGCCACAAGTAGACCGCTCCAGCGTGACCGCAGCGCCCGGTGATGAGCCGGGCGCTGTGTCTTCATGGCATGGGCACGTACTTGTGCTCACCCGTCAGCTTGTGCGGGGCCTGCTGCTTCTGGCCAGCCGTTCCGATGACGACGGTGGTCGTCAGCGCGGATGCCGCCGCGCAGTTCGGTCCACGTGAAATCTTCGGGGAGTACGGCGTCGGGCTGGCGTGGCGTGGTCCGCCGCCCATCTTTGGCGGGTCGATGCGTTCCTGAACTGCCACCCGACTCTCCCATGCGTCATCGCGTACTCCTGACTGCCCTCGTGGCGCCGGCGCTGGCCACCGCCCAGGGACCGGGCGCTGCTCGTCCTGGTTCCCTTCGCGCTCTGGATCCAGCCGACCTGGCGTCCTGGAACTCCATCCGCAGTACGGCGACATCGTGGGACGGCAAGTGGTTCGCCTACGTCGTCGCCCCCAACGAAGGCGATGGATCCGTCAAACTGCGCTCCACCGGTGCCGACGCCGTCGAGAAGACGTGGCCGATCGGCGAACCGTCTGCCGGAGGAGGTGGAGGGCCGTTCGGCCCGGCCGCCGATGCGTCGCTCGCGATCTCCGGGGATGCACGATGGCTGGCGTTCACGACCTACCCCAAGGCGGCCGACGCAAAAAAGCTGCGCAAGGATCGCAAGCCCCTGCAGAATGGGCTCACGCTGGTGAACGTCGCGACGGGCGAGAAGCGCGACTTCGACAAGGTCCGACGGTTTGCGTTTGCCGGAGACGCCCCGAGCTGGCTCGTGATGCATCGCTATGCCGCGGAAGGGGCCCCATCCGCGGACCTCCTGTTGCTCGACCTGCGTTCAGGCACGATCTCCACGATCGGCTCCGTGGGCGAATGGGCACTCGATGACACCGGAGCCCAGCTCGCGTGGACGACGGAGGTGCGCGACCAGGTCGGCAATGGTGTGCAGCTGCGTCACCTCGCGACCGACGTGGTCCGGTCGCTCGACAGTGACAAGGCGTTGTACCGGCGGCTCACCTGGACCGACTCCGGCTTTGCGCTGACGGTGCTCCGGGGCGTGGTCGACAGCGCGGCGTCCGACACGGCGTATTCGATCGTTGGCTGGACCGGCAACGCGACGCAGCCCACGCGCTCGGCGTTCGCTGTGGCCGATGTCGCGTCGTTCCCGGCTGGCCTGCGCATTTCTCCGGATCGTGCGCCGCGGTGGAGCACCGATCGGTCGGCTTTCTTCTTCGGCATCAGCGCTCGGCGCACCGGCCCGGAATCGAAGGCCACGCGTCCCGATGTGCGCCCGGTAGCCGGCACGCCTGGAGCGATGCAGTCACCGGCGGGCGCCGGGGGCAGCGATGACGACCTGCCGAGCCTGGTCATCTGGCACGGCAAGGGCGACCCACGCCTGCAGTCCCAGCAGCAAGTCGAGGAGAACCGCGACAAGCAGTACTCCTATCTCGCCGAGTATCGATTGGGCACAAAGACGTTCCTGCGACTCGCGACCGATGAGCTGCGCGAGGTGCAGCTGACGCCGCGCGATCGATTTGCCTACGGGTACGATCGTCGCGCCTACGAGCGCCGCGATGCCATCGACGGAGGTCAGCGCCGCGACATCCTCGCCATCGACCTGGCCACGGGCGCGCGCTCGGTGATCCGGTCCGCGGCGAAGTACAACCTGTTCCCATCGCCCGACGGCACGAAGGCGCTCTACTACGACGACGGGCAATACCACATCTACGACTTCGCGACGAAGGCGTCGACGCCGATCACCACGGGCGCTCCGACCAGCTTCGTGGATACGGAGGACGATCACAACGTCGATCGTCCGCCGGTGCAGCCCGTGGGTTGGGCCGCCGACAATCAGTCGGTGCTGCTCTTCGACAACTACGACGTATGGAAGGTGGGCATCAGGGGTGGCGCGTTCGTGAACCTCACGGGCAATGGGCGCAAGGAGCGTATCCGCTACACACGGCGCCTCGTCATCAACCCGAAGGAACGCGGGATCGACCTCGCGCAACCCGTGTATTTGCAGACCTACGGCGAGAAGACCAAGAAGGAGGGACTGGCCCGCGTCATGCCGGGCAAGGCCGGTGCCGAAGTGCTGTTGTGGGACGACGCGAAGTTCACCGTGAATCGTGCGCGCAACGCCGACACGTGGGTGTACACACGCCAGACCTTCCGGGACTTTCCGGATTACTACGTCGCCGAGAAGACGTTCGCGGCGCCTCGCCGCCTGACGAACGCCAACCCACAGCAGGCGGACTACGCGTGGTCCAGCGGTGCGCAGCTCGTGAACTACGTGAGCGACAAGGGCGACTCGCTGCAGGGTGCGCTCTTCCTCCCGGCGAACTACGAGCCGGGCCGGAAGTATCCGACCATGGTGTACATCTACGAAAAGCTCTCGCAGAGTCTGCACCAGTACGCCGTGCCCAACGAGACGCGGGCATTCAACCCCAGTGTCTACACGAGCCGCGGGTACGCCGTGCTCATGCCCGACATCGTGTACAAGATCAACGACCCGGGCATGTCCTCCGTGTGGTGCGTGGTGCCCGCGGTGAAGGCGGCGATCGCGACCGGGATCGTGGATCCGGCGAAGGTGGGGCTCCACGGCCACTCGTGGGGCGGCTACCAATCCTCGTTCCTCGCCACGCAGACCGGCAAGCTCTTCGCCGGCATCGTGACCGGCGCGCCGCTCACCGACATGGTCTCGATGTACAGCTCGGTCTACTGGAACACGGGCACGGCCGACATGGCGATCTTCGAATCGTCGCAGGGACGCTTCAAGGGCAGCTACATCGAGAATCGCGACGCCTACATCCGCAACTCGCCGGTGTTCTTCGCAGACAAGGTCGAGACGCCGGTCATGATCCTGCATAACGAGAAGGACGGCGCCGTCGACTTCAACCAGGGCATCACCTGGTTCAACACCCTGCGTGAGCAGGGGAAGGACGTGATCATGCTGCAGTACGTGGGCGAGAACCACGGCCTGCAGCTGCCGAAGAACCAGAAGGACTACACCCTGCGCATGGCGGAGTACTTCGACCACTTCCTCATGGGCAAGCCCGCGCCGGAGTGGCTCAGGAACGGCATTCCGCGGCTGCAGATGGAGGAGCACCTCAAGTCGCGACAGAAGAAGCCCAAGGTTGCTTCCTGACCGCAGGTGGTGAGCGAAGGCGCAGAGATCACGGGGTGGGGGGCAGCCATGCCCCCCGCCGTCCTCACCAACGACGACCTTTCGACGTTTCTCGAGACGTCGGACGAGTGGATCACCACGCGCACCGGCATGAAGGAGCGCCGCGTCTCGCATGTGAATGCCGTGGAGCTGGCGGCCCTCGCCGCGTCGCGCGCGCTCGCCTGCGCTGGTCTGCCCCCCGAGCAGCTCGACCTGATCATCTACGGCAGCTGCAGCAACGAAGAGGCCGTGCCCAACAGCGCATCGGGGGTCCAGGTGTCCCTCGGCGCCACGCGCGCCGCGTCGATGGATCTCAACACCGCCTGCACCAGCTTCCTCTACGGGTTGTCCACGGCGACGGCCATGATCCGCACCGGCGTCGTCCGCAACGCGGTGGTCATCGGCGTCGAACTCATCTCGCGGTACATGGATTGGAGCAATCGCAACGTGGCCGTGCTGTTTGGTGACGGGGCGGCCGCGGTAGTGCTCCAGGCCAGCAGTGCGCCGTTGGGGGTCGTCGGCAGCGTGTTGGGCTGCGACGCCGAAGCGCGGCACACGCTGCGTGTGCGTGGCGTGGGATGCGGCTACGCGGGGCTGGGAGTGTCGTTTGGGGACACGCTGTGGGACTTTGACGGCCCGACGATCTTCAAGCGCGCCGTCAAGGGAATGAGCGAGGCGTCGGCGCGCGTCCTGGCCGAGGCCGGCGTCGCGTCAGGCGATGTTGACCTGGTCGTGCCTCACCAGGCGAACCTGCGCATCATCGAAGCCGTGGCGAAGTATGCAGGTATCGGGATGGATCGCGTGGTGACCACGGTGCACAAGTACGGCAACATGAGCGCGGCCACTGTCCCCGTCGCCCTCGTCGAGGCGCTCGAGGCGGGTCGCGTCCGCGCCGGGAGTCTTCTGCTGCTTCCGGGCTTCGGTGCCGGCCTCACCTTCTGCGCCCTGTTGGTCCGTTGGGGCGAGCGCACCGTGCCGCTCGGCTACTCCTCGCGCGCGCTGCCGGAGCCGGAGCGGACCGCCCTCCAGATGGTCAACGAGATTCGCGCGCGACAGGACCCGCACGGTCGCTCCGCGACAGGACTGCACGCCCCGGTGTTCGCCGAGTCGTCGCTGCACGGCTGAGCGATCCGAACCGGTCAAGCACGCCGGAAGCCGGGGCGACATATTGTGTGTCCCGCCTCTCTGGAGTTCACTACATGCTTCGCCCTGCTGTCGTCGCCCTCTCGGCACTGCTCGCCCTCCCGCTCGCCGCCCAGGCCCCGGCCGGCTGGCACGAGCGGGTGGACCGGAGCACGAGTGCCAGCGACCCCGACAACACGCCCGACATCAAGTTCGTGACGATGGGGAACGGCTTCCACGTGACCACTGGCCCCGCGGTCACGCTCTGGAAGAACGAAAACACGGCGACCGGTGCCTACACGCTCAAAGGTCGCTTTCGGCTGGTGAAGCCGAGTGGGCACACCAACTACTACGGGTTGGTCTTTGGTGCCGGTGGGCTCGAAGGCGGAGACCAGGCCTATCTCTACTTTCTCGTGGGGCAGGACGGTTCGTTCCTGGTGAAGCATCGCGCCGGTGCCGCGACGCACGACGTTCAGGCCAAGACGCCGCACGCCTCGGTCGTGAAGCCGGATGCCAATGGCAGCTCGACCAACACGCTCGAGGTGCGAGTTGGCGCGGACAAGATCGACTATGTGGTCAACGGCACCGTGGTGCACAGCACGCCCAGGTCAGGCATGTCGGCCCGAACCGACGGCGTGTGGGGGATTCGCGTGAACCACCAGCTCGAAGTGCACGTCGACCAGTTGGCGGTCACGAAGTAGCTCGGTGACTCCGGGATCGTGCGCTTTGCGCGATCCCGGGTCCGGCCCTACGAGGCGCGTGATCTGCGGCGGCGCAGCGCCGCGCCCGCCAGCGCGGCGCCACTGCCAAGGAGGAACAGCGTTCCCGGTTCGGGCGTCACGACGGCGTCGGCGAGCGTCGCGTCGAAGACCACCCGTTCCTCGCAGGCGTCACCGCGACGCTCCGTCAGCCACCGCGCCATGGGCAACGTGCAGGTGCCGAGCGTCGTGTGTGCGCGCAGCGCGAAATGCCTGAACGTCGCGGGCTGCATCGAACCGTTGGGTGCCAGGTACGCCAGGTCCATGTCGAAGGCCACGCGGCCATCCCGCCGATCGCGCGGGCAGGTGGACCAGGTCCAGAAGTCGTCCGTGGCGATGCGTTGGCACCCCAGATACCCGGTACCGCGCATCATCATGTACCCGTCTCGACCCGTCGGCTGATCGAAGTCGAATCCAGGGGCCGCCGAGTTGCGCCGCAGATTGCCGAGCGAACCTGGCAGATCCATGAACGCGGTCGTCGTCCGCTCATCCGTCAGCCCGTTCCAGCGCTGCACATACTCCAGGCCAAGAAATCCGTACGGCGTGTTCAATCCGCCGTACGTGCCCTGCACGTTGGTGACGACCGACGAGAGCCGGTTCCTGTAGAAGGGATTCGCCGGCGTTGGCACGAACCCGAACGTCGCGCTGAAGCACGCCTGGGTGTTGGGCACGCAGAAGACCCGCGCCCCCTGTGCGTCGGCGCGCCCAGGGGCCATGACCATCAGCACGGCGGCGATCCACCAGGGGTTCGTGCGCATGGTGACTTCGGCTCGGCGATTCATCGGCATCAGCGCGGGGCGACGGAACGATCGGAACTCATCCGTGGGAATACTTGGGACCGGCACGCCGCTAAGCCTGCGCTGTACGTCGCATCGGATTGGTGATCTGCGTCAGGGAAGGCGTGACGCCTGGAAGGGTGAGCCGCAGAAAAACTGCCTTACGAGTGCCGGCGGCGCAATGACGCGCCGTCCGCTGGTGGCCGTGCGGAGCGGTGAGCAGGTGCCTCAGCCCCTGACCATTCTCATCGCCATGCGGCGCACTCCCGTCCGGCGTTTCAGATGAATTGTCGTCTGCAGGTGACTTCGCCTGGCGGCTCTTGTCGCCCGCGACGGCCTCGCGGCAGGCAGCGACGTGGCGGGTCGATCAGGCGCATGCCGAACGCACCCTCCGGTGATGCACGTGGTGGTCGGCGGGGTGGCGCGAGTCAGCGCACCACGCGCGAGGGGTCGCTCCACCGACCCTCGTACTCCATGTATCGCGCGGTCTCGCGGGCCAGGTCATCGCCGTGGAGCCTGGCCGCGAGGTACAGCGACATGTCGATACCCGCGCTCACGCCTGACGAGCAGAGGAGCGAGCCGTTGTCGACCATGCGCGCCTCCGGGTGGATGATCGCGGCCGGCGCGGCCGCAGCGAGTTCGGCAACGGCGAGGTGATGCGTCGTGGCGTTCCGCCCGTCGAGAAGCCCGGCCGTCCCGAGGATGAGCGCGCCCGTGCACACCGAAAGCGTGTATTCGCTGGCTCGGGCGCGGGCAGACACCCACTCGAGGACGACAGGGTTTGTCATCTCCCGTCTTGTGCCGAATCCGCCCGGCACGAGCAGGATGTCGAGTGGCGGGCACGTCGCGAAACCGTGGGTCGGCGTGATCACCAGACCGTTGCGCGCCGTGATTGGCTGTCCGCGTTCCGAGACGGTCAGCACGCGGAACAGGTCGAGCTGACTCCGCCGCCCGAAGACAGAGAAGACCTCGAACGGTCCGGCAAAGTCCAGCACCTCGACCTCGTCAAACATGAAGATCCCGACGGTGCGTGGCGTTGCCATCGACTGCGGGTCCGTGACCGTCGGCGCGTGGCTTTCTTTCACTAGTCCCCGCCGAGCGCGCGCTCCAGGGCCGCGGTGAACGCGGTGTCCGTCGGCTTGACCGTGCCGAGGTGCTTCCACCGGAGCACGCCACGACGATCGATCAGGTAGCTCGCCGGAACGCCGAGCGCCATGTACAGCGACTGCACACGTTCGTCGGGGTCGCGCCAGATGGGATACGTCATCCCGAACTCCCTGGCGAACTCGTTGATGGACTCGTCCGAGCCGCGTGCGTCGATGGACACGCCGACGATTTCGAGGCCGCGTGACTTGTTCGCGTCGTAGACTTTCTGGAGGTAGGGAATCTCCTGCCGGCAGGGGGCGCACCACGTCGCCCACACGTTGAGCAGCACCACCTTGCCCTCGAGCTGTGCGGTACTCACCGAGTCGCCCGTCAGCAGCGTCGCGCCGTATTCCGGCGCGACATCGCCCACCTGGACCGGCCCGCGTTCGCCAGGCGCGCACGCGCTGAGCAGAGCGAAGGCGGCAACGATCATCGTGGCATGCGGGCGGATCATGGCAGGGCCGACGCGGGGAGGAGGGCGAGCTTGACGCGCGCGGTGTCGCCGGGAACCGTCCACGCGGCGATGAGGTCTGACCCGCGACGGACGAGTTTGGGAAAACCTGAGGGCCTCGCGGACGACGTGCTGGCCAGCAGGATCGGCGTGCCCAGCGTTCCCGAGGGTGACACGCGCCGCGCGCGGACCTCACCGGTGGACGGCGGGACGCGCTCGAGCCACGTCACGGCGGCTGCCCCGTCGGCCAGTAGCTCGACGTCGACGCGACCTACGGGATCGCCGCCGTCGATACGAAGCGGCGCGTTGAACGTGGCCCCGCCATCAAAGGACCACGCCACGCGTACGCGCGCGGTATCCTGCGCTCCGGTGAACCACGCCACGACGGCCGTGTCCCCGCGTGCCGCGACGGCGGGCCCGTTCACCGGACAGGCTTCGAGCCGCCAGCGGTCGTCGTGCACGATGCCCGGTTCGGTCCAGCGCCCATCCACCTGGCGCACGACGCCGATATCGCGGATCTCCTCGGTCGAGCGGTCGCGGTACACGACGATCGGGCCGCGCGCGCCCACGGCGGCGTTGACCTGGCAACATTCACAGGTGCGCAGGTCCAGCACGTTCTCCACCGACGGCACGCCGTCCGGGCCTACGCTGGTCTGCCGCACGCTCATGGCGCCGCGTGCGGCATCGGGTTGGCCACCGGTGTCGCGGCCATCGAGCCAGGCCGCGAACACGCTGTCACCGGCGCCGAGCCACAGCGCAACGAAGCCGTGCTCCGTGGCGCCGGCGGCGTCCGTGTGCAGCAACCCGCCTCCGCTCCACGTGGCGCCGGCGTCCCGCGACTCCGCGACGCGCACATCGTACGCGTAGCGACCGCCGGTGCCGCTGCGCTGCAGCCAGTGGGCAACCAGTCGGCCGGACGCGGTCGCGACAACCGAAGGAAAGTCGGCCCAGTTCACGAAGAGGTCGCGGCGCTCGCTGATGGTCGTCGGTGTCGTCCACGTCGTGCCGTCGAGCCGCGCATAGCGCACGGCATGTGTCGAATCGCCGGTGCGTTCGATCCACGTCATGTGCACGCGGTCGTTGCCGTCCACGTGCAGAAACGGTTCGCCGCTGCGCGGACCCGTCGGTGAGGCCAGTTCGGTGAGGGGGGGCGTCCGCGCCTCGCTGGCGCATCCCACCAGCACGACGAGCGCGGTGATGCGGCACGTTCGGAAGAGGGAAAGGGGCACGGTGGGGCGCGGAAGGAGTGAGGCACGCGGTGTGAGGCGCGAGCAGTGACCCGCGAGCGACGTGCGAGAGCGTCCCTCCAATCTATGGCCAATCACGGTCGCGCCGCATCATCGCGGAAGACCTCGCCACCCTTCATTACCCATCGTACTTCGCGCGTCGCGTGGATGTCCCGTGTCGGGTCACCCTGGACGGCGATGAGATCGGCCAGGAGCCCCGCGCGCACGCTGCCGATTCGGTCTTCCATCTTCAGGACTTTTGCCGTTGCCGACGTCGCCGCCTGTACCGCACGCAGCGGGGTGAGTCCGTACGCGACGAGCAGCTCGAGCTCGCGCGCGTTGTCGCCGTGCGTGAACACACCGACGTCGCTCCCGTTGCAGATCGTCACGCCCGCAGCCAGAGCTCGCGCGAAGGATGCGCGCTTGGCGCCGATACGCGCAGGTTCGGGATCCACGCCCTTCTTCCATCCGGCGTATTGGGCCGTCGCATCGCCGGCGGCGAGCGTGGGGCAGAGCGCCACGCCGCGCTGCGCCATCAGTGCAAAGACCTCCGGCGTGCCGGCGTCGCCATGTTCGATGTTGGTCACGCCCGCGAGCGTCGCCCGTCGCATGCCCTCCGCGGTCGAGCTGTGGGCCACCACATGACGCCCACTGGTCTCGGCGATCTCGACCGCGGCGCGCAGCTCGGCTTCGGTGAAGCCCGGCCGTGCCTCGCCGTTGGGGCCCCATCGGTAGTCGGCGTACACCTTGATCCAGTCGGCACCGTGCGCGATCTGGTCACGCACGATGCGCACGAGCTCCTCGGTGTTGCCCGCTTCCTCGGCGCCTTGCGGCACCTCCACCTCGGTCGAGAACCCCTTGGGCCCGTAGCTCCCGCGGCCAACGATCGCGCGTGTCGTGACGAGGAGGCGAGGTCCGACAATGACGCCGCGCTCGATCGCGTGCTTGAGACCGACGTCTGCGTAGCCCGCCCCTTCAGTGCCGAGATCGCGCAACGTGGTGAAGCCGGCCAGCAGCGTGTTGCGGAGGCTGACGGTCGCGCGCGCCACGCGCAGCGACGTCGACTCCCTGAGCACCTGGTCGTCCCACGACGCCTCGTTGTACGGATGCAGCAGGACGTGCGAGTGGGCGTCGATGAGCCCCGGCATCAGGGTCAGTCCGGGGAGGTCGATGCGGCGCGCGTCGGCGGGGGCGCGCACCTGGGCCGCCGGGCCCACCGCCACGATGCGATCACCGCGGACGTGGACCACCAGTCCCTCGACCGGCGCATCGGCGACGCCGTCCCACACGCGCGCCGGTCTGAGCAGCAGATCGGGAGCCGGGGCGGGGCGCTGCGCATCGAGCGATGCGGCGGCGAGCGCCAGTGCGCCTAACGAAAACCGGATGCGGGTACGGGCCATGAACAGGGTGGTCGGAGTGAGCCACCAAGGTGCGGTGGGGTCTGGGCTCCGCGCCAGCCGCGATCAGGGGGTGGGTGGCCCCGGCCTTGAAGCCACCGTCGGAACTTCCGTCACGCCGCCGGACACGACAAACGCCATGAAGTCGGAACTGCTCGCCTCGACCCGCGTGACCGCGCTGCGCGGGAACACATACATCTGGCCCGAGAAGTTGTACGAGTGCGGCATGTACACGCTGATCCAGTCTGCCAGCCCGAGCGCATCCAGCGACTCCTGCGTGACGAAGCCAAGGGCGTGGGCCGAACTGTTGTCGAAGAGGCGAACGAGCACCGGCTTGTCGAACCGCCGCTTTTCCCCGACGAAGGCGTTCACGAAGTCCCGGATGGCCGAATACAGCAGCCGCACGACGGGCAGCCGTTCGAGTACATCGTCGAGCGCGGCGACCAGGCTCCGCGTGATGAACCCGGACGCAAAGAAGCCGAAGAGTGCGACCAGGACGATCGTGACGACGAATCCGGCGCCGGGGATCGAGAGCCCAAGCCAGCCGCCGAGCCAGCCACCGAGCCAGCCGTCCACGGTGCGGAACACCACCACGACGACGTAGATCGTGATGACCACCGGGGCCAGAAACACCAACCCGCGAAGAAAATATCCGACGAGCCGTCGTCCGAGACTTCGGGAGCGCGCCGCCACGCGCCCGGTGGCTCGTGGCGCGGGTTCAGCGGTCACCCGCGCGCGCCTCGGTCTCGACCGGCTGCCCGGCGCGTCGCCAACCGACGAAGCCACCTTCAAGGTTCCGCACGTCCGCCACGCCGCGCGCGCGCAGGAGGCTCGCCGCGACGGACGACCGACCGCCGGACTTGCAGTGCACCACCACGGGGCGGCTGGTGTCGACCTCCGCGAGCCGCTGTTCGATCCGACCCAACGGGATGTGCACGGCGCCCGGAATGTGGCCCTCGGCCCACTCGTCGTCGTTGCGCACGTCGACGACGGTGACGTGCCCGTCTCGTATCTGTGCGGCCACGGCGTTCGCGTCCACCTGCGGCATCTGCAAGAGCGTGCTGCGCTCACGCGCTGAGGCCAGGACGTCGGCGCCGAACCATCCTGCACATCGGTCCAGTCCGATCAGGGTCAGTTCGGCCAGCGCCTGGCGCGTAGGCTGGTCGTCATTGGCGTCGCTCAGCAGGTAGTACTCCTGCTCCACGTCAAGAAACCAGCCCGCGCGCGTCACGAGCGATCCATTGCGTGGCAGGTTGATCGTGCCGGGAACGAATCCCTGCGCGTAGGTGGCTGCTGGGCGCAGGTCGACCACTCGGCGGCCGGCGGCGAGGGCGTGGCTGAGCTGGTCCTGGGCGAGCCGCGGCGCGGTCGGCGACGCACCGAGGAGGGCCGGTCCCGCGCGGTTGAGGCGCTTCATGGCCGCGAAGTAGGGCGGCGGGTCCGGCTGGCCGGCGAGGACCTCCTCGATGAAGGCGTCGCGGCCGGTGCTGCGCAGCGCCCAGTTGGCCATGCGTTCGTAGCCGAGCGTCGACGACGGAACCGCGCCTAACGACTTGCCGCACGCCGACCCGCTGCCGTGCCCGGGCCAGAGTTGGAGGTAGTCCGGGTACGCCGACGTAAATCGGAGGAGGGAGTCGTAGAGCTGCGCCGCACCAGGCCGCATGGTGCCGGCGATGTTGGCCGCGCGCTCCAGCAGGTCGGGGCGTCCCACGTCACCGACAAACAGGAAGTCGCCGGTGAAGGCCCCGAGCGGTTGCGGCGCGGCCGGCGCATCGGTGAGCACGAACGTGAGGTGCTCCGGCGTGTGCCCCGGCGTGTGCCACACGTCGAGGTGCACGTTGCCGACCTGGATGCGGTCACCATGACGCAGGATCCGGGCACCGTCAGACTCCGCAAACGCGTACAGCCAGTCTGGTCCGCCTTCGCCGGAGAGCAGCAGCCGCGCGCCGGCGCGGCGGGCGAGTTCGCGGCTCCCCGAAAGGTAATCGGCGTGGATATGGGTTTCGGTGACCTGGGTGATGCGCAGGTCGTTGGCGGCGGCCGCCTTGAGGTAGGGCTCCGGGTGACGGAGCGCGTCGATGACGATCGCCTCGCCGGTGCGCTGACAACCGACCAGATAACTCGCCTGCGCGAGGCCGTCGTGGTAGAATCGCTTGAGGAGCACGTCGCCTCCGGCAACGCGAGGATCAGCCGATGCGTTCTTGCTGCGAACCTGGGGAAAACTGGCGGAATGACAGGGGGGCTTCCAGCCCCGTATCGACGCCGTCACGGCGCGGAGGAAGGACGATGCGACATTGGTCACGTGTGCTCGCGGTGCTGGCCTGGATGCCTGCAGTGGCGGGCGCGCAGGGCAAGAAGGCGCTGACGCAGGACACCTATGACTCCTGGCGACAGATCCAGGGCGCGACGCTGTCGGCGGACGGCAAATGGGTCGTGTACACCCTGACGCCGGTGGTTGGCAACGGCGAGGTCGTGGTGCGCGCGACGCAGGGGACCACCGAGTACCGGGCGCCGCGCGGCTGGACCGGCCGTCCGGTGACGAGTGTGACGGTGGACTCGCCGTTCGTCGCGGTCCCAGCGCAGATCACCGCCGACTCCCGTCACGCCGTGTTCCTCGCGTACGCGCCAAAGGCCGACTTCGATCGGGCACGCGCCGAGCGTCGCCCGGCGGCGCAGCAGCCTCGTGCGTCGCTGGGCCTCATGAGCCTTGCTGATGGTCGCGTGAGCACGGTCCCGCGGGTGCGCAGCTTTCGGCTCGCGCGCGAATCGGGCACTTGGCTTGCGTACCTGCTCGAACCCGACCCCGCGCCGCGAGATTCCTCGACGGGGCCCGCGATGCGACAACTCAGCGACTCGCTCGCCACGCGCACGCGCCGTCGCGACTACGGGAGCACGCTGGTCGTCCGCAACCTCGTCGACGGCACCGAGGATCGACTGGCGGACGTGACGACCTACGCCTTCGACGACAGCGGCCGCGTGCTGGTGTACGCTGTTGCATCACGCACCCCGCAGTCCGATGGCGTGTACCTCCGCACGCTGGCGACCAAGCAGACGGCCACGGTGATGGCGGGCGAGGGCGACTATCGGTCCGTGGTACTGGATCGGGCGGGAACTCAACTCGCCTTCGTGAGCAACCGGACGGAGTTTGCGCAGCCCAAGCCGCGTTTTTCGCTCTATCACGCCACGGTGCGTTCGCCCGCGGCCACGCTGGTGGCCGCGCCGGGCAGCGTGGACGGTCTGAGTCCCAGCGAGCGAGGGCGAACGGATTTCACGCGTGATGGCTCCGCGATTCTGTTCAGCGTGGCGCCCCCGGCGGCAGACACGATTCCCGCCGACTCGCTCGCCGACAAGGCGGTGTTCGACCTCTGGCACTACCAGGACAAGCGCCTCCAGCCGCAACAGAAGATCGAAGTCGCCCGCGATCGCGATCGCACCTGGGCCGCCGTGCACCTGCTCAGGGCGCGTCGCAGCCTCCGCCTGGCAAACGACACGATGCCGCAGGTCACGGTGAGCGACGACGCCAGGGTCGCGCTGACGACGACCAACGTGCCGTATGCCGTCGAGGCGATGTGGGGCGACGGAGGTACCGACGCGTTTGTCACCGACCTCGCGACCGGACGCATCTCGACCGTGGCGCGACGCCTCGAGTTCGGCGCGCAGCTCTCGCCCGGCGGGCGGTTCGTCACCTACTTCGACAAGGGGGCGTGGCACGCGTGGAACCCGGCAACGGGTCAGGCCAGGTCGCTCACCGGCACGCTGACGGGCATTCGCTTCGATGACGAGACGAACGACAGCCCGACGACCGCGTCGCCCTATGGCATCGCCGGATGGACGCGTGAGGACCGCAGCGTCCTGGTCTACGACCGATGGGATGTGTGGGAACTCGACCCGCTCGGCGTGCGCGCGCCGCGGGTGCTCACCGATTCACTGGGCCGACGCAACACCACCATCATGCGTCTGGTGGATCTCGACCCCGACGATCGGTTCGTGGATCCCGCGCAGCCCGTGCTGGTGCGGGCCTTCAACGAGGAGACCAAAGCCAGCGGCTACTATCGCGACTGGCTGGACCGGACGGCGGCGCCCGAGCGGCTCGTGTGGGGCGACCGCAACTACGGGACGCCGTCAAAGGCCCGTCGCGCGGAGCAATACCTCTTCACGCAACAGACGGTCGCCGAGTTCCCTGATCTGTGGACCGGGCCGAGCCTCGCGGCGGCGACGAAGGTCACCAACGCCAATCCGCAGCAGGCGGAGTACCGGTGGCCCTCGGTGGAACTGGTGCACTGGATCTCCAGCGATGGCACACCGCTCAAGGGGCTCGTGTACACGCCCGAGGGCTTCGATCGCACGAAGCAGTACCCGATGGTCGTGTACTACTATGAGATGCTCTCCGACGGGCTGCACAACTACCACGCGCCGACCGGGCGCAATGTGGTGAATCCGTCGGTCTACACGTCGTTAGGCTACGTCGTCTTCTTCCCGGACATCGTGTACGAGGTGGGCTGGCCGGGGCCCAGCGCGCAAAAGGCGATCATCCCTGGCGTCCAGAGCCTGATCGCCAAGGGCTACGTCAACCCGAAGGCCATCGGGATCGCCGGGCAGTCCTGGGGCGGGTACCAGAGCGCATATCTCATCACGCAGACCGGGATGTTTGCGGCCGCGGTCCCGAACGCGCCGGTGGCCAACATGACGAGCGCCTACGGCGGGATCCGCTGGGAGTCGGGGATGGCGCGCCCCTTCCAGTACGAAAAGACGCAGAGCCGAATTGGCGGGTCGCTCTGGGAGTACCCGGTGCGCTACATCGAGAACTCTCCGCTCTTCCACCTCGATCGCGTGACCACGCCGGTGCTGTTCATGCATAACGACGCCGATGGCGCGGTGCCGTGGTACCAGGGCATCGAGCTGTTCGTCGGCCTGCGCCGGTTGGGCAAGGAGGTGTACATGGTCACCTACAACGGTGACGGGCACAATCCGAGAAAGCGCGCGAACCAGATGGACATCGACATGCGCATGCAGCAGTTCTTTGCCAACAAGCTCAAGGGCGAGCCCGCACCGGAATGGATGGTCAAGGGCATCCCGGCGGTCGACAAGGGCAAGGACCAGATGAAGAAGCTGGTGCCGTAGTCGCGTGCGGGATTCGGGTGAGGACGCGCTCCATCAGGCCTCCCCGGTGCCGTCCGGACAGGCGCGTCCCCAGTGCGGGGTCAGCACCCCGCGCGCCGTGGCTCAATCGTCAGGCCACGGCGCGCCTGATGCCGCGTTCCGGATCCCTGGAACGTCGACGATGCGTGCGAGCGATGTTGGCGGGTGTTCCACGGCACGAACCATGGCGGCCACCATCTGCTCGAGTGTCACCAGGCCGAGCCTCCGTGCGGTGTCCCGTGTGGACGGCATCCGCTCCCAGAGCGCGTAGAGGGGCAGGAGCAGCCAGGGCCAGCGGTGGCCAGGGCCGAGCACGTACCACGGGCGGAGCGCGGTGTAGCGAAGGCCACTCGTCGCGAGCGTCGCCTCGCCGCGGCGACGCACGTCGACATACGCGCGCATGATCGGAGCCGGCTGCGCCACGCTCAGATAGATGAAGTGGTGCACACCACGCGCGACGGCAACACGCACCGACTCGCGTGCCGACACGAGGTCCACCCGTTCGAACTCCGCGGCCCTGGACGGCCCCGGGTGCGGCGTGCCGACGAGCTGAATGAACGTGTCGCCGGCGTGGACGGCGTCGCCAAAGGTAGCCCCCGAGAGCGCATCGCCGACCACCGGGATCGCCCCGGCGGGGAGTCGAGACACTGCGGCCTCGCGGCAGAGCGCGCGCACGGTGTGCCCGCGGGCAAGCAGGGCCTCGATCGCGCGGCGACCGATGTACCCCGTGCCCCCGGTGACGAAGATCTGCCTCACGGTGCCTAACGGTTGCCGAACGGTTTCGGCGGCACGGTGCGGAGGAAGGCAAAGACGGCGCGGATGTCGTCGTCGGTCATCTGACGGGTCGCGGTGACCGGCATCAGCGTGTCGATCGGCGTGCCGTTCGGGCGTCGCCCCTCGCGGAGCGCGCGGAAGAAGTCCGACTCCGTGTAGTGCCCGATGCCCTCCGGCGTGAGGTTCGCCGCCGGCTTGAACTCGGGTGGCGCGCCGGGCAGGGGCCCACCCGACAGCGTCGGCCCGTGACACCCGGTGCACCCGCCGATGTTGGCGAGGTAGCGGCCGTACTCCACCGTGACGCCGTTGGGTGGCCGCGAGCGCTGGATGCCGTCGTGCTCGATGGCTTCCGCGTCGAAAAGGGGGAGAACCCCGGCGAGGTACAGGGCGCGGCCCAGCGGCCCGACGGACGATGGCTCCGAAGGTCGGTCGATCGGGGGCACGCTGCGGAGGTACGCGACGATGGCGGCGGCGTCTTCGTCGGCCAGCTGCACCCAGTCGAGCGACGGCATCCACTGGAGCTTGTGGCCGGTCGGGTTGAGGCCGTGCCGGATCGCCACGACGATCGCGGTGTCGGAGAGGACTTTCCCGAGCCCGCCCTGGCCACTCGTTAGGTTCGGCGCGTGGAAGGTGCCGAGCGGGCCGCCGTCGATGAACAGCTTGCCGCCCAGGTCGGCGCCGTGGCACTCGCCGCACTTGGTGATCGCCCGGACGAGGTACGCGCCGCGCGCGATCGTCGCCGAGTCGTGGGTGAAGACCGGGACGCTGTCCGACACGGACATGGTGCGGCTCATCTTCCAGGATGAGACCCCGTACACCAGAACGAGCAGAAGCGCGACGATGCCAACGAGACCAGCGAGGAGCCGCTTGACGATGCGCATGGAGGGTGTGGAGGAGGGATCGGTGCACTACGGAGAACCCTGCGCGCTGGATTCCCGCGCGACGAGTGCGCCATCCGATGGGGCGACCTCCCGACCGCCGGACGGTACCGCGCCCCCCCGCCATGCCCTACTTTTTGGCGCCATGACCAGCACTCGCCCCGCCGCGCCGGCACCCAGCGGCGCCGATGAAACCCATGTCGCGCCCAGGTGGTCGGTCGACGATGCCAAGGCGCTCTACAACGTCGATGGATGGGGCGGCGGCTTCTTCGACGTGAACGCGCAGGGCCGCGTCATCGTCCGTCCGGATCCCGAGATGCCGACGCGGACGGTGGACCTCTACGAACTGGCGGTCGACCTCGAGGCCCAGGGCATCCAGCTGCCCGTGCTCTTCCGCTTCTCCGACATCCTGCGCAAGCGGATCGAGACGCTGAGCGAGGGCTTTCAGGCGGCGATCAAGGAGTGGGACTACACCGGCGGCTACACCTCGGTCTACCCGATCAAGGTGAACCAGCAGCGCCACGTCGTCGAGGAAATCGTCGCGTTCGGGCGCAAGCACGGCGTCGGACTCGAAGCGGGGTCCAAGCCGGAACTCCAGGCCGTGCTCGGTCTGGCCGATTCGACCGAGCACATCATCGTGTGCAACGGCTACAAGGACGAGGAGTTCATGCGCCTCGCCCTGATGGGGCAGAAGCTCGGCCACCAGGTGTTCATCGTGGTGGAGCAGCTGTCGGAGCTCGAAGTGCTGCTCGCCGCGGCCGACGACCTCGGGGTGGTCCCCAACGCCGGCGTGCGCATCAAGCTCGCCGCCGAGGGTGCGGGGCGGTGGGCCCAGAGCGGCGGCGAGAAGTCCAAGTTCGGCCTGAATACCGCCGAACTGATGAAGCTCATCGACCGGCTCCAGGACCTGGGCCGCATCGACATCCTCAAGCTCGTGCACTTCCACCTCGGCAGCCAGATCACCGACATCCGCTACATCAAGACGGGGCTGCAGGAGATTTCCCGCTTCTACCTCGAGCTGCACCGGATGGGCGTGAACATCACGCACGTGGATGTGGGCGGAGGGCTGGGCGTGGACTACGACGGCACCAACTCCACGAACCAGGCGAGCGTCAACTATACGTTGCAGGAGTACGCGAGCGACGTGGTCTACGCCCTGGCCGAGGCGTGTCGCGATAGCCGGATCCCGATGCCGCACCTCATCAGCGAGTCGGGGCGTGCCCTCACCGCGCATCACGCCCTGCTGCTTCTGCGCGTCATCGACGTCGAGTCGCAGGCCGACCACGTCGAGCCCACGTTGCAGCCCAGCGACCACGTCCTCCTCCACGAAATGGCCGAGGACTATCGTGCGCTATCCCGAAAGAAGCTGCCCAAGCGCAAGGTCATCGAGATCTACCACGACGCGTCGTTCGACAAGGATCGCGCGCAGCAGCTGTTCAACAGCGGCGTGCTGTCGCTTCGCGACCGTGCCACTGCCGAGACGATGTACATGGCGACGATGAATCGCATCGCGCACATCGTGGCCGAGAGCCGGACCGGGTACGAGGAGATCGTGAAGGACGTCGAGGCCACGCTCTGCGACCGCTACTTCTGCAACTTCTCCCTGTTCCAGTCGCTGCCGGACAGTTGGGCGATCGACCAGCTGTTCCCGATCATGCCGATCCATCGGCTGAACGAGAAGCCCGACCGCCGCGGTACGCTGCAGGACATGTCCTGCGACTCCGACGGCAAGATCGATCGCTTCGTCGGCGGCAAGGACGGGAAGCCCAACCTCGAACTGCATCCGTTCCGCGACGGCGAGGACTACATCCTCGGCATCTTCCTCACGGGCGCGTACCAGGAGATCCTGGGCGACCTCCACAACCTGTTCGGCGACACCAACGCCGTGCACGTGCGCCTCACCGATGCCGGCTACGAGCTCACGCACCTCGTGCACGGTGACACGGTGACGGAGGTGCTGAACTACGTGCAGTTCAGCGCCTCCGACCTGCTCGCGACCTTCCGGCGCAAGGTCGCCAATGCCCGCGAGCTCTCACGTCAGGAAGCCAACACCTATATCGCGGAGTACGTGGCCGGGCTCGAGGGATACACCTACCTCGAGGGCGAGGCGGCGCGGTAGCGGGCCGGGTCATGTCGCGCGCATGACCGCGGCCCCGCCGGAATCCTAGAAACGGGCAGCGACCGCGTTCCAGTTCACGACGTTCCACCACGCGGCGATGTAATCGGGACGACGGTTCTGGTACTTCAGGTAATACGCGTGCTCCCACACGTCGATGCCGAGCAGGATCTGGCCCGCGGACTTGCCGTCCATGATCGGGTTGTCCTGGTTGGGCGTCGAGGTGATGCTCAACGCACCGCCATCGTTCACCAGCCACGCCCAGCCCGAGCCGAACCGGCCGACGCCGGCGGCCGCGAACTTCTCCTTGAAAGCGCCGAACGAGCCGAACGCCTTGTTGATCGCGTCCGCGAGTCGGCCCGTGGGCTCGGCGCCTGCCGGGGCGCCCATGATGCCCCAGAAGAACGTGTGGTTCCAGTGGCCGCCGCCGTTGTTGCGCACCGCTCCGCGGATGTCGTCGGGAACGGACGCGAGGTCGGCCAGCAACCCGTCAAGGGTGCGCGCGTGCAGGGCCGAGTGCTTGTCCAGCGCGCCGTTGAGGTTGTTCACGTAGGCCTGGTGATGCTTTCCGTGATGGATCTGCATGGTCTGCGCGTCGATGTGGGGCTCGAGCGCTTCGAAGGCGTAGGGCAGGGCGGCAAGGGTGTGCGGCATGTCGTGTTCCGTGGTGGGTCGAGGAATCGCGTCGACAACAAACGTGCAAACCGGATCACCCGCACGTTACACAGGGGACGCGGACGTGGGAACGCCCCACACGTCGCGCCCGGTTGCGTCCCTCCGGCGGACGGCCTAATCTCGGCGGCCATGAGCCGGAACCTCGCCGCGCGCGATCGCGTCATCAGCTATACCGAGGGCACTCGGCTGCACGTGGTGAGCCATACGCACTGGGATCGCGAGTGGTATCGCACCGCGGAGTCCTTTCGCATCGGGCTCATCGAACTCATCGATGACGTGCTGGCCCGCGATCGCCCGTTCCTGCTGGACGGCCAGGCCATCCTCGTCGACGACTATCTGTCCTGGAAGCCCGAGGCGACCGACCCGTTGCACCGCCGGCTGGCGCGCGGGTCGCTCGAGGCCGGACCGTGGTATGTCCTGGCCGACAATCTGATTCCGTCGGGCGAGGCGCTGGTCCGCAACCTCCTTGCCGGCCGCCGCACGTTAGGCGCGGCGGGGGCAAAAGCACCACCGGTGCTCTACTGCCCGGATTCGTTCGGTCACCCCGCCGCCGGACCCACGCTCGCGGCGGGCTTTGCTCTGCCGCTGGCCATCGTGTGGCGTGGCTACGGTGGGAGAGGCTGGCCCGCCGGTGACTCGGCTCGCTGGCGTTCGATGGCGGGCGAAGAGGTGCAGCTCTTTCACCTGTCGCCGTCGGGCTACGAGGAAGGATCGAACCTGCCCGTGGATCCGGGGGAGGCGGCACTCCGATGGCCGGCACTCTGGCGCACCCTGCATGCGCGCGCCACGCTGCCGGCTTCGCTCCTGCTCAATGGGGCGGACCACCACGCCATGCAAAGGGACCTGTCCGCCGCCCTCGATGCCGGCCGCGCGGAGATCGGGGATCTCATCGACGAATCCACCTTGTGGGGATTTGCCGAGGTGCGGCAGTTGCTCGGCGCGCGTGTGGCACTGCCGGTGGTGACCGGCGAGCTGCGTGGATCGCCGTCGTTCGCGTGGTCCCTGCAAGGAACCTTTGGTTCGCGCGCCCACCAGAAGCGGGCCAACGCCGGTCTCGAGCGCCTGCTGGTCCGCGAGGTGGAGCCGTGGACCGCGCTGGCCTGGTGGCGTACGGGCCTCGATCTGCAATGCGCCGAGCACGCGCTGTGGCGCCTGACGCTCACCTCCCACCCGCACGACACGCTTTGCGGGAGCGCGATCGACGAGGTGGCGCACGCCATGGACGATCGCATCGCCCGCGCGGCCGCGGGCGCCGTCACCCTTCGCGACCGTGCGGTGGCTGCCTGCGCCGGTCGCGACGGAGACCGGGATCGCGCGGCGTTCAGCGGCAATGCACGCGCGGTGCTGATCACGAATCCCGTCCCGTGGTCTCGCTGTGGCGTGGTCGAGGTCGAAGTCGACATTCCCCTCGCCATCGTCGCCGTGGGGCCCGGGTCGGCCGACCAGACGCCGGAGCCGCGCGCGGTTCCGCCGTGGTCGATCGGGGCGCCGTCGCTCCCCATGCAGCGCCTTGGCGGCGTCCGTGGATTTGCGCGCCACGACGCACCGCACCACTACCCGCGCACCGCGATCGTGCAACGCGAGCGCGCCCTGGTGTGGGTCGATGACCTGCCGCCACTCGGCACGCGCGTCATCCCGATCGTCGATCGGCGCGGCCGCGCCCGTCCCCCGAGACCAGTGCGCGTCGAGGGGACCGCGCTGGACAACGGTCGGGTCCGCGTGTGGTGGGACACCCATCGCGGACTCTGTTGTGCGCGGGGCGACGAAACCTGGGAAGATCTTCTGGCCTTTGAGACCGTTGGCGATCGCGGCGATCTGTACACACACTCGGCGATTCCCAGCACGCTCCGCCGCGCCGTCCCCCGGTCCGGGAAGGTCACCCTGCGAGGTCCGTTGCGCGGCGAGCTCCGGCTGAACGTCGTCGTGCCGGTGGCCGCCAGGCAGCTCGACGATGCGACCGGCGTGGGCCGCTCGCGACCCGAGGGGAGCCATCGTGTGGTGGTGCGTGTTCAGCTGGATGCCGGCGCGCCGTGGTTCCGGATCCTCGTGAGTGGCGCCAACGCGCACGAGGATCAGCGTCTGCGGGCCGTGGTCCGGACGGGCGCACGCTCCGCCGTACATCGTGCGGACGCCGCCTTCGGCGCGGTCGAGCGCTCGTCGTTGCGCACCATGTCGCTGGCGGGAGACGTCGAGCTGCTGCCGGGTACGTCGCCGCTGCAGCGCGCGGTGTCGGTCTTTGACGTATCACGAGGATTCACCGTGATCTCGGACGGACTCGCGGAATACGAAGCGTCCGGCGACGGCGAGATCGCGATCACCCTCGTCCGGGCGGTCGGTGAGCTGAGTCGGAACGACCTGCCCGAGCGCCCGGGTCATGCGGGCTGGCCCTCGCCGACGCCGCTCGGTCAGTGTGTGCGTGACTGGGAGGCGCAGCTGGCGATCCTGCCGCATGGCCTGGCCACGCCCGCCACGTTGGGCGCCATCGAACGGGCGTGCGACGACGTGCTCGTGCCCGCGCGTGGTCGCACGACCGTGCCCGGAGCGTCGGGTGACGCGGTCGGGCTGACGCTCCTCGGTGACGATCTGGCATTCGGGGCGTGCAAGCGGTCCGAAGACGGCGCCGATCTCGTCGTGCGCTGCACGAACGTTGGCGGCGGGTGGGCCGCGGGATCCTGGCGGCTCGCAGGTCTCGAATGCGCGTGGGTCGCGCGGCTCGACGAGACGCCGCTTGGCGCGTTGGAAGTCCGCGACGGCATTGTCGCGTTCCTGGTCGCGCCACACGCCACGTCGACGATCCGCCTGCGCGCCGGGCGCTCGGCACGCGACGCCTAGGTACGATCGCCGAGTGAGCGAGGGACGCCGGCGCGGCTGCGCAGGCCGTCGCCGATCACGGTGCAGAGCAACACGGTCACGATGAGGGCGAGACCCGGTGCGAGGGCGACCCAGGGCGCCGTGACGATGAGGTCGCGCCCGCCCGCGATCATGTTGCCCCAACTGGGGGTCGGCGGCTGCACGCCGAGCCCCAGGAAAGCGAGCCCGCTCTCCAGCAGGATCGCGTTCCCCACGCCAAGCGTCGCGGCGACCATCGCACCACTGGTCGCGTTGGGCACCACGTGCCGGAGCAGCGTGCGAAGGCCCGGCGCGCCGAGCGTGCGCGACGCGTCGACGAAGCCCGCCGAGCAGAGCCCCTGGACGTCGGCGCGGACGAGTCGCGCGACCGACATCCAGCCGGTGACCGACAGCACGACGATCACGGTGCCAAGGCCCGGCGCCCACAGGGCGACGCACAACAACAGCAGCACCAGGCGCGGGATCGCGAGCAGCGCGTCCGCGAGACTCATGAGCAGTCGGTCGACGACACCGCCCAGCCAGCCGCTCACCGCGCCGATGGCCACGCCGAGCCCCGTGGCGATCAACGACCCCGCCACACCGACGACCAGCGAGATGCGCGCGGCGAGCAGCGTGCGCACGAACAGGTCGCGGCCAAACCGGTCGGTGCCGAGCACGTGAAAGATGCCGTCGCCGTCCCGGGAGAAGGGCGCCGCGAGTCGCGTGGCGAGCACATCTTCGATGGCGAGCGGATCCTTCACGGCCAGCAGCGGCACGAAGACCGCGGCGAGTGCCACCGCGCCTATCGCGAGCACCGCGTGGCGGCCGCCGCGCGTCATGCGTCGCGCCGGCGCGGGTCGGCCCACGCCACGGCCACGTCGGCCAGCCAGTTGGACGCAATTACCAGCGCGGCATACACGAGGGCCGCCCCCATGACCACCGGGTAGTCCCGGGCCGCGATGGATGCGAGCATCGTACGCCCCATGCCGGGCCACGCGAAGACGCTCTCCACGAACACCGAACCGGCCACCGTGCCAGGGAGCGACAGGGCCAGCAGCGTGATGAGCGGCGGTCGTGCATTCGCGAGCACGTGTCGTCGCATGACCGCGCTCGCCCCGAGTCCCTTGGCGCGCGCCGTGCGCACCCAGTCGCTGGCCAGGAGGTCCAGCGCGGCCGCGCGTGCATAACGCGCAAGTCCCGCGGCGCCGATCGCGGTGAGCACGGTCACCGGCAACACGGCGTGCCGCGCGATGTCGCTCGCCCGCGCCCATCCGCGCCATTCGCTCCCCGGCGTCTCCAGGCCCATGGCCGGCAGTCGCAGCCAGGCCGGCCACCCGAAGTGCGTCGCGCCGGACGTGAAGAGGGCAACCAGCGCCAGCGCCATCCAGAAGCTGGGCGCCGCAAAGATCGCGATGCTGATCGTCGTCGCGATACGGTCCGCGGTGGTGTCGGCGCGTCGCGCCTGCCACAGGCCGACGCTCACGCCGAGAAGGAACGTCAACGCAAGGGACGTGACACCCAGCGCGAGGGTGATCGGCAGTGCGCGCCGGATGACATCGCGCACCGGCTCCTGCGTCGCGAACGAGAGGCCCAGGTCGCCAGAGAGCACCTGCGTCGTCCATCGTGCATATTGGCCGGCGAGGCCGGCGTCGAGCCCGTAGGCCGCGCGCAGTCGCGCGATGTCCTCGGCGCGCGCGGTCGGTGGGACGAGCAGGTCCGTGGGATCACCAGGGGCCAGTCGCGTGAGGAGAAACGTGAGCGAAACGACGAGCCAGAAGAGCACGAGCGACTCGGCGCCGCGGCGCAGGATGCGTTGCACGCGCGCATAATGGGGGGCGGAGGCGCTACGTCAACCGAGCGGCGGAGGGTCGCTCGATGCTGGGGCGTCGTCGTCGCCGGTGCGCTCGCCGCGAGTGCGTGCTCGGGCGGCGGTCGCTCGCCCTCGACCGTGGTGGTCGCATCGGGTGCGGACCTCGAGTCGGCAAACCCGCTCACCACCATCCATCCGCTGGCGCGGCAGGTGCAGCGCTACGCGCTGTTCGTGACCCTGGCCCGGTACGACTCCACGCTGGCGCCGTCGCCCTACTTCGCGCGGTCGTGGTCATGGAGCGCCGACCGTCGGCTCCTCACGCTGGCGCTCACGCGCGGCCTGCGCTGGCACGACGGCACGCCCACCACGGCCGCCGATGTCGCGTTCACCGTCGATGCGGCACGTGATCCGGCGACGGGCTTCTTTCGTCGCGGCGACCTGGGCGAGGTGACGGGGACGGTGGTGCATAACGATACCTCGGTCTCGATCACCTTCGCGCGTCCTCAGGCGCGCTTTCCGCTCGTGCTGTGTGAATTGCCGATTGCGCCCGCCAGCCGCCTCGCCGAGGTGCCGCGTGCACGGCTCCGTGCCGACGAGTTTGCGCGCGCTCCGATGGGCAACGGCCCGTACCGTTTTGTGGAACGTCGCGCCAGACAATTCTGGACCTTTGTGGCCGACAGCGCGTTTCCACCAGCCATGGGCGGTCCGCCACATGTCCATCGGCTCGTGGTCGCCGTGGTCGATGAACCGACGACGAAGTTCGCCGGGCTGGTGAGTGGTGACCTCGACCTCGCCGGGATCGCGCCGACCATGGCCGGCCTCGTGGCCGAGGATCCGCGACTGGAGGTGGTGTCGTACCCGGTCGCCTTCACGACGGCGCTGGTGTTCAATGCCGCGCGCGCGCCGTTCGATGATGCGCGCGTCCGACGTGCGATCGGAGCGGCGATCGACCGGCGTCGCCTGGTCGACGTGGCGCTCAACGGGTTTGGCGTCGTCGCGGACGGCGCCATTCCACCGGACCATCCGTTTCACGGGCTGAAGCCCGCCGCGGTCGACCCCGGCGCCCTGCTCGATTCGGTGGGCTGGGTCAGACAGGGCGCCTGGCGGTCGCGCCGCGGGACGCGCCTCGCGTTCACGCTGCGCACCGTCGGCAACGGCGACAACGCGCTCGAGCAACTGGTGCAGGCCGACCTGCGAGCGTTGGGCGTCGACGTCCGGATCGCGCAAATGGAGCTCGGGGCCTTTTTGGCCATGGCGCGCGCGACGGAGAAATCGTTCGACGCGCTCGTCACCGGGATTCCCGGTGATGTGTCACTGTCTCACCTCGCGGCAATGTTCGAGGGCGACCAGGCCGGTGGGGCCCTGGACTACGCCGGCTTTCATCGCGCGGCGCTGGATAGTTTGTTCGACGGCACGCGTGAGGCGCCGACGGAGGCCGGGCTCGCGGCCGCCTGGCAGGCGGTGGACGGCTGGCTCGCGCGAGAGGCACCTGTTGCGTGGCTCTATCACGCGCGTGGGGTGCAGGGCATGTCGCGCCGACTCGGGGGCGTCCGGATGGACCTGCGTGGAGAGCTGGTCACCCTCTCGCAGTGGACACTCTCCCGGTGACCGGCACCTTCCTGCTCGCTTCTCCCGCCGACCTCGCGGCGCGACGTGAGGTGGTCGCCGGTCCGCTGGCGGGTCTCGCGCGCTCCCTCGAGGAGGACCTCTCTCCGCTGCTCGCGGCGGACCGCATCGTGTTGCCACCGGAGAAGGCCCGCCTGACGAGAACGGGCGGACGTTGCCCGGTTCACGGCGTCCTGCTCGCCTTCGATCCCCTGTCGCCGCGGGCGCACACGTGCCCGGTGTGTGGCGACGTGTTCACCAGCGATGACCATTACCGCTGGTGGATAATGAACTACCAGCTCTGGCTCGCCGAGCGGTGCGTGCATGCGGCGGCCCTCGCCGCGACGCGCGAGAGTGCCCCGTGCCGCGACCTCGCCGAACGCATCCTCTCGGCGTGCGTGTCGGCGTACCTGCACTACCCAAACAAGGACAACGTGCTTGGCCCCACGCGGCCGTTCTTCAGCACGTACCTCGAGAGCATCTGGGCCCTGCAGCTGGCGGTCGCGCTCGACCTGCTCGAACAATCGGGCGCGACCGGCGCCCTCGGCGCCGCCGTGCGCAGTGAACTGCTCGAACCGTCGCTCGCGCTCATCTGCGAATACGATGAGGGCGCCTCGAATCGTCAGGTCTGGAACAATGCCGCCATGCTCGCCATCGCGACGCTTCTCGCCAATGACGCCGTCGCCGAGCGCGCCATCCACGGCAAGGCCGGTCTGCTGGCGCACCTGCGTGACGGCCTGCTCGCCGACGGCGCCTGGTACGAAGGAGAGAACTATCATCAATTCGCGCATCGCGGCCTGTGGTACGGTGTCACCATGGCCGAGCGACGAGGCGAGCCGTTGCCTGAGGCGTTGGCCGAGCGCTTTGCAGAGGCGTTCGCCATCCCTTTTGCCACCGCGCTGCCGGACTTCACGTCCCCGGCGCGGCGCGACTCGCAATACGGCGTCTCACTGCGCCAGTGGCGCTACGCCGAGTCGTGTGAACTCGGCCTCGCGCGACGGGACGACCCGCGACTCTCCGCTGCGCTCCTGGAGTTGTACCGCGACGACGTTGCCCCGGGCGATACCGAGCGCGCCCGCTCGACCGCCGAGGCGGAGCGCAACGCACCCGCGGCGCGCCTGACGAGAGCGTCGCTGGGCTGGAAGTCGCTCCTGCACGCGCAGCCAACGCTGCCGGACGCCCCGCGCGCGCGACCGACGCCTGCTTCCGTGCACCTGGCGCACCAGGGGTTTGCGGTTTTTCGGCGGCGCGGTGGGCAGGTGTACGCGGGCCTCGATTATGGAGTCCCTGGCGGCGGTCATGGTCATCCGGATCGGCTCAACCTGTGGCTCGTGACGGGTGCCGATCGCTGGCTCGAGGACGTGGGCACCGGTTCGTACGTGGATCGCTCGCTCTTCTGGTACCGCTCGACCCTCGCGCACAACGCGCCGCTCATGAACGGCACGTCGCAGCCGTACGGCGCCGGCGTCCTGCGCGCCTGGGACGAACAGGGAGATGCCGGATGGGTGGAGGCTGAGTTCGAGATCGTGCCCGGACGGGCACGCGTGACACGACGGCTCATCGTGATGCCCGGCTACCTGATCGATGAGGTGCGCTGGGCGAGTGCCGACGACACGACGTTCGACCTGCCGATGCACGTCGACCCGGACGAGGGGCCGGGTACCGGATGGGAGCCGTCGACGATCGCCGTCACGCCGGGCAGCGGCTTCGAGTTTCTGCGCGGCGTCGAACGCGCATCAGGCACGTCGTTCGACGCATTCGCGGCCACGCGCGCAGCCTCGTCGATTCGCGGATGGATCCAGAGCGACGCGGCCTGCGAGTGGTATCGCGCGACTGCCCCCGGGCCGCCGGGCGAACCGCCGCGACGATTCATCTTTTCGCGCTGGCGAGGACACGAAGGGCGCATGCGCATGGTGTGCGCCTGGGACGCCAGCGTGAGCGCCGTGCGCTTCACGCCCGAGACGATTTCGCTCCTCGCCGGTGGCGAGCGACACGCACACCGCGCGATCGGCCCCGCGTGGCACGTCCGCACGCAGGGCGTGGGGGCGCCCGTCGAGATCGTGCTGCGCGGTCGCGCGTCGGCGCCGCGTCCGGTCTCACCCGCGGCGCTCGAGGCCGTAGGCACGTTGCCGCGCCACATGCTGGCCGCAGGCCGTCCGTTCGTGATGGAACTCGCCGAGCGCCACTATCGGCGATCCGAACTGCCGTGGGCGGCCGCCGGAGCGCCGGAGGCGTCGCTGCGCGTGGCGGCCGGTCGTGAGGCGGTGGACATCGACGTGCAGGTGCGCAAGCGCGATCCCGTGTTTGCCCCTCCGCGCCGAGAGAACCTGCTCGACAACGAGGATCCCGATATCAACTCCGACGGCCTCCAGCTCTATCTCACGCTGCCCGACTCGCAGGCGCAGGCGAGCTGGCTGCTCGTCCCGGAGGAGGGCGGTGGTGTCCGCATCGCGGCACGACAGGTGAGTGGCAGCGTGCCGGCCATCGGCGCCGAGTGGCGCCTAACGACCGATGGATACCGGGTGCGCATCCACCTGCCGCGTGGTTCGCAGGGCCTGGGCATCGACCGGCACTTCATGTTGAACGTCGTGATCAACGAGATTTCCCGTGATCGCGAGCGCCGTCGTGGTCAGCTCGTGGCCACCGGGGCCACGGGGGAGTGGGTGTACCTGCGCGGCGACCGCGAAGACCCCCTCCGGATGCTCGCCTTCGAGATCGTCGATGCCTGAGTCGCTGCTCCATCGCGTGCGCGTGGTCCTCTACGAGCCGCAGAACCCGATCAACATCGCGGCGACGGTTCGGGCGATGAAGAACTTCGGCGTGCGCGACCTGACACTCGTGCGGCCGGTGCCCTACACGCCGTATCGACTGGAAGGCATCGCCCACGACACGCTCGACGTGATCGAACGGATCCGCGACGTCGACTCGCTGGATGAGGCGCTGTCCGACGCGGTCCTGGTGGCCGCGTTCTCCGCGCGGCGGCGCCGCGTGAAATGGGAACTCGCGACGCCGCGGTCGCTCGCGCCGATGGTGCTCTCGCAGGCGGTGCAGGGCACCGTCGTGCTCATGTTCGGTCGGGAGGACGACGGGCTGCCCAATGAGGCGCTCGACCGCGCGCACGTGGCCATCACGATCCCGACGAGCGAACACGCCTCGCTCAACCTGGCGCAGGCCGTCGTCATCGCCCTCTATGAACTGCACGTCGCCGCCGGCGACGCCACGCGGATCGTCGAGCCGCATCGGCACCTCGTGCCCCCGGCCACCAGCGCCGACCTCGAACGGCTGTATCGAGACCAGGAGCGCGCGCTCGAAGCGGTCGAGTTCTTCAAGACCCGCTTTCGCACCCACATCATGAGGAGCGCGCGGTCCATGACCTCACGCACCCGGCTCGACGCGCGCGAGGTCATGCTCGCCCGCGCGATGTGGATCGAGGTCGTGCGCGCAATGAATCGCTATCGCGGCATTGCGGGGCTCCCGCCGATCGATCCGGGTGAGCCCGTCGCATTCGACGCAGGTGACGACTTCGTGAGCACGGACGACCCATCGCCAACCTCCACACCGCACGGCAACTTGTAGGCGACTCCACGGTCTCTCTCCAACGCACCCACACGGACATGGCCTTCAATTTCTTCCGCCGCAAAGAGGGCGCGCCCCCGCCTGACGAGACGGCCGTCGAGGAGACCGACACGTCCGAAGAGGAGCGTGCGAGCGAGGAGTACGACGAAGGGGCTCCCGAGTCCGTTGCTGACGACGATGCGCTCGACCTCGAGTGGCGCTCGCGTGCGGCGGATTGGATTCCGGGTGGCGCGTCCACCGGCAGTCGCCGGCCGGCGGCCCTGTACGGCGATGCGTCGACCGAGGGGCCGGCGCATTATCTCCGCGCCTCCGGCTGCCACGTCACCACCGCCTCCGAACGCACGCTCATCGATTGCACCATGGCGCTCGGCGCCGTGAGCCTGGGCTATGCCGACGACGGCGTGGTGCGTGCGGTGATCAGCGCCGTGGCAAGCGGGCACGTGGCCGCGTTCGCGCACGTCAGCGAGGTCGACATCGCCGAGCGGCTCTGCGAGGTCATTCCGTGTGCGGAGCAGGTGCGCTTTCTCAAGAGCGGGGCCGAGGGCGTGAGCGCGGCGGTGCGCATCGCGCGCACCGTGACGTCGAGGTCGCACGTGGTGGCGTCGGGCTACTTCGGTTGGCACGACTGGTCCAATGCAGGGCAGGGGATTCCCGCGGAGGTCGCGCGAACGGTGACGCGTGTGCCCTTCAACGACCTCGCGTCGCTCGATGCCGCGGTCGATGCCGCGGGAGCGGATCTCGCCGCCATCGTCATCGAGCCGGTGGTCGAAGGCCTGCCTGACGACGCCTGGCTGGCACGCGCGCGCCAACGGTGCGACGAGGCGGGTGCCGTGCTCGTGTACGACGAAATGAAGACCGGATTCCGACTGGCGACCGGCGGTTTTCACCAGGGCCATGCGATCCAGCCTGACCTGGCGGTGTTCGGCAAGGCGATGGCGTGTGGGATGCCCGTGTCCGCCGTGGTCGGTCGGCGCGACGTCATGGCGGCCGCGACGCAGACGTGGATCTCGTCCACGGCCGCCGGTGAGTCCGCCTCGCTCGCGGCGATCGGCGCCGTGCTTGATCGCTACGGTGAGGAGGACGTCTGTGGGACGCTCGCCAGGGTGGGCAGACAGATCCGGCTGGGTGTCGAGCGCGCCGTGGTGGCGAGCGGCATCGCCGGGGTCAGCGTCCACGGGCTCGACCCCATGTGGTTCCTGCGATTCGACGAGCCGGCCCTGGAGACACGCTTTCTCGAGCGCGCGGCTGCCCTGGGTGTCATGTTCAAACGCGGCGCCTACAACTACGCGGCGCTCGCGCACGACACCGATGAGGTGCTGCTCGAGATCGAGCGTGTGGCGTCCACCGCGATGGTGGAGGTGCTGGAGGACGTCGCGTGAACGCCCTCGCGGGCGAGGGGCCGCTGATCGACGTGCACGCGCACTTCTATCAGGAGGGCGCGGGGCGAAGCGATTGGCGCCACCTCAACGCGCGTCGGCTGGAGGCCGGTGACCGGCTCGGCATCACGGTGCACGTGGCGTCGATGCTCGGCACGTGGGGAGCGACCTCGCCGACCTATTTCCAGTCCCGCGACGACACCCGCAGCGCCAACGATGCCATGCTGGGGTTGCAGCGCGGCGATCGGCGCATCCGATCGTACGTCGCCGTCAATCCGAACGACACCGACTTCGCCGTCGCGGAGATCGACCGCTGCGCCGGGGCCGGTGCCATCGGTCTCAAGCTGGCCGCCGCCCGACGGTGTGATGATCCCGTCGTCGAGCCGATCATCGAGCGCGCCGCCGCGCACGGCTTTCCGGTGCTGCACCACATCTGGCAACATCGTCGCCGGCACTGGCCCGGCCAGGACATCTCTGACGGCGCAGATCTCGCGGGGCTCGCGACCCGGTTCCCGCACGTGGTGTTCATCCTCGCGCATATCGGCGGCGGCGGGGACTACGCCCACACCTTCGCGGCAGCCGCCGACGTGCCTAACGTCTTCCTCGATCTCTCCGGCAGCGGGATCGATCGCGGCATGCTCGATGACGCGCTCGAGGCGGTCGGGCCACAACGCCTGCTGTGGGGCGCCGACCTCACGCTGTGCACGGGCCTCGCCAAGCTTCGCGCGCTCGAGGTCATCGGGCTCGACGGCGCCGCCATGGCCGACATCCGCTGGCGCAACGCCGCCCGCATTTTTCCTTCGCTGCGGTTCTGATCGACCACCACTCGCTCGTTCCCAGATCCCCGCGCCTCTCCCTGCGTTGTCACGCGTCACCGTAGACGTCAACACCTTCATCGGCGGCCATCCATTCCGCCATGTGCCACACCCGGAACCCGCGGTGCTGGCGCGCGTGCTCGAGCGCGAGGGCGTCCAGACCGCATGGGTGGGCCACCTGCCGGGCGCGTTTCATCGCGATCCGGCGCACGCCAACCGGGAATTGCTGCAGGCCATGGATGCGGGGCGGGGGCGCCTGCGAGCGGCGCCGATCGTGCGTCCCGACTGGCCGCGCTGGATGACCAGGGTGCGTGAACTGCGCGCGGCCGGTGCGGTGGCCATTCGCGCCTGGCCGCAGCTGTGGAGCTTTGGACCCGGCGATCCACGGTTGCGGGAGCTGGCCAGCGCCTGTGCCGCGGAGGACCTGCCGCTCGTGCTGACGGTGCGCTTCGAAGATCAGCGGCAACGACACCCGTTGGACGTCGCGCCGGACCTGTCGGCGGCCCATGTGCGCGAACTGGCGCGCGCGCGTACCGGTGCGCGTGTCGTCCTCACGGCCGCGGGCCGCGAGATGATCGAGGAGATTCACTGGGGGCTGACGCCGGAAGAGCGCGACCGCGTGTTCTACGACATCTCCTGGATCTGGGGACCGCCCGTCGACGAGTTGTCGCACCTGTTTCGGACAATTGGTGCGGGGCGATTCCTGTTCGGTACCATGTGGCCCCTGCGACTGGTGCAGGGACCATCGGCAAACCTCGACCTGCTGGAATCGGACGTGGCCGATGCGCGCCTGGCGGACCCCTCGACGTGGTAGGGATCAGGGAATCGTGAAGTGGGCAGCGAACCGCAACTCATGGCGCAGCCTACTCTTGCGCGCTCTTGGGCCCGAGCACATTTTCCGCAGCGGATTTCCATCTTGTGAATAAGTTCACAAGGGGAGTTCTGTACTCGGGTTCCCCTCACCCCAGGTCCTGATGACGAGCAGGAGTAAGTGGGCACTGGTTCCGGCCTTCTTTGCGATCGCAATGACGGCGACCGTGCTCTCGGCCTACAGCGGCGCGTCCTCGTCGCAAGGCGTCCAACCCGTCCAGCCCATCCCCTTTCCGCATCCCGTGCATGTGAAGACGGTCGGGATGAACTGCCTGTACTGCCACTACAGCGCGAACAAGTCGGCGGATCCCGGGTTGCCGGCCGTCGGGACGTGCATGGGATGCCATACCCTGGTGGGACCGAACCGTCCCGCGCGCGATGGCCAGCCCGCACGGGTGAGCGAAGGGATCAAGACGCTGCAGGAGTATGCGCCCATCGGGCAGCCGGCCAAGTGGAAGGAGATCCCCTGGGTGCGCATCCACAAGCTCCCGGAATACGTCCGCTTCCCGCACGTTCGCCACGTGAGCGCGGGCGTTACCTGCCAGACGTGCCATGGAGCGGTGCAGGACATGGCGCAGGTCTACCAGAACGCGTCGCTCAACATGGGTTGGTGCCTCACGTGTCACGTGAACGGCTACCAGTTGAGCGAGGGACTCACGGCCGCGGGTGACACCGCCGGCGCCACGGCCGCGGCGGCCGTCGCGCCAAAGAAGGCGCGCTACGATTGCGCGGTCTGCCACTACTAGTTCATCCCACCTCGTGCGCGGCGTCGGATCATCCATCGCCGCGCGCGGGTTCCCTGCGCACCGAGGATCTACTGCATGAGCCAACCCATGGGACCTGACGGAACGACCGGCGGCGTGAAGCGCCGCACGTTCCTCAAGGTGCTCGGGGCCGCTGGCGCGGCAACGACCGCTGTTGGATGCACCAACGAGCAGGTCGAGAAGCTGATTCCCTACCTCGAGTCGCCGGACCAGACGGTGCCCGGCGTGTCCACGTACTACAGCACGACCTGCCGCGAGTGCGCCACGTCCTGCGGCGTGATCGCCGAGGTGCGCGACGGGCGCGCGATCAAGCTGGAGGGCAATCCCGATCACCCGGTGAACCAGGGTGCGCTGTGTGCCAGGGGGCAGGCATCGCTCCAGGGACTCTACAATCCGGATCGCTATCGCACGCCGATGGTGCGCGAGGGCAACCGGCTCGTGCCCACGACGTGGGATACGGCGATCACCACGCTGCGTCAGAAGCTCGGTGAGGCCCGAGGGGGAGCGGGGAACGCGGTCTTCATCAATCGCCCGGACAGCGGCTCGTTCGCCGGGTTCCTGGATGGCTGGCTCGCGGCGTATGGCTTTCAGTCTCACATCCAGTACGATCCCACCGCGGATCTGGCGTACGAGTCGGCGAACCAGGCGGCGTACGGTGTGGCCATGCCCAGGCTCGACTTCGCCGCCGCCAGGCTGGTGATCTCGATCGGCGCCGACTTCCTCGACGGGTGGGGCGCGAGCGTCCCGCAGCAGCTGTCATTCGGCGAAGCACGAGGCAAGCTGCAGGATGGGCCGCGCGTGGTGTACATCGGGGCGCGTCGCTCGCTGACCGGTCTGAACGCCGACACGTGGATCTCGTGCGCACCGGGTTCCGAGGGCGCCATCGCCAGCGCGCTGCTTTCCGCGGTTGGGGGATCCGGCGGCACCGTCGCCGCGGCCGCGCAGGCGAGCGGCGTGAGCGAGGCGACGCTGCAGGCGCTGGCCGACGAGCTTCGGGCCGCGCGCCCGAGCCTTGTGGTTTCCGGCGTCAGCACGCCCGACGCGGCGGCGGTCGCCACGACGGTGGCGGCGATCAACAAGGCGACTGGCGCCGTCGGGGTGACCATCAAGCCGGCCGACGCCCACAGCGGGTTCGGCGGTGCGGTGGGACTGGCGGCCATGCAGACCGTCGCCAACAACGCCAATGCCGGCACGGTGCGGTTGCTGTTCGTGCGAGGGGCGAACCCGGCGTACGACACGCCAAAGGCGATGCAGTTTGCCGCGGCGATGGCGAAGGTGCCGTACAAGGTCTCCTTCTCGAGCTACCCGGACGAGACCAGCGAACTCTGCGACCTCGTGCTCCCGGACGATCACTTCCTGGAGTCGTGGGGTGACGCGCAGGCTGCGCCCGGTGTCATCGGTCTGCAGCAGCCGGTGATGGATCGCATCTTCACGACGCGGGCCACCGCTGACGTGCTGCTCGATGTTGCGCGCGGCGACGCGGCGATCGCGGGGCGGTACACGCAGCGCAACTACCGCGAGGTGATCCTCGCCCGCTATGGCGCCGCCAACGTGACCTCGGCGCTGCCGAAAGCGCTCACGACCGGCACCATTGGCGCGCGATCAGTGGCCGCGAGCCCGTCAAGCGCGGGCACACTCGCGGGCGACGGGGAGTTCTTCCTCGTCACCTATCCGCACAGCGTGCTTGGGGCGGGCGAGGGCGCCAACAAGCCCTGGCTGCAGGAGCTGCCCGACCCGGTGGCCAAGATCGTCTGGCAGTCGTGGGTCGAAATCCACCCCTCCACGGCGCAGCGACTCGGCATCGCCGCCGGCGACCACGTCACCGTGACGACGGCCGCGGGCACCATCACCGCGCCCGCCTGGCCGTACCTGGGCATTCGCACGGACACGGTGGCGATCGCGCTGGGGCAGGGCCACACGAAGTACGGTCGTTACGCCGAAGGCATCGGCGTGAACGCGCTCGATGCACTCGGGGCGACGCTGAACGCTGGCGGCGGTCTCGCGCTCACGCAGGCCAAGGCGCGCGTGGCGAAAGCCGCCGATCATTCGCCGCTCGTGACGTTGGAGGGATCCGCGCGACAACACGGCCGAGGCATCGCGCAGGCGATCACGGTCGCCGACTTCGTTGCTGGTGTCGAAGCCGAGCATCACGCGCTGCCGGGCGACGCGAGTCACGAGTTCCTGCCGGGTCTGCGTTCGCCGGTGGCGAACGATGCCCAGGGCGACCTCGGTGACCCGACGTCGAAGGACAAGGGGATGTACGACCCCGAGCACTGGAGCGGGATGGCCAAACGGCGCTGGGCGATGACCATCGACCTTGCCAAGTGCACCGGATGCTCGGCGTGTGTGACGGCGTGCTACGCGGAGAACAACATTCCGACGGTCGGCGCGCGATGGCAGGGTCGTTCGCTGCGCCCGTTCCACACGGCAGACGGTGCCGGGTGGGACACGCGACCCGGCGCGAACATCCTCAAGGGTCGCGAGATGGCGTGGATTCGCATCGAGCGGTACTTCGAGGGCGGTGAGGACGGGACCGGCGAGTTCGAGGCGCGGTTCGTCCCGATGATGTGCCAGCACTGCGGCAACGCGCCTTGCGAGCCGGTGTGTCCGGTGTATGCGACGTACCACGCGCCGGACGGCCTGAACGTCCAGGTGTACAACCGCTGCGTGGGCACGCGCTACTGCTCGAACGGCTGCCCGTACAAGGTGCGCTACTACAACTGGCACGGATACGGCGAGAAGGAGCGGCGCCAGTACGCATTCCCCGAGCCGCTGCACCTGCAGCTCAATCCGGATGTCACGGTGCGGGGCAAGGGCGTGATGGAGAAGTGCTCGTTCTGCGTGCAGCGCATCCGCGAGGCCGAGACGCGCGCCAAGGTCGAGAACCGGGAGCTGGTGCCTGACGAGTTCACGACGGCGTGCGCGCAGGCGTGTCCATCGCGCGCGATCGTTTTTGGTGATGCGGCCGACGACCGATGGTCGGTGGCCCGTCCGGCGGCGAGCGACGCGCGCCGATACCACGTGTTCGAGGAGCTCAACACCTACACGGCGGTGGTCTACTTGAAGAAGGTCAACCATACGGGGGCAGCCGGCGCGACCGCGGCGCCCGCAGCCGCCGCGGTGCAGCCGCAGGAGGCCCGCTGATGGCCACCTCTGCTGAGCCGATGCGCCCGAACATCGCGTCGGCCGACATCCAGCTCCCGGCGGTCAGGGATTACGAGCAGGTCGATCGCGAGATCTCGGCGACGCTCAAGCCGTCCAGGGGATGGTTCGCGGCGCTTGGCATCGCGATCCTCCTGTTCCTGTGGGGCGCCGGCAGCTGGACCTACCAGATCTACTGGGGCCTGGGCAACGCGGGCTACAACCCGCCGGTGATGTGGGGCGTGTACATCATCACCTTCGTGTTCTGGGTCGGTATCGGACACGCGGGCACGCTGATTTCCGCGATTCTGTATCTGTTCCGGGCCGGTTTTCGCACGACGATTTATCGATGCGCCGAAGCGATGACCGTGTTCGCCGTCATGACGGCGGGCCTCTTCCCGATCATCCATATCGGACGGCCGTGGAAGTTCTTCTGGTTGGTGCCGTACCCCAACTGGCGGCTGCTCTGGCCCAACTTCAAGAGCCCGCTGGTCTGGGACGTGTTCGCGATCTCGACGTACCTGACGGTGTCGGCGACGTTCCTCTACGTCGGCCTCATTCCTGACATCGCCGTGCTGCGCGACCGGGAAACGAACCCGGTGCGCAAGCGGATCCTGGCCGTGATGTCGCTGGGCTGGCGCAACTCCGAGCCCGAGTGGCGGCACTTCACTCGGATGTACCTGTTCCTCGCCGCGTTCTCGACGCCGCTCGTGCTCTCGGTGCACTCGGTGGTGTCGTTCGACTTTGCCATGGCGCTCACGCCCGGCTGGCACGCGACGATCTTCCCGCCCTACTTCGTCGCCGGTGCGATCTTCTCGGGCATCGGCATGGTGTTCACGATCATCATCCCGATCCGGAAGTTCTTCCGGCTGCAGCACTACGTCACGGTCAACCACCTGGACGCGGCGGCGAAGCTCTGCCTGTTCACGTCGATGGTGGTGGGGTGCGCCTACATCATCGAGTTCTGGGTCGCCTGGTACTCGGGCAACATGTACGAGCAGGACTACTTCTGGAACCGGGTGTTCGGGCAGTGGTGGTGGGCTGCGTGGATCATGCTGACGTGCAACGTGATCTTCCCGCTCTCGCTCTTCAGTCAGAAGCTCCGGCGCAATCCGTCGTGGCTCTTCATCCTGTCGATCTTCATCAACCTCGGCATGTGGTATGAGCGGTTCGTGATCATCGTTCCGTCGCTCTCGCACGAGTTCGAGCCGTGGCAGTGGTCGGGGTACCTGCCCAGCTGGGTCGACGTCTCGATCCTCATCGGGTCGTTCGGATGGTTCTTCATGTGGTTCCTGCTCTTCATCCGTCAGCTGCCGGTCGTGGCCATCGCCGAGGTGAAGGAGGTGGTGCCACCCAAGCTGCGCACGCACGCCGTGGGGCATGGCATCGATGCCGCCGGACACCACAAGACCTACGGGACCGAGACTCCGGGAGAATTCGACTGATGCGTCGCGGACTCGTCGCTGCCTTCCCCCACCTCGATGACACGTGTGATGCCATCGAGGCACTCAAGAAGGCCAACTTCACGAACTTCACCGTTTACACGCCCACGCCGCGTCACGAGATCGAACACGCGGTCCACCCGCCGGTGAGCCCGGTCCGGCGCTTCACGCTGATCGGCGGGCTCCTTGGCGCGACGTTCGGCTACTGGGTCGCCATCTGGACCTCCGACTACTGGCCCCTGGTCGTCGGTGGCAAGGCGATCGCGAGCTGGGTGCCATACACGATCATCTCCTTCGAGCTGATGGTGCTGATCGGCGCACTGGCCACCGTGGCCGGCATGTTCATCAACTCGCGCATACCCAAGATCACGATGACCGTCGGGTTCGATGCCCGATTCACGAGCGGTGACTTCGGCATCTTCGTCGAGGCGGCACCCGAACGCCTCCGGGAAGCCGAGTCCATGCTGCGGCAGCACGGGGCCGTGGAGGTGCGCGGTGAGTCGTGACACGAGAGGACACATGAATGGTCGCACCTGGCCGTCGACCCTGACGCGACTCGCGTTCGCATCCGTCGCGGTACTGCCGCTCACGGGATGTGAGTGGTTCACGGACTTCAAGCGGACGCCGATGGTGACCACGTGGGAGGCGGATTCGATCCTCAAGGTGCGCGGCGCACCGGTGGGTTCGGTCCCGACGACGGGTATGGCCGTGGCCGCGTTTCAGGTCTCGTACACCCCAAGCCCCGCGGCCCTGGACTCGGTGGCCGCGCTCGCGACCAATCCCACGCCGGTGAGCGAAGCGTCGCTCGCCCGGGGTCGCATGTACTTCCAGATCAACTGTGCCGTGTGCCACGGTGACACCGGCAAGGGGGACGGCGGTGCGACCCGCTTTGGCATGGTGCCAATGCCGATTGTCGCCGAGGTGACCAAGGCGCGCAGCGATGGCTACCTGTTCGCAATCCTGCGAAACGGCCGCGGTGCCATGCCTTCGTACAACCGCATCGAAGAAATGGAACGATGGGACGTGGTGAACTACGTGCGCGCTCTGCAGGGGACCGTGACCGGCGTCCCGTTCGAGACAGGCCCGCTTGCATTGCCCGGCGTGAGCGGTGACAAGGTGCCAGGCGCCACGCTCCTCGGCCCGAACCACTGGGTGCGACCCACGTCGGCCGCCGCGCCGGCGGCATCGGCAACACCTGCACCAGCTGATAGCGGCGCCGCAGCGCCGCAGGGAGCCCGCTGATGAGCGCGCACAACGGCAACAACGGGCCCGATCGCGCGCAGATTGCAGCGATGATCAGCAAGCCGGGACCAAAGGGGCTGCGCACGATCGCCCTGGCGCTCGCCGTCGTCGGCTTCGCGGTGTTTGTCGCGGGCGCGGCCATGGGCGAGGCGCGTGCCTGGCAGGCGTTCCACGTGAACTGGCTCTTCTTCACCATCCCCGCGTCGGCGGCCGTGATGCTGGCGGCGGTGCAGCGCATCACCACGGCGCGCTGGTCGCGATCGGTGATCCGGCTCCTGGAAGGCTTCGTCGCGTGGATGCCCATCGCGCTGGTGCTCCTGCTGGTCACCGTGTTCCTGGGCAAGGGGCACATCTTCCCGTGGGTCTCGGAGCACATCGCGATCCCCGAGAAGGCGCTCTGGCTCAACACGACCTTCTGGTCGGCTCGCGTGATCCTCGTCTACGCGCTGCTCACGGGCCTGAGTCTCTGGTACGTCCGATCGTCGGTGCGCCTCGATGTGGCGCTGCTCCCCGAGTGGGGCGCTGCGTGGGCACGAGGGCTGCGCGATGGGATGCGGCGCGGCTTTGGTGAGGAGCGCCGGGAGCTGCACACCACACACTCCAGGCAGGGCAAGGCGGCGGTGTTCCTCGCCATCCTGTTCGGCTTTGGCTGGACGATGCTCGCCTGGGACCTCTCGATGTCGATGGACTACCACTTCCAGTCGACGATGTACGGCTGGCAGGTATTCATGGGCGGCTGGCTGGTGGCGCTGATGGCCTTCGCCCTGCTGGCACGAGCCTGGCGCAACTACCTTGGCCTGCACGAGGTGATCACCGAGACGCAGCTGCACGACATCGGTAAGCTGTGCTTCGCGTTCACCGCATTCTGGGGTTACCTCACGTTCTCGCAGTACCTGGTGATCTGGTTCGGCAACATGGGGGAAGAGACGCACTATCTCCGACTCCGCCTCATCGCGCCGTGGGCGAACCTGTCGGTGGCGGTCGCGCTGATGGTGTTCCTGCTGCCGTTCCTTGGCCTGATGGGCAAGTTCCCCAAGCTGTACGCGCCGACGATGAGTTTCTTCGCGTTGTCGGCGATCCTCGGGATGTGGCTGCACCGCTATCTCGAGATCTATCCCAACGCCCACCTCACGGCCACGACGGCGCCGTTCGGCATCTGGGAGGTCGGAACCACGGTTGGCTTCTTCGGGCTCTTCGCCTGGAGCTACCTGATGTTCATGGAAGCCTTCCCGCGTCTGCGGGTGGTGCTGATGACCTCACCGTATCGCGACGAGATGCAGGTGCCGGTGGATCCGCGCACGATGGAGCCGCTGCCTGCACACGAATAGGGCCCGACGGCTTCCGGGCGAATGGACTGACGCCTGACCATTGGGCGAAAGAAGGGACTCGCGAGCCGGTGCTCGCGAGTCCCTTTCTCCATCCGTTGCCTCACCCGCCGTTGCCGGTCGCCTTTGGCCAGCGAAGCGCACGCGGTACGGTAACGTCCGCGCAGGGCGGCGCCGCCCCACACGGAGCATGCCCCGTGCGTTCATCCGCCCACAATCTCATCCCACCGCCCGTCTGTCGGTGAGTACTGGCAGGTACGCCACCCACGGTCCCACGGCCTCGCGATACTGCCTGGCCATCACGCGCGAGATCTGGGCGATGTGGCCGAGGTCGTGCGCGACCCAGGTGGAGAGGAGCTGACGCAGCGTGACAGCGCCAAACTCCGGATGCGTCCCTTCGAGAGCGAACTGGGGCTCGCCGAGGTTCCATGCGGCGACCGTCTCGAGGTTCGCGCGCCGCAGCGCCTCGAACTCGTCGAGCAGCTCGGCAACCGGCTTGCCCTTGCTCTCCGTGAACTGCGCGAAGCGATCGTAGGGCGCAAACCGGCGGTTCGGCCCCTGGTCAAGAATGATCATGGCGCGTGCGATCCAGTCGGTGCGCTCGCCGTGCACCAGGTGCCCGAGGATGACCCAGGGGCTCCACGTGTCGGGCCCTTCATCGGCATCGGTCCAGCGCGTCGAGAGCCCGCCGAGCATGGCGCGCAGGGTCGCGGGCGTGCGCACCAGGACCGCGCGCGCGTCGTCAAGGGAGAACTTCAGGGTCCCCCACGCTGGCATCCGTCCCTCCGTCGATACGTCCATCGATCAGCCCATCTGCACCAGCGAGTAGCCACGCTCCTGTGCGCGGTTCACCGCGACGATCCCGGCCGGCACGTAATGCGCGTTGGGAATCGAGTTGGCCTTGAGTTCCGCATGGATGTCATCGGCCTTGCCGCCGACCTTGCCCGCAATGATCCCGGCATACGCACGCGTCGCCATGTCGCAGACGGCGAAGTGGACGCCGCGTCGGGCCATCGCGTCGAGCGTGGTGCCGCGGTTGGGGAGTTGCATGCCGTAGTCCGCCGAGCGGTACACGTTGATTACCGGCGGCTGCTGCGACTTCGGATCCACGAAACGGATGCGCTCGGAGATGGGTGCGCCGTACTTCGCCCACATCGCGTCATTCCACGCAAACGGCGTGGACCAGTGGCGCAGGCAGATGATCACGGCGAGGTCGGCGTCTCCGAGCTGGTACCCGGTGCGGTTGGCGGTGTAGAAGTTGGTCGCGAAGGTGATTCCGTCGCCCGCTCCGTTGGGCGTGGCCGTGTCGTAGAAGAAGCGATGCTTGCCGGGTAGTGCGTCCATCCAGTCATCCTGCGGATGCCTCGCGGGCGTCCAGGTCTGAGGGGTCGGCGACTGCGCGCGCGACACAGCCGGCACGGTGACGCCCAGGGCGGCGAAGGTGGCACTGAGTCGGCTGAGGAAGGAACGGCGGTTGGACATGGGCGTAGGGACTCCCCTTGGCGGATGGCGACGCGATGCACCGGTGCCCTTCACATCGCGCGATTCAGAGCGTCAAGCTAGGGAAGCGCCCGAGCCGCCGGAATATGGCCCAGCGAGCGTGCATCCTTCGGGAGCGCTTCGCTGTCTAACTTGCACCATCAATGCCACCGCCCGACGCCAGGACGACCGCGACCGACAGCCTTGCCGCCAAGCTGCAAGGGGCGTTGGGCGCGTCGTACGAGATCGAGCGTGAACTGGGTGGTGGGGGCATGTCGCGGGTGTTCCTGGCCGCCGACGCCGAGCTGGGCCGACGCGTAGTCATCAAGGTGCTCAGGGAGGACGTGCTGGAAGGCCTCTCGCGCGAGCGGTTCCGGCGCGAAGTACTCGTTTCGGCCAACCTGCAGCACCCGAACATCGTTGGCGTGATCGCGGCGGGATCGGCCGACGGGCTGCCGTACTTCGTAATGCCCTACGTGGAGGGCGAGTCGCTGCGCGCAATGCTGCGCCGCGAAGGTTCGCTGGGCATTCCGCACAGCGTCGCGATCCTGCGCGACATCGCGCGCGCTCTCGCGTTTGCGCACGCGCGCGGCATCGTCCATCGCGACATCAAGCCGGACAACGTGTTGATGGCGGGCGGCGCCGCCATGGTCGCCGACTTCGGAGTCGCCAAGGCGCTCGTGTCGGCGCGCGAGAACGAGCGGCATCCGCACGGTACGCTCACCGGCGCCGGCATCTCCCTCGGGACGCCCGCGTACATGTCGCCGGAGCAGGTGGCCGGCGATCCGGATGTCGACCATCGGGCCGACATCTACGCGTTCGGCGCGACCGGATACGAACTGCTCACGGGCCAGCCACCGTTCGCGCGCCGCTCGGTCGCCGAGCAGATGTCGGCACACCTCGTGGACGAGGCGGCCCCGGTCTCCACGCTGCGGCCGGGTGTGCCGGCGGCGCTCGAACAGCTCATCGCGCGCTGCCTCGAGAAGGAGCCGTCGCGTCGCCCGCAGTCGGCCAACGAGATCCTGACCCTGCTCGACGATCCTGCGGTCGTGAGTGGTGAAGTGGCTTCAGCGCAGACACCCAGCCTGGTGCTGCGCCGCCGGGTTGCGCGCCGATGGTGGCCTGTGGCCGCCGCCGCGATTGCGCTCCTGGTTGGGGCCGGCGCGTGGCTCGCTCAGCGCACTCCCGTCGCGTCGGCTCCGGCCGCTGCCGTCGTGACGCCCGCACTGCCCGACATCCCCCTTGGGGTCACCGCGCTTGCTGTCTTTCCGCTCGTGAGCATTGCCCAGGACACGTCGGACAACTACATCGCGGCGGGCATGACCGAAGCGCTCACCAACGCCTTTGCGGGGCTACCCAGCGTCCGCGTGACGTCGCGCACGGCGGTGGAACAGTCCCTGCGCCTGGGACAGCCGCTGGCCGCGGTCGCCAGGCAGCTCGGCGTCACGATGTATGTGGAGGGTACCGTACAGAGCGCGTCCGATCGTCTGCGCGTGACGGTGCGCCTCGTCGACGCGGACGACGGCTTTACGGTGTGGTCCGACGTGTACGAGAGCACCGACAAGGATCTGCTCGGGACGCAATCCGAGATTGCTGCCGCGGTGGCCGAGGCCTTTTCTCAGGGGACGTTCGACCCCGCAGTGCGCCAGGCCGCCAAGGCGCGTTAGGCGGCCCCGGCGCGATCGAGCAGCCCCTGGAGGGCGGCGAGTGGCAGGGCTCCCGAGGCGCGCGCGACCTCCTTGCCGCCCCGGAACACGATCGATGTGGGAATGCCGCGGATGCCGAACGACTGGCTGATTTCCGGCGCCCCGTCCGTGTCGAGCTTGGCGATGAGTGCCGTTCCGGTATTTCGCAGCGCGAGCTCGTCGACGGCCGGGGCCATCATTTTGCACGGCCCGCACCAGTCCGCGTAGAAGTCGACAAAGACCGGCAACTCGGCTTCCCGGATCGTCCTGGAGAACGTGTCCGCGAACAGGGCGAAGGGCCGGTCGAGGAGGAGGAATCGCGCGCACTGGCCGCACTTGGGTCGATCCTCGGCGCGCTCCGCGTCCACGCGGTTCCACGTGTCACAGAACTGGCAGCGAAGGGTGAGGGAGGGCATGTCGGGAGTCTGGTTGTGTGGGCAGTGTGGCGGACGGCAGACTGCCTGAGTCTAGCGAGTGAACGCGTCAGGCACCGGGGACATGCCTCGGCGCGCCAGGGAACCAGCGCCCCAGACGCGTCCGCGACTGGCCCGTGCGTCGCCTCGCCTGATTACCTTTCTGCCCACATCGTTGGGGCGGTAGCTCAGCTGGGAGAGCACCTGCTTTGCAAGCAGGGGGTCGCCGGTTCGATCCCGGTCCGCTCCATTTCGCGATACGATTGTCGCAGCACCTTCGGGACGGGCGCGACGCACTCCGTCGGCGGACTTTGGCCGTTCGATGGTCGTTCGATGGCAATCCACCGACCCGGGCCTCCGGCGGCCGCCCGCTGGCGCGCGCACGAACCTGTCCAGCATCCGAATCCGTCGCTGCGGGCCGGCGCGCGGCGAGTAGCTTTCGCCGCCACCAATTCGTTCCCGCCCGATGACGCCAGCCACATCCGCCCGGCCCCCGATGATCGGGGAGGTCGCGCCGGATTTCACGATGCCCTCTACGTCGGGTGAGCAGGTCACGCTCTCGGCGTTTCGCGGGCGGAGCCCGGTGCTCCTCTGCTTCTTCCCGGCCGCGTTTTCGTCAACGTGTACCTCGGAGTTCTGCGACATGCGCGATTCGTGGGACGCGTACCGGGCCCACGGCGTCGAGGTCTTCCCCGTCAGCGTGGACTCGAAGTATGCGCTCGCGGAATACAAGGCAAAGTACGGCTTTCAGGTCGACCTCCTGAGCGACATGAGCCGAGAGGTCTCCCAGGCCTACGGCACGTACATGCCGCATCGCTGGTGGTCCAACCGGGCGTACTTCCTCGTCGATCGGGATGGGATCGTTCGCTGGGCCCACGTGGAGGAACACCCCGGCCAGCGACGCTCCAACGAGGAAGTGCTGGCTGAACTGGCGAAGCTGGACTGATGGACCCGATTGAGCTGCTGGCTCGCGAGGACAAGTGGTACCTGGGGTGCGGCGACGGCATCCTGTTCGCTCCGCCGTTTCCGGTGTGGCTGGATGCCCCGGGGTTCTGGGACGAGGCGACCATCTACCAATACCAGGTGGGCCCGCTGTTCACGGTCGCCTGGCTCGACGGCGACGGCCGCGAACTTCCACTGCGGTTGGTGTCGCGGCGCTGGAGTCCGGCCGAGCTCACCGTCGACTATGCGCTGCCTGACGGGATCACCGCGCGTGAAGTGCGGACGGTGCAGCCGCGCGGCGTTTTTGGGTCGGAGTGGACCCTGCATGGGCACGGCGCGCGCGATCTGCACGCCGTCGCATGGACGGTGCAGGACACCGCACAGCTCGACGTGGGATCGGTTCGCTGGGAGGGCGCGCTCTGCCTGACCAGAACACTCCTCGATCGGAGGCAGCAACCGTTCGACGTGCGCCTCGATCTCGCCGTGATCGGGGACGTGACGAGCTACTCGGCGACGCTGAGCGAGCGCAGTGCGCTGCAGCCGCACTGGCGCTTTGCCCCGTTTGCCGAGCAGTGGCAGGGCAACCGGTTGCCTTCGCGCATCCGGATCGAAGGCCTCACGATGGACGGCTTCGTGTACGGCGCCGTGCACGCTGCCATCCCGCGTGGCGCCGCAGACGCCTCGGTATCGTTTGCGATGCGCGTGGCTCCGGCACACGACCGTTGGCGCGGCGGGCGCGCGCCGACGCCGCTGGGCACGCCGGCCGTCGTGGCGCAGCGTGCCTACACGCCGCTCAGCGTTGCCGCAGTGCAGGCCGGGCGACCGGTGGCCCCGCTGCCGCTCGCCCGCGCCAGCCGCCGGCGCTGGCGCGAGTTCTTCGCGTCGGTCCCGCAGTTCACGTGTTCCGATCCCTACCTCGAGCGCTACTACTGGTACCGATGGTACGGGCTCTTCCTCAACAGCATCGAGGGAGGCGTCGGCAACTATCGCTGGCCAACGACGTGTGAGGGCATCGGCTTCTTCCACACGCCGATCACCTACAGCGCGCAATGTCACGTGCGCGAGTGGCGCTGGCGCGCCGACCCGGAGCACGCCCGCGGTGTGCTGCGCACGATCTTCGACCACCAGCGGCCGGACGGTGCGCTGCACGGTCGTGTGTACATGAACCACCTCGAGGGGACCGACTTCTACCACGCCAACTGGGGTGACGCCTTCGAGGCGCTCGACGTGCTGCGTCCTGACGATGCGTTCGCCCGCGAGATGTACGCGCCGCTCTCTCGACACGCCGAGTGGCTGGTATCGACTCGTGATGCCGACGGCACGGGCATGTTCGATGTCGTGGATCAGTACGAGACGGGCCAGGAGTACATGTCGCGCTACCAGGCGGTCGACCCGCAGGCCGACGCCTATGGTTGGGAGAACCGAATACGTCTCAAGGGCATAGACGTCACCGTGTACGCCTACGCGTTGTTCAGTGCCCTCGAGCGTCTGGCGCCGCGCGTGGCAAGTGAAGGCGAGGCGCGGCACTGGGCGGGCCTCGCGCGGCGCACCGCGCGCGCCGTTCGCACCACGATGTGGAATCCGACGCGCGGCATGTTCTCCGACGTCGATCCGACGACGATGCGCCGGACCGACGTGGCTGCCGCGGTCTGCTTCTACCCGTACTTCACCGACCTTGCGACCGAGGAACACCTCGAAGGGCTCGAACGCAATCTGCTCAACCCGGCGAAGTTCTGGACACAATATCCGGTGCCCTCGTCCGCTCGCGACGACCCGCGCTTTTCCGCCGAGGCGGAGTGGAAGGGCAAGCGACACGTCTGCCCGTGGAACGGCCGTGTCTGGCCGATGACCAACAGTCACGTGATCGAGGCGCTGGGCCGCTGGGCGGATGCGTCGCGGCCCGAACTGCGAAGCGCCACCGCGCACCTGCTGCAGCGGTTCGTACACATGATGTTCCACGACGGCAACCTCGATCGGCCGAACTGCTACGAGCACTACAATCCGCATTCCGGCGCGGCCTCGGTCTACCGCGGCATCGATGACTATCAGCACTCGTGGGTGGCGGACCTGATCATCCGGTACTGTGCCGGGCTCCGGGTCGGGCGTGACGAGATCGTGGTGGATCCGCTCCCGCTCGACGTGGAGTCCTTCGAACTTCGCGGTGTGCAGGTCGACGGCCGGTCACTGAGCGTCAGGCTCGACGCCGGGTTCGTGACCGTCACGGTGGGTGATGACCTGCACATGGTCCCGCTGGGAGAACGCCTCGTCATTCGACGCTGATGCGCGTCGTCGCGCTGCGCGCCGATGCCAACGACCGGGAGGCACTGGCTGCATATCGTTGGGCATCGGAGGCGGGCTACCTCGTGCGCGAGGTCGTCCTGGAGGACTGCACACACGACGACCTCGCATGGGCGGACGTGCTCTGGTGTCACGCCGCGTCGCGAGTGCCCACGCTGACTGACGGGAACGCCGCGTCGATCGCGGCGTGGGTAGGGAAGGGTGGGCACGTCGTTCTCACGCTCCTCGCCACGAGTCTCGCCGGCCAGCTGGGTGGCCGCGGGCCGGCGCCGAACCTGGTCGAGGTGTCGGTGCCCTGGCGCGACGCCGACGATCCGCGTTGGCCCGATGCCTTTCGCGATTGGCCGGGCTACCCCCATCTGCGCGGTTTCCAGGGCTGGGGGCAGCATCCGCTCTTCACCACCCTGCCCGGCGACGGCACCTACACGTGGCGTGCAGTCGATGGCGAGCGGGTGTCACGGGCCGTGTACACGCGCCCCCACTGGCCCGAGGCCCGCGTGATCGCTGTCGATCGTTCGTATGTGCACCTGGATGCCGACATCGCCGTCGCGTGGGAGTTCGAGATCGGCGGTCGCATCACCTGTCTCGGCGCCAACCTGGCGTTCGCCAGTGCCGACACCACGCTGTCCGGCCAGCGCGATGCACTCATGCGCAACGCCCTGGGCGACGACGCGGTCGACGGGTCGAACACCTCGCGCGTGGGTTGGCCGCCCGCCGAGCGTCGGCACGCCGCGGTCGCGCCGCTCCCGCGACCCGCAGCCATCACGGTTCGATGCCCGAGCGATGCGGTTCCGTCCCGCGTCGGTTCCTCGCCCCCGGGCGATGCCCCGATCACACTCGGCGCACCGCGCGGGCTGATCGTCGCGACCGCGGCCGACGGGATCGGCGAGGCCTGGCTGTATCCCCTGTGCGTGCTGGGCGACGGCATGCGCCTGACGGGTCCTGGCGGGCCGCTCGTGGCGACGTGGGCTTCCGTGTCGGACGTGCACATCGAGCGCAGCTTGCGCGATGCGTCCGGCAGCCGGTGGCATGAACGCGCTTTCGTGGCGCCGGATGCGCCGGAACTGGCCTGGGTACTCCAACCAGCGGCAGCGAACGCCGGCCCGGTGACCGTCGTGATGCGGTTGCCGGTGCGGCGGCAGTGGCCGTATGCCCCGACGGCGCTCGTTCCCCTCCGCCGCGAAGTGCGCCGCGAAGGCACGCAGGCGGTGATCGTGGTGACCGGATGCGATGGCCGACATGCCGTGGCCTGCCACGTCGATGGCGTGGCCGATGTGCGGGTGGAAGACGACAACGAGGTGCCGGTCGTGCGCCTGACGTCTCTGGCACACGAGGGCCTGCGCATGGTGTTGCGCGCATCGACCGATGGACAGCGCGACCTGACGTTGCGCACGACGGACCTCGATGCCGCGCTCGACGCCCGACGCGCAGCCTCAACGGACATCACCACGCGAAGCACACTGCTCTCGTCGGCCGACGCAGCGCTCGATGAGGCTCATGCGCGCGCGATCAGGCGGATGGCGAGCTTCATGGTCCACGCGCCAGGGGGCGGACGCGGGCTCGTGGCCGGGTACGCCGCCTCGCGACCCGGCTGGAATCGCTCGCGGCCCGGATACGCCTGGTTCTTTGGCCGCGACGCCTGCTGGACCGTGGATGCGCTCCTCGCCGGCGGACTGCACGAGGAAGCGCGCGACGCGATCGACCTGCTCGTGCGCACGCGCGATGTCACGGGCAAGGTGATTCACGAACTCACGGCGAGTGGCGTGACGCACTACGACGCGGCCGATGCGACGCCGCTCTTCCTCCGGAGCGTCGCGGCGTACGCGGAGTGGTCCGGCGATGAGTCGTCGGTCAGGGCCTGGTGGCCGGCCGTCCGGGCGGGCATCGCCTTCGTCGCCTCGTGTGATCGCGACGGCGATGGGCTTCCCGAGAACACCGACGTGGGCCACGGCTGGGTCGAGATGGGCCCGCTCGGTGGTGGTGTCGCCACGAGCTACGTCGCGGCCATCTGGCTCGACGCGCTCAGGCGACTCGCTCCCCTGGCACGCCACCTGGACGACTACGCTCTGGCCGATCGCGTCGACGCGCTCCGCGTGGCCGCCGCGAACGGACTGGAGGCGTTGCGCCTGGCCGACGGCACGCTCGCATTGCATCGCGATGTCGTCGGCCGCCTCTTTCCGGACCGGACGGCCCTGGCGGCCGTTCCGCTCGCGCTCGTCGTGGGTGCAACGTCTGGCGATGCGGCGCTGATGCACGAGCTGGCCGCCGCACGCTTCTCGCCACCCTGGGGACTCCGGATGCTGCCTGACGACGACCCGCGCTACGCACCCGATGCCTACCACGCCGGATCCGTGTGGCCCCTGTTCACCGGCTGGGCGGCTCTCGCGGACTGTGAGGTCGGCGAAGCGGCCCGCGCCGTCGAGCGCGTGCGCGGGCTGGCGACATGGGCCAGCCGCGACGGTGCCGGCGGCTTTGCGGAGGTGCTTCACGGTGAATCGGGCGCTCGGATCGGCGTGTGCCCGGACCAGGCCTGGTCGGCCGCCATGGTCGTCTCGCCGATCGTGAGCGGTGTGCTCCGCGTACGTCCCGACGCGTGGCGTCGACGCCTGACGGTGCGCGCACGCGTCCCGCGATCCTTGCTCCCGGTTGGACTTTCATCGTTGCGGATCGGTGCCACGCGGCTCGATCTGCACTGGAGCGCCCTGGGCTCGGCGCAGCAGCTCAAGGCGAGCCATCGTGAGGGTCCGCCCGTAGTGGTTGCGCTCGACGACGGCGTGTCGGCCCAGACGTGCGGGCCGACGGCTGACGCAGTCTGGGTTCTCCCGGACGAGGCGCAGGGCTGATGGCCGGCGTCACGCTGCAGCAACTGGCGAAGCGATTTCCCGACGGGAGCACCGCGGTGTCGGGACTCTCGCTCGAAGTGAAGGACGGCGAGTTCCTGGTCCTCGTGGGGCCGTCAGGGTGTGGCAAGACCACCGCGCTGCGCATGATCGCCGGCCTCGAGACGCCGTCATCGGGACGCGTCATCATTGGCGACGAGGACGTGACCGACGTGGCGCCCGGGCGGCGCGACGTGGCCATGGTCTTCCAGAACTACGCGCTCTACCCGCACTTCACCGTGCGCGAGAACATCGGCTTTCCGCTTCGGATGCGGCGCATGCCGTCGGCCGACGCGGCGCAGCGCATCGGGGAGGTCGCCGAGTCGTTGCACATCGAGTCGATGCTCGACAAGCGGCCCGGTGAGCTGTCCGGCGGGCAGCGCCAGCGGGTGGCGCTCGCTCGCGCCCTCGTCAGGCAGCCGGCCGTCTTCCTGTTCGATGAGCCGCTCTCCAACCTCGACGCCCAGGTCCGCGCCACCACCCGCGCCGAACTGGTGCGCCTCCACCGGCAACTGGGCACGACGATGATCTACGTGACTCACGACCAGGTCGAAGCGATGTCGATGGCGCAGCGCGTGGCGGTGATGCACGAGGGGCGCCTCGAACAGCTTGCCGCGCCGCTCGAGGTCTATCGCACGCCGGCCACGCTCTTCACGGCACGGTTTGTCGGCGCGCCGTCGATCAATTGCCTCGTCGGTCACGTCGCCGCCGAAGGCGACCGACAGCGGTTCATCGGACCGATCACCGTGGACGTTTCGTCGCCATTGCTTGCCGATGCCACGCTGGCCCTGCGTCCCGAACAGGTCCGCCTCGTCGCTGCGGAAACCCCATACGCGGCCGTCGTGCTCCTGGTCGAGCCACTGGGCGCGGAGACGATTCTTCACCTGCGACTGCACGGCGGCGCCGAGCTGACCTCGCGCATGGCGGGGCCGCCGTCGGTCGAAGTCGGCGCCCGTGTGCACCTCAGCCTCGATACCGCCGGCGCCCTCGTCTATGATGGCACCGGACGACTGGTGGGGAGGGGGAGGGCGTGAGGCTCGGCGCTGCGCTCGTCGTGGCGGCATGCATCACCGCATGCCGAGGTGACGGCTCGACCATCGTGCTCCACATGACCTCGTGGCAAACCCCGGCGGAGAACGCCATCGACCTGCCGGCGATCCGCGCGTTCGAGGCCGCACATCCGGGCGTACGTGTCGAGAACGAACCGGTGAGCAATCAGGCCGAGTACCGCGAGAAGGTCATCACGTCGATCGTGTCGGGTGCGCCGCCTGACGTGTTCCTCATGGACAACATCGACGTGCCGGCGTTTGCCGAGGCGCAGGTGGCGCTCGACCTCGCGCCGTTTGCCGCGCGCGTCGGCATCGACCTCGCCGCCTACTACCCAAACGTCCTCAGCATCTTCACGCACGCAGGCCATGTGCAGGCGTTCCCGAAAGGGTTTTCGCCGATGGTCTACTACTACAACCGCGCCCTGTTTGACGCGGCCGGATTGCCGTACCCGCGCGACGGCTGGACCTGGGAAGAGTTCCTCGCGACCGCGCGCGCGCTCACACGCGACACCGATGGGGACGGCGCCGTGGATCTATGGGGAACGGCGGTGCTCCGTCCGTTCTATGCGTGGCAGGCCATGATCTGGTCGGCCGGCGGCGATATTCTGCAGCCGGACGGACGCTCGGCGAGCGGCGCGCTCGACGGTGCCGCCTCGATCGCCGCGCTCGACTTCCTCACGTCGCTCGTGACCACGCACGCCGTGGCACCGCGCCCGAATGCATTTCGCGCGGTCACCGGCAACGAGACGCGCCTGTTCTACAGCGGCCGTCTCGCGCTCCTGCCCAGCGGGCATTGGCTCATCCCGAACATCCGGGCGCAACTCGCCAACGGACGACTGCAACTCGGCGTGGTGTCGTACCCACGTGCGGCCGGGGCCCGTGTTGCCACGCCGCTGTTCGCGTCCGGTTGGGCGGTGCCGCGCAACACGCCGCATCGTCGGCTGGCCGTGACCCTGGCGGCCGCGCTGTCCGGTGAGGCGGCGCAGCGCTCGCGGCTCGACGCCGGCCTCGAACTGTCGGCCATGCCGACCGTGCAGGCCGCGTTTGCCGCCACCGACTCGTCAGGCATCGATGCCGCCTTCGCGCGGCAGGTGGCGACCGGACGGCCTCCGTGGGGCGCGCGGATCGCCCGCTTTCGCGAGGTGGAGGCGTTGCTCCCGGAGATTCTGGACCGCGTGATCATCGAAGGGCGCCCCGTGGCCGACGTGGCCCGCGAGGTTGCCCGACGCATCGACCAGGTGCTCGCGCGGTGATCCCCACCCGTGCGCACGCCGTGAACCTCGCCGTGACCCTGTGCGTGGTCTGGGCCGTGGCGTCCGCGCTCATCCTCCTGCGAACCACCGCGCGCACCGAGTTTGCGCTCGCGGCGGCCGAGGCACGCGCCGTCGCGGCGTCGGTCGACGCGAGCTGGCAGCCTACGCGCACGCCGGTGCGCGCGACGGAAGCCGTCGGTCGCATCGTGCCGGTGGTGCGCACCATGCAGCGGCGGGTTGGTGAGGAGGCGCGGCGCCTTGCGGTCGAAGACCGTGCGCTCGTGCTCTCCGGCGGGTTCGCCCGGTACGTGAGCGTACCGATCAAGGATGCCGACCAGTGGGACATCGTGGGGGCGGTGGTGCTGCGGGCCCAATGGTGGCGCGGACTCCTGTGGGGGCTCCTCACGATCGGGGCGACGACCCTGGTGAGTGCGCTGCTTGCCCGGCGCGCGATGCGGCGCGTCGCCGACTCGCGCGACGTCCCACCGTGGCGCGCCCTCGTCGAGACGAGTGCCGTGCTTTCGGTCGGCATGGCCGTCGTGGCCGTCCTGGCACGGTTTCAGGTCACCCGAGCGGAGCTCACCTTGCCGGCGGTCTCGGCGGCCAGCCGCTTCGATCCGCTGGTCCTTTCCCTGCCAAACCATCGTGTGCAGACGGTCGCACTGATGCTCGCGTTTGCGGCCACCGTCTGTGTGCTCCATGCGCTGGCGTGGGCCACGTCGTCGCGCCGGCCGGCGGGCGAGCGGCGCGAGGCACTCGCGGCGTGGGCGTTCCTCGCGCCCAGCGGCCTGCACCTCGCGGTGTTCACCCTCGGGCCGCTCCTGTTCACCGCCTGGCTCTCGTTCCACGACTGGGATCTCCTCGCGACGTCGCGGCCGTTCGTCGGGCTGGCCAACTACCGCGAACTGGCCGGCGATCCGCTGTTCTGGCGCGCGTTAGGCAACACGGCGCTCTATTCGCTCTACGTCCCGGTTACCATGGCGCTCGCCCTCGCCGCGGCGCTGGTGCTGGACCAGCCATTGCGTGGCATGCGCGTGCTGCGGGCCATCGTCTTCCTGCCCACCGTGATCTCGTACGTGGCGATCGCCATGGTGTGGCAGTGGCTCTATCACGCCGACTACGGACTGCTCAACTACGTCGTGCGTTCGCTTGGTGGTACCGGCGTCGACTGGCTGGGCGACCCACGCTTTGCGTTGCTCGCGGTGATGATCGTTTCGGCGTGGGTGCAGGTCGGCTACCAGGTCATCGTGTACCTGGCGGGCCTCCAGGGCATTCCAGCAGGCTTGCACGAAGCAGCGCGGCTCGACGGGGCGAGTGCGTGGAGTCGCTTCCGACACATCACGCTCCCGCTCCTGCGGCCCGTGTCGCTCTACCTGTTCATCACCGGCATCATCTGGTCGTTTCAGGTGTTCGCGCTCGTATATGTCATGACGGAGGGTGGTCCGGTCCACGCGACCGACGTGCTCGTCTACCGCATCTACCAGAATGCGTGGGAGTTTCGGCGGATGGGGTACGCGTCGGCGATGAGCTGGGTCCTCTTTGCGATTCTCGTCGTGCTCACCGCGCTGCAGTGGCGTCTGCTCAACCGCAGGGTCGAACATGCGGCGTGATCTGGCGGGCATGCGCGCACAGCGCGCGATGGGCTACCTCGCGGCGTTCGCCATCGCCGCGGTGATGCTCATCCCGTTTCTCTGGATGGTGTCGACCTCGCTGATGGGCGAGTTCGAGGTGCTGCAGTACCCGCCGCCACTCGTTCCCGCATCACCGCAGTGGCGCAACTTTCCCGAAGCGCTCACCACGCTGCCCTTCGCCCGCTTCTTCCTCAACTCGTCGATCGTGGCGCTGTTCACGGTCACCGGCCAGGTGATCACCGGCGCGTGCGGCGGGTACGCGCTGGCGCGGTTCCGGTTCGCCGGCGAGCGTGCGGTGTTTGCGGCCTACCTCGGCGCGCTCATGATTCCCGGCATCGTCCTGCTCATTCCACGGTTTCTGCTCGTGGATGCACTGGGCGGCGTGGACACCATGGCCGGGCTCGTGTCCACGGAGCTCGTGTCACTCTGGGGCGTGTTCATGATGCGGCAGTTCTTCGTGACCATGCCGCGTGAGACCGAGGACGCCGCGCGCATCGACGGCGCGTCGGAGTGGACCATCTTCTGGCGGATTGCGGTCCCGCTGGCGCGTCCCGCGCTCGCAACCTTTGGCCTGTTCGCCTTCATCGATGCGTGGAAGGCCTTTCTCTGGCCCCTGGTGATCACGCGATCGATGGGGCTCCGGACCGTGGAGGTGGGCATCGCGTCGTTTCACGGTCTGTACTACGCCAACTGGCCGTACCAGATGGCCGCCGCCGTGACCGCGTTGCTCCCGGTGATGGCCGTCTTCCTCCTGACCCAGCGCTACGTCACACGCGGGATCCAGCTGACCGGTCTGCGCTGATTCGAGCTCACGCGGCGCGCGAGTTTGTTACCCGGCGCCGGGCTCATCGGTCAGCATGACCGGGGGCACCGCGCACGCGCGTGAACGCCGCGAGACGGGCCCCTTCAAACACCACGGGGATCGGTCATGTCAGCAACACAACTCGAAGTCGCTGCCGCTCCGCTCACGCTGCTGGCGGACGTGGCCGCGCGGCTGAACACCGAGCACGAGATCGTGCGCAAGGCGACCGACGTGCTCGAGTGCGTCGTACGCTCGACCGGCGCCGCGGAGTGCAGTCTCTGGCTCGTGACGCCGCAGGGGCTGGTGTGCGCGGCGCGTGCGGGAAAGTCGGGGGTCGCCGCCGCGCAGGTCTCCGAGGGCATGGAGGGCGGAGGTCGGGATGGCCTGCTGGTGCGCCGACTCGTGGCGGGCGCCAGTCGCATGGGCGCGCTGGCACTCCGCACGGAGGGTCCGGTGCCCTCCGAGGTCGGCGTGGCCTTTGGCGTCGTGGCCAACATGCTCGCCCCGGTGCTCGGGTGGGCGGAGCGCACGCGGGAGCTCGAGGGCGAGGTGGCGCGTCACACCCGGGCCGCCGACGAGGAACGTCGCTTCATCCACCAGGTGGTCGACTCGCTGCCGGTGAGTCTGTACGTCATCGATCGCGCCTACCGCGTCTCGGTCTGGAACCGCGGCCGCGAAAGCGGCTCGCAGGGCGTGCGCCGCGACCTCGCGTTAGGCAAGACCATCTTCGAGATCCTGCACCGGGCCCCGGCCGAGAAGCTCCGCCGGGAGTTCGACGAGGTGTTCCGCACCGCGCGCATCCAGCAGTACCACCTGGAGACGAAGGCGACCGGTGAGCCGCGGACCTATCGCATCACCAAGATCCCCATGCAGCTCGTCGAGGGCGAGCCGCCGACGCACGTGATCACGATCGGCGAGGACGTCACCGATTTCTCGGCGAGCCAGGAGCGCTTCGCGCAGTCAGAGAAGCTGGCGGCGATGGGACAGCTCGCGGCGGGTGTCATGCACGAGGTCAACAACCCGCTCGCCACGATCACGGCGTGCGCGGACAGTCTCGGGGCGCGGTTCGATGACCTCGCGGAAGAAGGCGTGCGCGTACCGGGCGCGGCGCGCGACACGCTGGGAATCATCCAGAGCGAGGTCGCTCGCTGCAAGACGATCGTCGGGTCGCTGCTCGACTTCGCACGCCCCGTGTCGAAGGACAAGGCGATGACCGACGTCAATGCGGTCGTCGAGCAGGCGTTGTCGCTCCTCCGCCACCAGCAGCAGTTCAAGCGACTGCAGATGCAGTCGTTCCTGGACCAGGATCTCCCGCGGATCATGGCCTCGTCTGAACAGCTGCTCCAGGTGTTCATCGCCATGCTGCAGAACGCGGCCGACGCGACGGAACACGACGGATCAATAACCGTGCGCACGCGGCGAGGCCCGTCGACGCACGAGGCCGTGATCGCCGAGGTGATCGATGAAGGTCGCGGCATCGCTCGCAGCGACCTGCAACACATCTTCGAACCGTTCTACACCACCAAGGAACCCGGTCGGGGCACCGGCCTCGGGCTCTCCATCTGCTACTCCATCGTGACCGGCCATGGTGGTCGGATCGAGGTTGACAGCGCCGTCGGCGCTGGCAGCACGTTCCGGTTGCTCCTGCCGGAAGGGATCCCCACATGACCGACTCTCACGTGCTCGACACCACCACACTCTCCGACGCCTTCGCCGGCCGCCACGAGGCGGAGTCTCACCTCGTCGCCAACGTTCCCACGCTCGAGGAACTCGAGCGGGTCCACATCCGCTACGTGCTCGAGCGCGTCCGGTGGCACCAGGGTCGCGCCGCCGCCGTTCTCGGGATATCCTCCAAGACGCTGTACCGGAAGATCCGCCAGTACGGCTTCAAGCGTCCCCACGGGGTCCCTAACGAGCAACGATGAAAGTTCTGGTCATCGAGGACGACCCGACCGTTGGTTCCTTCGTCAAGCGTGGTCTCGAGGAACAGCGGTGGGGGGTCTCCCTGGTGACCGACGGCGAGGCCGGCGAACGGGCGGCGATCGATGAGCCGTTCGACGTCGTGATCCTCGACATGCGTCTGCCCGGGAAGTCCGGACTGGAGGTGCTGTCCGGCCTGCGTTCCCGCGGCTTCGAGAAGCCCGTCCTGGTGCTCACCGCCCAGGACGCCGTGGACGCCAAGGTGGCGACGCTCCGCGCCGGCGCCGATGACTACGTGACCAAGCCGTTCGCGTTCGAGGAACTGTTGGCCCGCGTCGAAGCCTTGGCGCGCCGACCGCGCGCCATGGTCAGTCCTGTGCTCCGTGTGTCGGACCTGGAGCTCAACCGCGACACCCGTGAAGTCACCCGGGGCGGCGACGCGGTCGACCTCACGCCCAAGGAGTTCGCGGTGCTGGAGTACCTCATGCGTCATGCGGGTCGGGTGATGAGCCGGACCCTGATCACGGAATATGCCTGGGGCTATCACTTCGATCCCGGCACCAACATCGTCGACGTGGTCATCAACCACCTGCGCAAGAAGGTCGACGCGAAACACCCGCGCAAACTCATCACGACCGTCCGCGGCGTGGGATACGTCGTGAAGTAGGGCCGACGAAGAACGGCGCGATCGGTTCTTCGATCGCGCTGCGATGACGAGGCCCTGGGTGGCTCGGACACACCCAGAGGATCAACGGATCGCGAGAGGAGAGGCGTGCCGCTCTGGCCCGCCTTTCGTATGTTCCGGGGGCAGGGAAGGGGCGGAGCCAGGTGCTCCTCAGTGTACGGACGCCCCGCCGCTGACCTGGCCCCCCGACCTGCGCCATCGGACCACCCCTCGATCCATCCAGTCGTGTCCTCAGTCCGCAGCCGCCTCGCCAATCGATTCGCCGTGCTGGTGCTCGCGGCGGTGGCGATCTTTGCGGGGACGGTGTACACCGCGCGGCGGACGGGGGCCTACTCGGAACTCGAGCGCCACGCACGACAGCGAGCCGAGCTGACGCTCCACATGTTCCGGCAGGCGGGTGCGTCGCAGTTCTCCGTGGGTGAGGGCGTGAATCGCACCAGCTTCCTGCGGTACTCGCTGGATGCGATTCCGGGATACCTCGTCGTCTACTCCGCGGACGGCAACCGCGACTACGCGTCAGCCTCGGTTCGCGCGCTGTCGGCGTATCTCCAGGGTGAAGAGATCACGGAACTTGCCCGTGCCGATTTCACGGCCTTCGAGGGCTACGTGAACGAGGCTCGTGCGACGCTCTCCGCCGTCCGCTTCTCCATACGAAACGACGCCGGCGTGCTCGTGGCGCTGCGCGACCCCTCCGGGCGAGTGGTCGTTGCGGGGATCTCGGAGAAGGAGTCCAACACCTCGTGGCGCGAAATCCTGGGAAGCGCCCTGGTCGCGCTGCCCTTCATCGTGCTCATCGCCGTCGTGGGCGCCTACTTGCTCGCCGGCAACGTCCTCGAGCCGGTGGACCGCATCCGACGCGAGGTGGAGGCGATCACTGACGGGCGCAGTCTGCACAAGCGCGTGGCGGTCGAGGTCGACGAGGAGATGTCGCGGCTGACCACCACGCTCAACGCCATGCTCAGCCGCCTCGAGACGTCGTTCGGTGGCCTCCGCCGCTTTACGGCCGACGCCAGCCACGAGCTGAAGACCCCGCTGGCGGTGCTTCGCGCGGATGTCGAGCGCGCGATGAGCGCCCCTTCGCATTCCACCGAGCAGCTCGTGGCGCTGGAGGAAGCGCTCGCGGAGACCGCGCGGATGACCGCTCTGGTGGATTCGCTGCTCACCCTGGCGCGCGCGGATGAGGGCCGGTTCGACCTGTTCCGGGAATCCGTCGACCTTCGGAGCATCGCGCAGGAGGTCTACGAAACGGGCCTCATCCTGGGCGAGCCCGGCGAAATCAATGTCGCCATGCCCGAGGTCCAAGACATTACGGTGCAGGGAGATCGCATGCGTCTCCGCCAGTTGTACTTGAACCTCGTGGAGAACGCGATCAAGTACACGCCGAAGGGTGGCACGGTGACGCTGTCCCTCAAGCGTGAAGGCGACGCCGCACACTTTTCCGTCAAGGACAGTGGCATCGGGATCGCCGCGGCCGACCTGCCCCACATCTTCGAGCGATTCTGGCGCGCCGATCGCGCGCGCTCGCGCATGGCCGAACGTGGCGGGAACGGGCTCGGCCTCGCGATCTGCCAATGGATCGCCCAGGCGCACGGCGGCACGCTGACCGTGCAGTCGCGCCTGCATCGCGGGAGCACGTTCACGGCGACGATCCCGATCGGGCACGCGACGCCGGCGCTGGCCACCGTGGAGCCGGAAGTGGCGGGCGACGCCGTCCGCTGAGGGGGCAGGGGCCAGGCGAGCCCGGCCGCCCGCTGCCTAACGTGAACGTCGGATCCCCTCGGCAGCCACGGTTCATCGCTTCCGGCCGCGAGCCGGCCCTTCCGTAATGCAAACTTAATCGCCACGATATTCCGCGATCATGCGCGCGAGGTAGAATCGTGCGCACCAGAGTCCCCTGTCCCTCAAAGACGAGGTCTTGCACGACGATGCCGATGTTTTCCAACCTGGTCGAGTCGAAACGCAAGAAACAGCGGAGTGTGGGCGGTACCCTGGCTTCTTTCGTGCTGCACGCCGTGATGATCTCGGGTGCGGTGTGGGCCACGCAGCGTGCTGCGGTGGCGTTCGAGAAGCCAAAGCAGGAGAAGGTGGATTTCGTCGAGGTCAAGAAGGACGAGCCGCCTCCGCCGAAGGACGAGCCGCCGCCACCGCCGCCTGATGTCGTTGCGGCTCCGCCCCCGCCGAAAGGCTTCCAGGTCCTGACCGCTCCGGTCGAGATCCCCGACGTGCTTCCCGACATCGACCTGTCCAAGAAGATGACGGACGAGGCCGACTTCTCCGGCAAGGGCGTTGCGGGTGGACGCGCGACCGGGGTCGAGGGTGGCAAGCCGGCGCCCATCCAACAAGCGGATCAGCCGTTCTTCGAGTTCCAGGTGGAGAAGCCGGTGACGGCGCTCCCCGGGAGCCCGCCGCCCCGCTACCCGGACATCCTCCGGCAGGCCGGCGTCGAGGGTGAAGTCCTCGCCCAGTTCGTCGTGGACACGACGGGCCGCGCGGAGATGTCGTCCTTCAAGGTGCTCAAGACCTCGCACGACCTGTTCGGGACCGCGGTCAAGAACGCGCTTCCCGCCATGCGCTTCATCCCTGCCGAGGTGGGCGGCCGCAAGGTGCGTCAGCTCGTGCAGCAACCCTTCTCGTTCGGCATCGCCAAGTAAGTCCCCTCCCTCACCCCGCGGAGTTCCCGACGTATGAATATCAATCTGCAGGACATCTGGACCCAGACGCCGCTCTTCGGAAAGATCCTGTGGGCCATCCTGGCCTTCATGTCGGTGTGGTCGCTCTCCACCGCGATCGGCAAGCTCTGGAACCTGCGCAAGGCCCAGGCGGAAACGATCAAGTTCGCGCCGGAGTTCTCGCAGTTCCTGGAAGAGGACAACCTCGGCGAAGCCATCAAGCTGGCCGAAGGCTACAAGAAGTCGCACGTCGCTCGCGTGCTCGGTGGCGCGCTGGCCGAAGTGAAGCCCCTGATCATGGACGGCTCGGTCACGGTTGCCGACATCAACACGGCGGAGCGGGCGGTCGAGCGTGAGATGCTGATGGAAATGGTCTCGCTCAAGCGCGGCCTCGCGATCCTCGCGACGGTGGGCTCGACGGCGCCGTTCGTCGGTCTGCTCGGTACGGTGTTCGGCATCATCAACGCCTTCGAAGGCATGGCCTCCTCGGGCGGCGCCGGCATCACCGCCATCGCGGCCGGTATCGCCGAAGCGCTCATCGCGACCGGCTTCGGTCTCCTCGTCGCCATCCCGGCCGTGTGGTTCTACAACTACTTCACGACCAAGATCGACAACCTCTCGGCGGAAATGACCTACACGTCGAAGGAAATGATCGACTACCTCATCAAGGGCGTCTCGGGCGAGTTCGGTCGTTCCCGCTTCACCCGCGAGTTCAACACGCAGGCCGCGGGCGCCAGCCCGATCTCGCAGTAAGCGCGCTGACATCCCCTTTGTCCCAGGAGACCTAAGCCATGGGTATGTCGGTAGGCGGTGGGGCCGGCGGCGTAAAGGCCGAGCCCAACGTCGTGCCCATGATCGACGTCATGCTGGTGCTGCTCATCATCTTCATGGTGGTGACACCGGCGATCACGGCAGGCTTTACGGCGGTGCCGCCAGACGGCATCAACCTCAAGGCCCACCCTGAAGAAGACCTCGATCAGGTGCTCGGCATCGACAAGTCGGGCAAGTACTACATCAACAAGAAGCCGATCGACCTGTACACGGAGCCTGGCGCCGACCAGAACGAAAAGCTCGGCAACATCCTCCGTGCCATCTACGACAAGCGCACCATCGACAAGATCCTCTACATCAAGGCCGACAAGGATCTCGAGTTCGGCAAGATCCTCGATGCGATGGACATCGCATCGCGAGCAGGGGTTCGCGTCGTTGGCGCCGTTTCGGATCAGCGCCCCGGTACCGTATCCACGGTGCCAGGTGACGATCCGGAAGCCGGCAAATAGGAGACGACACCATGGGAATGAGTGCAGGCGGACCCTCGGGCGCGCTCAACAACGAGCCCAACGTGGTGCCCATGATCGACGTGCTCCTCGTGCTGCTGATCATCTTCATGATCATGCAGCCGCGCGTCCGACGTGCGGTCGACCTCCAGCTCCCTGACCCGAACCCGTCGGTGGCTCCGGCCAACGCGGTCTCGGACCAGATCGTGCTCGAAGTCATGCCGAACGATCAGTACTTCATCAACAAGGAAAACGTGCCGAAGGGCAACCTGGCCGCACGCATCAAGTCGATCTACGACCCGCGACCCGAGAAGATCATGTTCTTCAAGGGCGATCCCACGGTGAAGTATCAGGCGGTGATCTGGGCCATGGATCAGGCGCGTGGCTCCGGCGTCAAGGTGCTCGGCGTCACACCGAAAGAAGCGGCGGCGAAGTAGGCCGCACGCAGGCGAGCACAGCGGACTCCTCTCGGGGTCCGCTGTTTTCGTTTTCCGCTTTCCCACGATGAACCTCGACGGCGCGGACGCAACGGCCACCAACTTCTGGTCTGCGGTTTCGTTTGCGCAGTTCGAACGATGAACCCTTTCCTCCCAGGGGTCGTATTAGCTTGGGAGACCGCAAGCCCGAGACCGAGACCAGCCACGTGACCCTTCGTCGATCCACGTTCATCGACACGACCGGCGTGCCCGCGCCGGAGCCGTTGCGGCGTGGGTATCGGCCACCCATCGGCATTCCCGCTCGGGACGACCATCGACGCGAGGCCACGATCGCGTCGCTTGCCCTTCACGCGCTGCTCATCGTGATCGTCGTCTTTCCTCCGCTCTGGCTCTCGCGACAGATCAACGCCACGCAACAGCTCGGGCCGAGCGGGAACGGACGCGTTGGTGGTGGCGGAGGCGGCAATCGCGGCACGGGAGGCGAGTGGACGCGTGAGAGCCTGCGCTACTTCCAGATTCCCGAGGCCTCGCCGTCTGTTCCCATCGAACCGCTGCCGATCCCGCCGCCAGTTCCTCCACCGGAGGCCGTGAAGCCCCCGCCGCCCGCCCCGATCCCCAAGTCCGAGACCATGCCCCCGACCTCGGTCGATTCGGCCGCCAAACCTGGCCCGACGACCGAGGTCGCTTCGGCTGAGGCGGGAAAGGGCGGTGGATCCGGAAAGGACGGAACGGCCGGTAGCGGACCCGGAACCGGCGGCGGTGTGGGTTCGGGCACGGGAACGGGGCGTGGCTCGGGCACGGGGGATGGAACCGGAAACGGCAACGACGACTCGGAGATCTACCCGCCGGCGGTCATCGCCCTGCCGATCCTGCCGCTTCCAGTGCCAAACAAGGTGCGCCCGTACAAGCTGGTGGCGTACTTCGAGGTCGACACGCTCGGTAACTCGCGACTCCTCTCGTTCAACCCGTCGAGTGACGGTGGCTACAACAAACGCATTCGAGAGATGCTGTCGGAGATCCGCTTCCGCCCGGCGGTGCGCGGGAACGGACGTCCCGTGCTGGACACGGCCATCGTGACCGCCCTGGCGCCGCGCACGTAACTCCAAGTCCCACATGTTGGTCACGGCCTGAGCCTGGCGTCGATCGGTCTGGCCTCGCGGCCGGCGTGCGGGTATCTTTTCGCGGCTTTGGCAGGTGGGGATCGCGGCTGAGGACAGCCGTCGACAGGCTGGGTCCATTCCGGCACGGCTTTGGGGATGGGCCCTTTTTCTGGCCGGTGGCCGGATCCGTTGACCCTGGTGCCAAGCGAACCCATGGGCGCACCCGCACCCATGACATGAGGCGGCTTCGCCCCAGCCCACAGCATGGAGAACGTGGAATGCGCAATCGTTCGTCCCGACGACTTCGACACCTCTTCGCGTTAGGCTTCGCGCTGGTATCCGGTGCGGCGGCCCTCAGCACACCGGTGGCCGCGCAGGATCCGGTTGCCGCTCCGGTGGCCCAGGCCCCGGCGCAGGCCGAGCATCGCCCCGGGGGTGAGGCCAATCTCGTCGTCCCGGACCTCTCGACCGCGACGTTCCTCGGCGGAACCCCCGGCACGACGCTCCTCATGAGCGGCATCCTCGTCTCGGTCCTCGGCCTGCTCTTCGGCCTGATGATCTACAGCCAGCTCAAGACCATGGCCGTGCATCGCTCGATGCTCGAGGTGTCCGAGCTGATCTACGAGACGTGCAAGACCTACCTGAAGACCCAGGGGAAGTTCATCCTCACGCTGTGGGCGTTCATCGCGCTCGTGATCCTGTTGTACTTCAAGTTCCTGCTCGACTTCGAGTGGTTTCGCGTCATCATCATCCTCGCGTTCTCGCTGATCGGCATCGCCGGTTCGTACGGCGTGGCGTGGTTCGGTATTCGCGTGAACACCTTCGCGAACTCGCGTACCGCGTTTGCCGCCCTGCGCGGCAAGCCGTTCCCGTGCTACGCGATTCCGCTCAAGGCCGGCATGTCGATCGGCATGATGCTCATTTCGGTCGAGCTGCTGCTGATGCTCATGATCCTGCTCTTCGTGCCGGGAGAATACGCCGGGCCGTGTTTCATCGGGTTCGCCATCGGTGAATCGCTGGGCGCCGCGGCGCTGCGCATCGCGGGCGGCATCTTCACCAAGATCGCGGACATCGGGTCCGATCTCATGAAGATCGTCTTCAAGATCAAGGAAGACGACGCCCGCAACCCCGGCGTGATCGCGGACTGCGTGGGTGACAACGCCGGTGATTCCGTCGGTCCCTCGGCCGACGGCTTCGAGACCTACGGCGTGACCGGGGTGGCGCTCATTTCGTTCATCCTGCTCGCGGTCCGCAGTCCGGAGGTCCAGGTCCAGCTCCTCGTCTGGATCTTCATGATGCGCGTGTTCATGGTGCTCGCCTCCGGCCTCTCGTATTTCATCAATGAGGCGATGGCGAAGGCGCAGTACCAGAACGTACACAAGATGAACTTCGAGGCGCCGCTCACGCGCCTGGTGTGGCTCACGTCGATCGTGTCGGTCGTGATCACCTTCGCCGCGTCCAAGCTCCTGATCGGGAACCTCGCCGGCGATCCGACGCTCTGGTGGAAGCTCTCGGCGATCATCACCTGCGGGACGCTCGCCGGCGCCATCATCCCGGAGTTCGTGAAGGTGTTCACGTCGACCGAGTCCCGGCATACGCGCGAGGTGGTCACGTCATCGCGCGAGGGCGGGCCGTCGCTCAACATCCTCTCCGGCCTCGTGGCCGGCAACTTCTCCGCCTACTGGCTGGGCATCGCCATCATGTTCCTCATGGCGATTTCGTACTGGGTCGCGCTGCAGGGGCTCGGAGAACTCATGCTCGCGCCGGCGGTGTTTGCCTTCGGTCTCGTGGCGTTCGGCTTCCTTGGTATGGGTCCGGTGACCATCGCCGTGGACTCGTACGGTCCGGTGACCGACAACGCGCAGTCGGTCTACGAGCTCTCCACCATCGAGGCCATTCCAGGCATCGAGGGTGAGATCAAGCGCGACTTCGGGTTCGACGCAAAGTTCGCCGAGGCCAAGGAGCACCTCGAGGAGAACGACGGCGCCGGCAACACCTTCAAGGCGACGGCCAAGCCGGTCCTCATCGGGACCGCAGTGGTTGGAGCGACGACCATGATCTTCTCGATCATCGTGGCGCTCACTCAGGGTCTCACCGCAGACCTCGACAAGCTCTCGCTGCTGCACCCGCCGTTCCTGCTTGGACTCATCACGGGCGGCGCGATCATCTACTGGTTCACCGGCGCGTCGATGCAGGCGGTTACGACCGGCGCCTATCGCGCGGTCGAGTTCATCAAGGCCAACATCAAGCTCGAGGGCGTCGAGAAGGCCTCGGTCGAGGACTCCAAGAAGGTCGTGGAGATCTGCACCGTGTACGCGCAGAAGGGGATGTTCAACATCTTCCTCGGCGTGTTCTTCGCGACCCTGGCGTTCGCGTTCGTCGAGCCGTTCTTCTTCATCGGCTACCTGGTGTCCATCGCGCTCTTTGGTCTGTACCAGGCGGTGTTCATGGCGAACGCCGGCGGGGCATGGGACAACGCCAAGAAGATCGTGGAGACCGAGCTCAAGGCGAAGGGCACGCCGCTGCACGACGCCACCGTGGTCGGTGACACGGTCGGTGATCCGTTCAAGGACACCTCGTCGGTCGCGCTGAACCCGGTCATCAAGTTCACCACACTGTTCGGCCTCCTCGCGGTGGAACTCGCCGTGAGCCTCACGGCAGAGTCGGGAACCTCGCTGACGCGCGGATTGGCGGTGGTCTTCCTCGTGATCAGCATGTACTTCGTGTACCGCTCGTTCTACGGAATGCGGATCCAGAGCGGTGAGGCGGTGCGCGCCTAGCCGGGCGGGTTGACCGAACTTCCCTGGGGCGTTTTTGTCCCTGGGGTGCGTCGGCCGACGGGTAGCGCGTTGAGTACGTCGCGGGTGATCGAGGAACAGGTCGATCACCCGCACTTTGCTTCTGGTGCTTGACCACGGTCGCTCGTCCCTGCATTTCCCAGCCGCACCACTGCCATCCGCCAACGCCACCGATGTCTCAGAGCATCTTTGCCCGGAAGACCCTCGCTGACTGCGAGGCCGAAGCCTCGATAGGCGGAGGGCTTCGACGATCGCTGACCAAGTGGCACCTGACGGCGCTTGGGGTCGGAGCGACGATCGGAGCCGGCATCTTCGCGACCACCGGAACCGCGATCGTTGGTGATGCGGTACGCCCGGGCGCGGGGCCGGCGATCGTGTTCTCGTTCCTCCTCACCGCGGTCGCCTGCGGATTTGCCGCGCTCTGTTATGCCGAGTTTGCGGCGATGGTGCCGATCTCCGGTTCTGCCTACACCTACTCGTATGCCGCGCTCGGCGAGTTCATCGCCTGGATCATTGGCTGGGACCTGATCGTTGAATACGCGGTCGGCAACATCGGCGTCGCGATCGGATGGTCCGGCCATTTCCGCGAGCTGTTGTCACACATCGGGCTCAACCTGCCGGCCTGGCTCGCGACCGACTATCGGAGCGCACACGACGCGTTCAATGCGGTGAGCGGCGGATCCACCGATGCCGCGCAGCAGTTTCTCGCATCTGCCTGGACCGCGGCGCCTCGTCTGGGCACCCTGCCGGTGATCGTGAATCTTCCCGCGGCGCTCGTCGTGTTCGTCATGACGGTGGTGCTGGTGAAGGGCGTGCGCGAATCGGCGACCCTCAACAACTGGATGGTGCTGCTCAAGATCGGCATCATCCTGTTCTTCATTGCGGTGGGGCTCTTCCTGATCCAGCCGTCGAACTGGACCGACCCTGCACAGGGCGGGTTCGCGCCCAACGGGTTCGCGGGTGTGTCGGCGGCAGCGGCGATCATCTTCTTCGCCTACATAGGATTCGACGCTGTATCAACGGCCGCCGAAGAAGCGGAGAATCCCGCGCGCGACATGCCCTTTGGCATCATCATGTCGCTCGTGGTATGCACGGTGCTGTACATCCTGCTGTCCGCCGTCATGACGGGCATGGCGCCGTGGCGGCAACTCGGTACCGCCGAGCCGATGATCACCGCGCTGCAGTACGCGGATGGGCCCGCGGTGCTGCTCAACGCCTCGCGCTTCATCATCGCCCTGGGAGCGGTGATCGCGATGGGGAGCGTGCTCCTCGTGTTCCAGATGGGGCAGCCGCGCATCTTCTTTTCCATGGCCCGTGACGGTCTGCTGCCGCCGTTCATGGCCAAGGTGCATCCGAAGTATCGCACGCCGTGGGTCGGCACGATCATCACGGGCACGTTTGTCGCCACCTTCGCGGCCTTCGCAAACATCGCCGAAGTGGTGGACCTGACGAACATCGGCACGCTGTTCGCCTTCGTGCTCGTCTCGATCGGCGTGATCGTGCTCCGTTACCGCGAGCCGGATCGGCCGCGCCCATTTCGCGTGCCGGGCGCGCCTTTCACGCCGATCATCTCGGTGCTCGCGTGCCTGTACCTCATGATGCAGCTGCCTCGCATCACCTGGATCCGGTTCGGCATCTGGCTGGCGCTTGGCCTGGTGGTCTACTTCCTCTACGGCTACCGCAACTCCGTGCTGCGGACGGGCAAGCGCGTCGTCGTTGACACCCTGCCGCCGGGCGGACACGGCGGCCACTGATCATTTCGTCACCTCCCACACGCGCGGCCACATGTCGTTCCTGCGACGGATTTCGTTCACGCAATGGATTGTCATCTCGATGGTGCTCGGCATCGTCATCGGCATCTTCTGGCCCGAGTTCGCGGTTTCGCTCAAGCCGCTGTCGACCATCTTCCTTCGGCTGATCAAGTCGCTCATCGTGCCGCTGCTGTTCAGCACGCTCGTGGTCGGGATCGCCGGGCATGGTGACGACCTCAAGGCGGTCGGTCGGCTCGCGTTCCGCTCGATCGTGTACTTCGAGATCGTGACCACGCTGGCGCTGGCCGTCGGGTTGCTCGCGGTGAACCTGATCAAGCCGGGGGAGGGCGTGGGGCTCGAGTCGGTGACCGCGGAAGCCGGCGAGCAGTTCGCGGGCCGCCAGCAGACATTCTCCGGCGTGATCGAACACACGTTCCCGCAGAGCTTCTTCGAGGCCGCGGCCGCCAACGAAGTGCTGCAGATCGTGGTGTTCGCGATCATCTTTGCCATTGCCCTGGCGCGCACGCCGGCCAAGCCGCGCAGCACCATGCTCGGCGTGCTCGACGCGCTGGCCGAGGTGATGTTCAAGTACACGAGCCTGGTGATGGCGCTGGCGCCGTTCGGCATCCTCGGCGCCATTGCGGTGACCGTCGGCCAGAGCGGCATCGGCGTGCTCAAGAGCCTGAGCCTGCTCGTCCTGTCACTCTACGGAGCGCTGGTCGTGTTCGTGCTCTTCGTATTGGTGCCGGTGGCGATGGTTGCCCGCATTCCCATCCTGGAGTTTGTGCGAGCGGTGAAGGAGCCGTGGCTGGTGGCGTTTACCACCGCGTCCTCCGAGGCCGCGCTTCCGCGCGCGATGCAGGTCATGGAGACGTTTGGCGTTCCCAAGCGCATCGTGGCCTTCGTGATGCCCACCGGCTATTCGTTCAACCTCGATGGGTCCACGCTGTACCTCGCGCTGGCATCGGTGTTCGTCGCGCAGGCGGCGGGCGTGGACATGCCCATCTCGCAGCAGCTCCTGATGATGCTGACGCTCATGCTGACGTCGAAGGGGGTGGCGGCGGTGCCGCGGGCCTCGCTCGTGATCCTGTCCGGCACGCTGGCGACGTTTGGGCTCCCGTTGCAGGGCGTGGCCGTGATCCTGGGCGTGGACGCGCTCATGGACATGGCACGCACCTCGGTGAACCTGCTCGGGAACTGCCTCGCGTCGGCCGTCATGGCACGCTGGGAAGGGTCGTTCCGCACCGAAGCGCCGAGCGAAGGAGCGACGACGGCGCCGTTGTCGGCACACTGAGCGATCTCGTTCGTGCGAAGCCATGGCGCGGTAGCGCCCGCAAGTCGAGTTGCACCCGTCGCCCCGTGTGGCCAATCTGAGGGCCGCGTTGGATCGCGCCACCGCGCCGCCTGGGTGATCGTCGCCACCGCGCACGACTCCGTTACGAGCTCAACCTGACGTTTCGCGCATTCGCCCATGGAGTCCGACTCGACCGAAGTCATCAAGGTGACGACGCCCGACCAGGTCGAGGTCGTGCGCGCGCTATGCCTGGAATACGGGGCGGCGCTTGTGGCGCATGCAGGGAGTGATGAGGTACTCCGGGCGCAGGGCTTTGCCGAGGAGGTCGCAGCCCTGCCGGGGGCATATGCGTCGCCGCGAGGGGTGCTGCTTCTCGCACTGGTGAATGGCGACGCCGCCGGCTGCGTGGCGATCCGGCCGTCGGGCGAAGGTGCCGTGGAACTCAAGCGACTGTTCGTGCGACCGGCGTTTCGCGGGCAGTCGCTGGGCCGGCGACTGGTCATCGAGGCCATCGAGGCCGCGTCGCGGCTCGGGGCGCGTCGCCTGCGGCTCGACACGCTGCCCTTCATGCGGAGTGCGGTGCGGCTCTATCGCTCGCTCGGCTTCGAGGAGATTCCGGCGTACGAGCCCAACCCGACCCCGGGTGCGCGCTTCTTCGAGTTGACGCTCGAGCCAGAGCAACCGCAAGCTACGCTCGAGCGCTACGCGCCAGGCGACGCCGCGCATTTCGAGCGATTGAATCGGGAGTGGCTGGAGGAGTACTTCCGGGTCGAGGACAAGGATCGTCGCTACTTTGCCGATCCGGAGGGCACGATCCTGAAGACCGGGGGAGCGATCTTCTTCGTGCGCGAGGGGGCACGTACCGTGGGCACGTGCGCATTGATCCGCGATCCGGATGGTCGATTCGAACTCGCCAAGATGGCCGTACAATACGATTGCCGCGGCAAGGGCTACGGACAGTGGCTCGTGACCGCTGCGCTGGCGTATGCGCGGGAACAGGGTGCCACGCAGGTCTACCTCCTCTCCGACGAAAAGCTGGCTGACGCGCTGCGGCTCTACGAACGGATGGGGTTCGTTCGCAAACCGATCCCCGGCGCCACGGGGTACGCCAGGGGCGATGTCTACATGGACTATGCAGCGTGGTGACCTGATGGACCCACTCACCGACGTGCAGGTACGCGTGCTCGGTGCGCTAATCGAAAAAGCGCTCGCCACGCCCGACTACTACCCGCTCTCCCTCAACGCACTCACCGTTGCGTGCAACCAGTCATCCAACCGTGATCCCGTCGTGCACTACGAGGAAAGCGAGGTGCTGGCCGCGATCGACGGACTGCGGCGGCGCTCACTCGTCCGCGCGATCCAGAGGGTCGACTCGCGCGTGATGAAGTACCAGCACCTGCTCGCCGAGGCGTGGAACCTCGAGGCGGGCGAGCTGGCGCTGCTGGGCGTGCTCGCGCTGCGTGGTGCGCAGACAGGAGCCGAGCTGCGCACGCGCACGGCGCGTCTCCACGCGTTTGCCGACGGGGAGGCCGTCGATCAGGCCCTGCACAACCTCGCGGAACGTGAAGGTTCGCCGCTCGTCAGGCGCCTCGATCGTCGTGCAGGGCAGAAGGAGGCGCGCTACACACACCTCCTCGCCGGAGAGCCGCTGCTCCCGCACGCGGTGCAACCGCCAGCCGTGGCCATTCCCGCAATGCACGTCACCGATGCCATCTCGCAGCGCCGTTCGATCCGAAAGTTTGCCGAGCGGCCCCTCACGCGATCGGAACTCGAGCCGCTCCTCGAGGCGGCTGTCCTCGCGCCCAACCACAAGCTGACGCAGCCGTGGCGCTACTACGTCCTCGGGCCGGTGGCCCGTCGGCGCTATGGTCTCGCGCTCGGCGACCGCAAGGCCCGCAAGCTGCCGGACGCGGACGCTGCCGCGGCCGTAAGGGAAAAGACCGCGGCGGAGTACGAAGCGTTTCCCGCGCTCATCGCCGTCGCGATGGTGCAGAGCGACAGTCCGGAGCAGCGGGAGGAGGACTACGCCGCCGTGATGCAGGCGGTCGCCCTCATGATGCTCGTGGCGGTCGAACGCGGACTGGGCACGCACGTGCGCTCGGGAGCGGTGATGGAAGACCCCGCCGCGCGTGCGGCCGTCGGCGTCCGGGACGGAGAGCGCATCGTCGCGATACTCAGCGTGGGAGTCCCGGCCGAAACACCGGGGCCAAGAACGCGTCCGGCAGCGAGCGAGTTCACGACCTGGGTGGGGCTATAGCGCCTCCGGCGCGAGCCGCACGGTGGATACCCACGTCGCGGTATTGCGGCGCAGGCCCGAGGACGACCCGACGGACCCGTGGCACGTCGTGGCGGTTCCGTCGACCAGCGATCCCGCTCAGACGCTCAGTCTGACGAGGTCGACGCCCGCCTCCCTGAGCATCCGCGTGGCCGTCTCGTTGAGTGGATACGACTCATTGTAGACAACCTTCCTGATGCCGGCGTTGATGATCATCTTGCTGCAGAGCAGGCACGGGGAGTACGTCGTGTAGAGCGTGGCATCGCGGATGGCGATGCCGTGGTACGACGCCTGGACGATCGCGTTCTCCTCCCCGTGCGAGCAGAGGCACTCCTCCAGGTTCTTGCCGCTCTCGCTGAAGCCGTTGCACCGTGGGCAGCCGCCTTCGTTGCAGTTCTTCACCCCGCGGGGCGTGCCGTTGTAGCCCGTGCTGATGATCCGCCGGTCGGCCACGATCACGGCCGCGACCTGGCGCTTCATGCAGTTGCTGCGCGCGGCGACCTGACGGGCGATGTCCATGAAGTAGCGGTCCCACGTCGGGCGGGCGGACGACACCTCCACGTCGCGCAGCGCGCTCGCGACGCGCTCGGCGAACTCGTCCAGCGTCCCGTGATTCTCGATGACCCGATTGGCCAGCCGCTCCGTCTCGAGCAACTGCTGTGCGGCCACGTTGCTGCTCGCGAACTCGCGCTCCTCCTGGCGGATGAACTCCTGCAGCGTTCGGCCGTCGCCTTCGCGATTTCGCGCCTGCGCCCGGGCGAATCGTGATTCGAGGGCCGCAAAGACGTGGAAGAGCGTAAACGAGCCCGCCTTCCGAAGGGCGGCGACTTCAGCCGGGTGGCGGATGCTGTCGACGACATAGTTCCGATCCGGCTGCATGCGCGCCACCGTCAGATCACCGAGCGCGCCGGGGCCGTGGCGCTCGCGCAACTCGTTGCCGAGCGCGATCAGGTTCTCGCGCTCCGCCGAGAGTCCGCGCCGCTTCGCCTCCTCGCGAATCGCATCGGACAGCGAGAGATAGGTGAATCCCCTGGCGCCGAGCATTTCCCCGGCGGTGGTCTTGCCAGCGGCATTTCGGCCGGTCAGTCCAATGATGAGCATCGAATATGGAGTCGCGCGGGAAAGAGCCGCGCGAAAGATCGACTCGTCGCTGCGCGCCGGGAAGGCGTGTGATCGCGCTTGAAGCGCGCCGCGTTGGTGTGATTTCGCGCCAACATTCCGAGCGCCTCCCCTGCGCAATCTCCTCGTTCAGCCAGTCGCAGTGCTCGCAGGATCCGTTGCCTGGCGGTGGTCCGGCTGGTGGTCCAGGCGTTCGCGACAATCCAGGGCATCCGAGACTATCCCGCGAGCTGCTCGCCTTGCGGCCCTGGGCGTTCCTGAGACTCTGTCGCCGTCGCCGCCCCCCGGAGTCGCTCGGTACAGCGGCCACCTCATGGCTGATGCGCAAATCGGTTCTATGCGTGTCGCCTGTTGCGGCTGTCTCCGCGCACTTCCGGGTATCCGGGCGCTCCCTGGAGCCGCAGTGAGGTGGTCAGGGCTCCCCACACCAAGCAGGTCTGCACGAACCCTCTCAGCATGGCCGCCATCCCGCTGTGGTCGGGCGTCGGCACGGCTCAGCTTGTCGAGGTGTCGGACCACGAATGCCCGTTCTGTCGACGGGTGAAGGCCGTCGTCGATTCCGCCGTGACTTCGGGACTTCCGGGTTCCCAACCTTCACTATCCCGTGCCTGCCCATCCGCAGGCCAAGCTCGGTGCCTTGGCCGCCACGTGTGCCAGGCAGGCGGGCGAGTTCCTTCCACTGCACAACTACCTGATGCGCGATTCGACGTGGCAGGCGGGATCTGCCTGGGAGAAGCATGCGTGCTGAGCCGGGATCCGCGATCCGTCCAACCTCGTCACGTGCATGCACTCCGTCAATGCAGCGGAGATGCTGGTGCGCGAGCTGGCTTGGGGTGACACTATTGGCGTAAACGGAACCCCGACCATCGTAAGCCGCACTGGGGTCCATCGGGGCGTCGCGACATACGAACAGCTGCGTCGACTTGCGGGAACGGAACGGTGAGATACAGCACTCGTGCAGCCTTCTTTCTGGCGCTGTTCGGCGCATATCCTGGCGCAGTTCATGGACAGCGCCCCCCGCCCTCGGTACAGCGGTGGCACTTGACCGAAGCCACTCCCCTCCGGGATGGGGATCTCCCGGACGGCGGCTTCGGGAGAGTGGTCGGCGCTTGCCGCCTTCCGTCAGGTGAGGTGGTAGTCGCTGATGCCGCAGTGCAGTCGCTGTTCGTCTTTCACCCTGGTGGAGCACTGCGCGGTATCATTGGGCGGAAAGGAATGGGCCCGGGCGAACTCTCCGCGCTCTGGTTGCTGAGCGCCTCGGCAGATACCATCGTTGCGCTCGAGCGATCACCTGGACCGAATCAGGTAAGCAAGTTTCGAGCGGACACATTCCTTGAACGCTCGCTGCTGCGTTCGCTTGACTCCTCGCGTGCGCTGCTGCTCCCGCTTGCGTACTCGCCACGTGCTGGATTTCTCGTGACAAGGGGCGGGGGGATGCGCGCGATGGCTCCTCACTCCCAGGCGGTATGGCGCGACAGTGTAGAGATCGGGGTGGCCTCGCCTGACCTTGTCTCTCTTTCATGGATTGGCAGGTTCCCGCAAGGCACCTTTGCCCGGTATCCGCTCAGGGCGGGGCCTGCGGGCTTTGCGTTCACGCTCGTTCACCCCGGCCCGGCGTTCGTCGCTGGCGGGACTGGCACCCGGCTGTGGTATGGCGACACAGAGCCTGGCTGGATCAGGGGCGTGGATCGGTCAGGAAGAATCGTGGCACGAGCCGTGTGGCCGCTCGCACGTCATCGCCTCTCCAGGGAACGTCTCCGTCAGGCCGCGGCACGAGCGCTCCACGACGTTCGCACGTCAGATGATTCGGCTCGGGTGCGAGCGCGCTTCGGAGAGGCGCTCCCCCTCTCCTATGCGCCCCACTTCGTGCGCTTTGTACCAACTACCGGCAGCTCGCTGTGGGTTGAGGCATTCGCTGAAGACCCTCAGGACGACAAGACCTACATGGTGTTGACGGAAACGGGGCAGTGGATCGCCCAACTGACCCTCGACGGTGGCCGGAGTCTCCTTGCGGTCGACGACGGACACGCGATCGTTGCGCGCACGGATGTCGACGGGGTGATGCGGCTGAGTCTGAACGCCATTCGCAGGAGGTAACGTTGGCCATGCGATCAGCGAGTGCCACGCTTGTTGTCGCGTCATTGGTGCTGGTGACGGACAGCCTCGGATCGCAGGTTGTCACGAGGATCGCCGATTCAGACATGCGCGCAGCCCTCATGGCGAGCGACGAGTCCGACTCTCGAGGCGGGCTGTTCCGGGCCGCACGCGACAACAATGCGCAGTTCGTTCTCAATCGTCGGACCACCGCGAGCGCGCTCGAGCTCCATTGCTTCTGGGATGACATCCTCGTGATACGCAGCGGCCTTGGCGTGCTGCGGCACGGTCGAAAGGTCAAGGGTCTCGTCCGATACGGTGCGGGTGAATGGCGCGCCTCGTCTCTCGTGGGCGCAAGCGAAATCACGCTGGCGTCACACGACGTGCTGCGTGTTCCGGCCGGGGAAGCCCACTCCATTTCGCCACTCGGTGCGGCTCCGCTGGTATACCTTGTTGTCAAGGTCCGGGCGTTCGAGGAGCGCGCATGCGGCAGCCTGCCCAAGCGGGGCGCCTAGCGTTCCTCGCGGCTGCGTACGCTCACCGGCTCGAAGCCTTGATCCTCGCCCGCTCCTGCCACACCGCGACGACGCCCGGGATCACCGACAGCACGATGATGGCAAGGATCACCACCGAGAAGTTCTCCTTCACGAACGGCAAGTTGCCGAAGAAGTACCCGGCCATCAGCATCGATCCTACCCACACGATGCCCCCGATCACGTTGTACGAGGCAAAGCGGCCGTAGGCCATCGACCCCGCGCCGGCGACGAACGGGGCAAACGTGCGCACGATGGGCACGAACCGCGCGAGGAAGATCGTCTTGCCGCCATGGCGCTCGAAGAACCCGTGCGTCAGATCGATGTGCGCCTTCTTCACCAGCGGTAGCCTGCCCGCCGCCGCCCGCTCGCCAAAGATCGTCCCGAACCAGTAGTTGCACGCATCCCCGAGGATCGCACACACGATCAGCAGCGGCAGCAGGATCACGATCTTGAGCGACCCGGTCGCTGCCGCGAGCGCGCCCACGGCAAAAAGCAGGGAATCACCCGGAAGGATCGGCGTCACTACCAGACCGGTCTCCGCGAAGATGATCAGGGCGAGGAGCACGTAGGTCCACGGACCCGCCCACTCCACCAGGGTGACGAGGTGGGCGTCGAGGTGCAGGACGTACTCGAGCGCGGTGCGGATCAGCTCCATGGGGTCGCTGGACTGGTGTTGAGTTGCTCCCAGGCCAGGACTCGGTCTGGGCGACGAGCTTCACGTGGACACGACCGCAAACGATCCCGGGACGCGCCGTGGACGCAGCCGGGCGCTCGGCCGGTCACGTCGACCGACGATTGCCTGGCCCTACGCCGGCGTACCAAGCAAGCGCAGTGCCGCTCGCACCGCGCCACGAACCGGAACCACATGGTCGTCACGGACCGTGGCTCCCGGTGTCGCGACCTTGAGGCGCGAGACCAATCGCTTGCGGAGCAGAGTCCCTTTGGCCAGGAGGCCTCCACTGAGCGCCAGCGACATGGCGGCCCGTTCGTCCACGAACAGCTGGCGCGCGAGTGTACGGGCGTGCAGAGCGAGTTCCTCGACGGCGAGCGTCATGAGAGAGTTCGCCCGCAGGTCGCCCTGTTGCGCCACCGACATCACCACGGGCGCGAGGGTCGCGAGGTCCGCTGGGGTCGCCCCGGCAGCCCATGGGATGAGGTCGGCCACCTCGTTGACCTCGAGGGCGGTGAGGACGGCGCCCGTCAGCGCGGTCTCGGGCTCACGGCCGTCGTGCGCTGCGGTCACGATGGAGAGGGCACGACGACCGATCCACTGGCCGCTGCCTTCGTCGCCACAGTTCGGCCCCCAGCCGCCACACCTCGCAAAGGCGCCAGTCGGGCCGCGGCCGTAGGCCACCGAACCCGTCCCCGAGATTACCAGCAGGCCCGGGCCGTCGCCAAAGGCGTCGTCGAGGCCGATCATCGCGTCGGCACACACGAGGACGTCGACCGCCACCTGGCGCGCGACCAGCGCCTGCCACATGGCCTCGCGCTCGCTCTCCCGACCAGCTCCCGCCAGGCCGGCGCAGAGCGCCTTTGGGGTCGCATGCCCCATTTCGCACGCGACCAGCGCCTCCTTCACCGCGGCGGCAATCACGTCGGCAGCGCTGTCGGTCTCGCCTGGTCGCGCCGCCGAGCCTTTCGCGGTCTCGATCGTGACGATCTCCTTTCCGGTCTCATCCGCGACTTGCACCCGGGTCCGAGAGCCGCCGCCGTCCACGCCAATGACGATGTCGCTCACGCCACCTTCCGGACCGGGGCCGAGGACTCGCTTCGATCCGGCGATACGGGCGCGGGATGAGTAAACGACGAAAGCATGCCGACGATGACGGTGATGGACGTTCCGATGAGCACGTACCAGGGCCACGCGATGCGCGCGAACGGGCCCAGGGTTTGAGCGAGCGAAGGGTAAGCGGTCGAGATCTGCCGTGCAAACACCACGAAGGACATGGCCGCGATCCCCACCACGAGGCCCGTGATGGCGTCGCGCTGCGTGGCTCGGCGCCAGAAGTTGCCGAGAAAGAACGTGCCGAGCAGGCCGCCGTAGGTGAACGACGCAATGCCGAGCGCCACCACGACCACCGGCGTGCCCTGCTCCTTGAACAGCAGCGCGCCGCCGGTGAGCACGACGCCCCAGAACAGCGCGAAGAGCTTGCCGGCCTTGAGCGTCTCCGGATCGCTGGCCTTGCGGCGCGAGAGCGGGAGGTAGATGTCGTGCGTCGTGGCGGCGGCGAGTGAGTTGATCGCCCCCGAATGGGTGCTCATCGTCGCCGCGACGATGGCTGCAATGAGGAGCCCAACGAGCCCCGGCGGCATCCGTTCGATGATGAACGTCGGGAAGATCGCGTCGGGAGCCGAGAACTCCCGGCCACCGTACAACACGAAGAGCCCGATCCCGATGAAGAGGAACAAGGTGAACTGCAGGAACACGGTGATGCCGCTGCCGATGATCGCACGCTGCGCGTCCTTCAGGCTCTTCGACGACAGCAGGCGCTGCACGATGAGCTGGTCGGCCCCGTGCGAAGCCATCGCCAGGAATGCGCCACCGATCAAGCCGGCAAAGACCGTGTGCGGCCGATCCATTCCGGTGGAGAAGTCGAGCAGTTGCAGCTTGCCCTGCGCACCCGCCCGTTCCATGATGGCGCCCCAGCCGCCATCCACCGCGCCGCCGATCAGGACGATCGCCGAAAGCCCACCCAGGATGTACACCGTGGCCTGCACGATCTCGGTCCACACGACGGCCTTCATGCCGCCGCGGTAGGTGTAGATCACGGTCAGCACACCGAGGATGACGATGGCGGCGGGCATCACCGTGGCGCGCGATGCCTCGTCGCCGAGAATCAGCGCCACCGGAATCGCCGTGGCGAACACGCGCACGGCATCGGCCAGCGCGCGCGTGAACATGAAGACGATCGATGTGAGTCGGCGCGTTGCCAGGCCAAAGCGCTTCTCGAGGAGCGCGTATGCCGTGACGATCTCGCCCTGGTAGTACCGCGGCAGCAGGGCGTACGCGACCACGATGCGCCCGATGATGTACCCGGCGGCTACCTGCAGAAAGCCGAGGTTCCCCGTATAGGCGAGCCCCGGGATCGAGATGAACGTGAGCGCACTCGTCTCCGTGGCCACGATCGAGAACATCACCGCCCACCATGGGATGGCGCGATCGGCGACGAAGTAGTCCTTCGCATCGGCCTGTCGTCGACCGACCCACATGCCGAGCGCGGTCGTCCCGGCGAGGTAGGCGAGCAGGACCAGGCCGTCGAGAAGCGTGAATCGCAGTTGCATCAGGAGTCCGGCAGGGTGACGTACGCCTCCATCGCGAAATACTCCGCGAGGCCAAGCTGATTGAGGATGTGCGCCGTGTCGCGATTGCGCGCATCGACCCGCTGCCAGAACTCCCGGTCGTCCTGGCCGGGGAAGGGCGCCGAGTCCTTCTGCGACTGGTGCTTGAAGATCGCCTGGATCTTGAGCTGCAGCTCTTCCTGTGACAACGGCACCAGGTACGTTGCCTCGGTCACCGGCCACTCCTGCCATGCGCCGCGATAGAGCCACACCTCCGGCCGTTCGCGCAACGTGCCTGCCGTGCGCGTCTCGGCGAGCGCGGCCTCGATCGCTTCCTTGCACATGCGATGCGTGCCGTGCGGGTCGGAGAGATCGCCGGCGATGAAGACGAAATGCGGCTGCACCTCTTCGAGCAGGGCGCGCACGATGGCGACGTCGCCCGGGCCAACGGGATCCTTGCGAACCTTCCCCGTCTGATAGAACGGCAAATCGAGAAAACGCGCCGAACTCGCGGGGAGTCCCAGCGTCTCGATGCCGCTCACGGCCTCCGACTCGCGGATGATGCGCTTGATGTCCTGCACTTCGTCCACGTCGACGTCCCCGGACCGTTTGGATTCGAGAAAGGCAATCACGCGGTCTCGCATGGCGTTGACACCGCCGACGTCGAGCCCGCGCGCTGCGGCGAGCCGCGCGAGGAAGTCCACGTAGCGTCGCACGTCATGATCGAACACGGCAATATTGCCGCTCGTCATGTACGCCACGGTGATCGCGTTTTCGTTCTGCGCCAGCTTGAGCAGGATCCCGCCCATGGAGATGACGTCGTCATCGGGGTGCGGGGAGAAACAGATCACCCGAAGGCCACGAGGCAGCTTGGACTTGCCGCGAATCTTGGCGCCCAGTCGGTTGAAGACGAGCCCGTTCACCGCACCAGGCGATCCGTAGTGCGCCACGAGCGATGAGAGCGCGTGCTCCGCGTAGTCACCGTGCGTGAGCTTGAGGATGGCGCGCTTCGTCGTCAGCGAGAGCCACACGACGGCTCGCTCCGCGGCGGTGTCGTCCCACGCCACGGCGTCGAGCAACCAGGGCGTTGCCACCTTCGTGAGGTCGGCGGCCGCGGCCTGGTCGATGTAGAACGTGCAGTTGGAGTGCCTCTGCAGGAACGTCGCCGCCACCTCGAGGTCCACATCGCCTTCGATCGCGCGTCGAACGATCGCCGCCTTGTGTTCTCCGGTGGCGAGGATGGCCACCTCGCGCGCGCTCATGATCGTGGCGATGCCCATGGTCACGGCCTCGCGCGGCACATGTTCTTCGCCAAAGAAGTCGGCCGCCGCGTCGCGGCGCGTCACCAGGTCGAGCGTCACACGCCGTGTCCGCGACTCGAAACTCGACCCGGGCTCGTTGAAGCCGATATGCCCCGTCTTTCCGATCCCGAGGATCTGGAAGTCGATGCCGCCCGCCGCCGCGATCGCCGCTTCGTACGCCGCGCAATGGGACGCGAGATCCTGGGCGGCTACGTCGCCACGCGGGATATGTATGTGCGAAGCCGGGATGTCGATGTGCGCAAACAGATTCTCATGCATGAACCGGTGGTACGAGTGCATGCTGTCCGGCGCCATCGGGTAGTACTCGTCCAGGTTGAACGTCACGACATGCGCGAATGAGAGCCCCTCGTCGCGATGCATGCGGATCAGTTCGCGATAGACGCCGATCGGGGTCGAGCCTGTCGCAAGCCCAAGGACGCACGTTTTCCCCTCGGCTGCGCGCGCGCGAACCAGCGCGGCAATGCGGTGCGCGACCTCGCGTGCGACCGTGTCGTGGTCGGCCAGGACGAGGGAAGGGATGCGCTCGTGTGGCCAGGTGCGAGGTGTGGGGGTGCCGATGGCGCCGCTGGGGCCCGAGTGGGAGGGGCCGAAAGGCGACGGCCCGCGATGCGTGGTCACATCGCGGGCCGCTTCCTCACCAGCGCCGGCACCGGCCGATTGGCCAGTCACCGACGGAGTCATTGTGGGAAGAAATCAGGCGTTGAACGAGGAGCCGCACCCGCAGCCACCTGTGGCGTTCGGGTTCTTGAAGGTGAAACCGGAGCCCTGCATCGACGAGACGTAGTCGATGATCACCTGATTCATGTACTGCGCCGAGAACGGGTCCACGAACATCTTGAAGCCGTCCTGCGTGAGCACATAGTCGTCGTCAGCCGGGGCATCTTCGATCAGCAGGCCGTACTTGAAGCCGCTGCAGCCGCCCGGCTGGACGCTCACGCGCAGGCCACCCACGTCTGGCGACACCTGTTCGGCCTCCATGAATCGCTTGACTTCAACGGCCGCGACCGGGGTGACGGTCACGGAGACTTCCGGCTGGACGTGGGCGGACATTGGGCAAGCTCCTTCGGGTTGCGGCGTGCGTGAAACGTAGCTGCGGCTCAGGGGGTGGACAAGGAGACGTAGTCACGTGTGCTGCTTGAGGTTATCCGGGGACGTGGAGGGCGGTTCCCGGGCCGGCGGGACGGTCGGTTGGCGTGATCGGCGATCCCGCACCGCGCAGGTTCCCGTGTCCGCCGCGTGCGGTCACCGTGCCCCGATCGCCGCCATGACGGCGTCGGCGAGCGAGATCCTGACCTCGCCGATGCGTCGGTTCTCCCGAGTGGGATTCACGCGGTTGCTGAGCAGGACGACGAACACGTCGCGTTCGGGGTCGATCCAGATTGAGGTTCCCGTGAAGCCGGTATGGCCGAAGGCGCGTTTCGACATCCGGTGCCCGCCCGAATTGCTGCCATTGGCCGTCTCCCACCCGATGCCGCGCGCCGAGAGCTGCGGGACCTGTGGCGTGGTAAATCGGTCGATGGTCGCCGAGTCGAGCACCTGCACGCCATCGAGGCGGCCGTGGTTGAGCATCATTCGGCCGAAGCGCGCGAGATCGCCGGCCGTGGAGAACAGCCCGGCGTGGGACGACACGCCGCCCAGCCGATAGGCGTTCTCGTCGTGCACTTCGCCGCGCAGGTGCCGCTGTCGCCAGGGATCGACCTCGGTGGGGGCGATCTGCGACGACCACGACGACGGCGGGAGGAATCGCGTGTGCGTCATGCCTAACGGGCCGAAGACGTGCTTCCGCACATAACCGTCGAAGGACTCCCCGGACACGCGCTTCACGATCTCACCCATGAGGATCGCGCCCAGGTCGCTGTAAACCATACGGGTGTTGGGGGCCGCCTCGAGCGGCGTGGACAGCACGAGCCGAATCGCCGCGTCTTTCGTCTCCGTCTCCTTGTACAGCGGGCGCCACGCTGGCAGCCCCGCGGTGTGCGTGAGGAGATCGCGCACCTTCACCTGGTCTTTCCACGGGCCCGTCCACTCCGGCAGGTAACGCTGCACCGAGGCGGTGAGGTCGATCTTCCCCTGAGCGGTCAGCTGCATGACGGCGCTCGTGAGCGCGAGGACCTTGGTGAGGGACGCCATGTCCCAGACGGTGTTCTCGTCAGGCACCGGTGAACCGGCCGCGCGATCGAGGTGGCCGGCGACAGCCTTCGCAATGACCCCGCTGCGCGTGCCGGCGATCGCCACGGCGCCCGGGAAGGCGCTGTCGCGCATGGCACGGGTCAGTACGGCCACCATGGAGTCGTGTACCGCGCGCGAATCGATGCCGCGCGCAGCGAGCTCGGTGGTGGGCGCGGAAACGAGTGGCGATTGGCTGCCGGCGGCACACGCCGCGAGCAGCGAGAGGGACGCAACGAGGAGGCGCATGCCGCACACAATAGGGGAGAGACTGGGACGGAGCAAAGGCGACGGAATCCATACCCCCCGCATCGCCCCCCCCCGGACGAGAAGACGCGCGGATCACGCAGTTGCCACCGGAAGGCGCTCGGGCATGGGGCGCCACCGCGTTGCTGGGCCTCCCCGGCCGCCGCCGAGCCCACCTTGTGACCCCGCCGCCCGACCGAGTGTAGAATCCCCCACTCCTTCGACCCCAGCCCATGCGCCTCCGCTCCCTCGCTCTCAGCCTCGTACTCGCCGGTGCGGCCGCAGGCTGCTCCCGAAAGGTCGTCGTCACCACGCCGTCAACCCGCGATGCCGTGACCCTGCGTGTCACGAACTCGGCGGCGCAGGCGATCACCGTCGTCGTGCAGGCAAACGGCACGGACTACACGGTCGGACGCGTGGCGGCCAACTCCACCGAGATCCTCAGCGTCCCGCAAGTGGCCTCGGGCTCGACGGTACGCTTGCGCGCCACATTGGCCGACGGTTCGCGCACGTATTCGCGCGATAACGTGACCATTGCCGGCACCTTCGAATGGCGCGTCCCGTAACGGGTTGCAGGGTTGTTCGAGGCCGGTAAGCGGCGTAATTTCACGGACTTCCTTCGTTCGGCCCGACGCGTCGGCGCCACCCCCCGAACCCTCCGATGGTCACTATCTGGGAAGCGATCAAACGCGGCTATCTCCGTGTCATTGCCCCGGTGGCTGACTGGATGGTCGCGCGTCGCATCAGCCCCAATGCGATCACGACGGTGGGGACGCTGTGTTCGATGGCTGCCGGCGTCATCTATGCCACGGGACACATCTCGATCGCGGGCTGGGTGCTTGGCCTCACGGCGCTGTTCGATGTGCTCGATGGGACCGTCGCTCGGCGGACGGGTCGGGCGACCGTCTTTGGCGCGTTCTACGACTCCACCCTGGATCGCGTCGCAGACGGCGCCGTGCTCGGCGGCCTGATCGTTTTCTTCGCGCGCAACGAGATGCACCACGGCGTTCCGGACTGGATCGCCACGCCCATGGTTGGCGTCGTGCTCCTCGGCATTATCGGCACCTTCCTGACGTCGTACACGCGTGCTCGCGCCGAGAGTCTGGGCATCGACGCCAAAGTCGGCATCCTGCAGCGCCCCGAGCGTGTGACGCTGCTCTCCGCACCGCAGGCGTTCTTCGGCCTTGCCCTCGACGGGTGGGTCCTCATCGCCATCTGCATCCTGCTGTCCGTCACCGCCTGGATCACCGCCGTGCAGCGCATCATCTACGTGTACCGGGTGACGCTCGCGGTGCCCAATGGCGAGGCCACGGAACCCGAGGTCGCGCCGCTCGACACCCCGGTGCACACCGCGGCCGCATCGTCTTTGTCTCGCTAGTCGTTCTTCTCCCTTCCTCCGGCCATACCAACGTGCAGGGTTCGTCTCCCTCGACACCGCGTGTCAATATCCTCCCGGCGACGGGCAAGCTCGGCATCCTCACACCGGGCCTCGGCGCCGTTGCGACCACCTTTATTGCGGGCGTCGAGAGTGTGCGCCGAGGGCACACAAAGCCCATCGGTTCGCTGACGCAGATGGCCACCGTGCGGCTCGGGAAGCGCACCGAAGGCCGGTCGCCGCTGATCAAGGATTTCGTACCGCTGACGGGTCTGGACGACATCGTCTTCGGCGCGTGGGATCCGATCGCCGACGATGCCTACACTGCCGCGCGCAAAGCCGGCGTGCTCGAGGAACGTGATCTCGCTCCGGTGGCCGACTTTCTGAAGACCATCGTGCCGATGAAGGCCGTCTTCGACTCGCGATACGTCACTCGCCTGACAAACACGACCAACGTCAAGCAGGGAAAGAACAAGCGCGACCTCGCCGAGCAGTTGCGCCAGGACATCCGCGACTTCAAGGCGCGTACCGGGTGCGAGCGTGTCGTTGCGGTGTGGTGTGCCTCGACCGAGACGTTCATCAAGCCGGGAGCGCAGCACGCGACCGTGGCGGCGTTCGAGGCGGCGATGGAGGCGAACGACGATTCCATCGCGCCGTCGATGCTCTACGCGTGGGCCTGCATCATGGAGGGCGTGCCGTACTGCAACGGCGCCCCGAACCTCGCGGTGGACACGCCGGCCCTGATTCAGCTGGCCAACGAGAAGGGCGTGCCGATCTCGGGCAAGGACTTCAAGACCGGCCAGACGTGGATGAAGACCGTGATCGCGCCGGGGCTCAAGGCGCGCATGCTGGGCCTCGCCGGCTGGTATTCCACCAACATTCTCGGCAATCGTGACGGCGAGGTGCTCGACGATCCGGCGTCATTCAAGACCAAGGAAGAGTCCAAGCTGTCCGTCCTGCACACGATCCTGCAGCCCGAAGTCTATCCTGACCTGTACAAGGACTTCTCGCACGTCGTGCGCATCAACTACTACCCGCCGCGCGGAGACAACAAGGAAGGCTGGGACAACATCGATATCGTCGGCTGGATGGGCTATCCCATGCAGATCAAGGTGAACTTCCTCTGCCGCGATTCGATCCTGGCCGCGCCGATCGTCCTCGACCTGGCGCTCCTGTCGGACTTCGCGATGCGGGCAGGCATGAAGGGGATCCAGGAATGGCTGTCTTTCTACTACAAGAGCCCGATGGCGGCGGCCGGACTGCAACCGGAACACGACCTGTTCATCCAGCAGACCAAGCTGAAGAACACGCTGCGCCACCTCATGGGCGAAGAGCAGATCACGCACCTGGGGTTGGAGTACTACGCGTCGTGAGCGCGGTCCGGTCCCGCATGACGTCGGCTGGGCGACTCCCTCAGGTGTCACTGGCGATCGCGGTGATGGCTCTCGCCTCGGCATGTGGTCCCAAAGGGCCCCAGCCGCACCAGCGCATGTTCACGGACGACCTCGCGATTCAGATCTGGATGGATCCGGCGCCGCCGCGCGCGCTCGAGGACGTGCAGTTCCGCATCGTGGTGCGCGACAAGAAGACCGGCGAACCGGTCGAAGGTGGCCAAGGGCAGATCTTCGCGACCAATGAGGATCGCAAGAACGTCGACAACGGGTTCGAAAAGGGACCGGAGCTGGGCACCTACTACAGCAAGCTGATCTTCGTGAACGCCGGCCCGTGGGCGATCGGGATGCGCTTCCGGCGCGACTCCACGGCGCCGCTGCAGCGCACCAACGACTGGATGCAGCAAGTCTACCCCGAAACCCCGCCGGGCGAGGAAGGCAGGAAATAGTCGTCATGCGACACTTCTATCGAACGCACCTCATGCCCGCCGAGGTGATGCAGGCTGCCGACGCGTTCTTCGCGTCGCTGGGGCTCGCGACCGCCGCTTCGAGCGCGCGCGAGCGCATGTACACGGGCGTGGTCGGCACACCCGAGGTGCCTTCACGCGTGCGCCTCTCGGCGTGGGCCGAGGGGGGCCACTACACCTTCGTCGAGGTGCACACCGACCAGATGGGCGAAAGCCGCATCGACCGGAACGTGAAGCGCTTCTTTGTCGGCCTGCGACACCAGGAGGACCCCCGGTACGCGCTCGAGGCGTCGTACTGATGGCGTCGAAGGGCCCGACAACAGGAGGCAGGGGATCGAAAGCCGGGGGCAAGACGGGCACTGCCGCCCCGAAGGCGGGCGCTGCATCGCGCACGGCCGCCACGCCGCGTCCCTCGGACCGGCTGACGCGCGAGCAGAAGCTCGAGCTGTACCACTGGATGCGCCTGACGCGCACCCTCGAGGAGCGCCTGGTTGCCCTGTACCGGCAGACCAAGGTCGTGGGCGGTCTGTTCCGCTCGTTAGGCCAGGAAGCCGACGCGGTCGGTTCGTGTTTTGCCCTCGAGCGCCGCGACATCATGTCCCCGCTGATCCGCAACATGGGGGCGATGCTCGTGAAGGGCGCCACGCCGCTCGAGATCCTGCGGCAGTACATGGCCAAGGGCGACTCGCCAACACGGGGACGCGAGCTGAACATCCACTTCGGTGACCTCGATCGCGGCTTCATCGGTCAGATCTCCCCGCTGGGAGACATGGTACCGGTGATGGCGGGCGTCACGCTGTCGTTCCGGATGCGCGGTGAAGATCGCGTGGGGCTCGTCTATGTCGGCGACGGCGCGACGTCCACCGGCGCCTTCCACGAAGGCATCAACCTCGCCGCCGTGCAGCGCTGTCCGCTGGTCGTGATCGTCGAGAGCAACCAGTACGCCTACTCCACGCCCACGCACAAGCAGACGGCAGCAAAGCAGATGATCGACAAGGCCGCAGGCTACGGTGTGCCGGGGCTCCAGGCCGACGGGAACGACGTGCTTGCGGTCTACGACGCGACGAAGACGGCAGTGGACTACGCACGCGCGGGACACGGCGTGACGCTGGTCGAGCTGGTCACCTATCGCCGCAAGGGCCACGCGGAGCACGACAATCAGTCATACGTGCCCGAGGGCGAGGTCGACTGGTGGGCCGCGAACAACGACCCCATTGATCGGTATCACGCGCGCCTGCGCTCGGAATTCGCATTCACGGTCGCGGACCTCGACGCGGTGGACCAACGGGTCCGTCGTGAGGTCGACGCGGCCACCGAACTTGCGGAGCAATCTCCACAGCCGGAGCCGCTGGACGCGCTCGATGGTGTCTACGCCGACCCTCCGCGTGAAGAACCACTCTGGTTCCGGGAGGGCACGCGTTCGGCCGTCGAGCGCAATGAGCGCGCCGAAGGCTGGGGTACGTGGAACGCCAAGCCGGAGGCGCAGCGCTGATGGCCGAGATCACCTATCTGGAGGCGATCCGCCAGGCGCTCTTTGACGAGATGGAGCGCGATCCCAACGTCTTCTGCATCGGAGAGGACATCGGAAAGTTCGGCGGAGCATTCAAGGTCACCGAAGGGCTCGAGGCGAAGTTCGGCGAAGCACGCGTGATCGATTCGCCGATTTCCGAGATCGGCATTGTGGGCGCGGCGGCTGGCGCGGCGCACATGGGGCTGCGTCCCGTCGTCGAAATGCAGTTCATCGACTTCATCGCCAACGCGTACGACATCCTCACCAACTACGTGGCCACCGCGCGCTACCGCGCGTTCCTGCCGTGCCCGATGGTAGTGCGTGGCCCGAGTGGCGGCTACGTGCGCGGCGGACCGTTCCATTCGCAGAATCCCGAGGCGGGTTTCATCCACACGCCAGGCCTCAAGGTCGTTTATCCATCGACCGCCGAAGACGCCTATGGACTCATGAAGGCCGCAATCCGCGACGAGGACTGCGTGCTCTTCTTCGAACACAAGTACCTCTATCGTCGCGTGAAGGGCACGCTCCCCTCAGGAGATGGGGTCGTGCCGATCGGCAAGGCGCGCACGGCGCGGGAAGGAAAGGATCTGTCGATCCTCACCTACGCCGCCGCGACGTGGAAGGCGTTGGAAGCCGCCGAACAGCTGGAGCGCGAAGACGGCCTCTCGGTGGAGGTGATCGACCTGCGCAGCCTTGCCCCACTCGACGACGAGGCGATCCTGGCATCGGTGCGCAAGACCAGCCGCGCGCTCGTCGTGCACGAGGATACGCGCACGGGTGGCATCGCCGGAGAGATCACCGCACGCATCAACGAGTCCTGCTTTTCCTGGCTCGACGCACCGGTGATGCGCGTGACGGCGCACGACATTCCGCTCCCCTACGCGCCGCAGCTCGAGGACTTCGTGCTGCCACAGTCGAGCGACGTGGTGCGCGCGGCCCGCTGGGTCGCCGCGTACTGAGCGCAGCGGCCGATGGCCACGAATGACCAGCCCCCGACCCTGAGCAACGAGGACGCCATCTCGTTCGGTCGGCGCGTCGGCGTGGGATGTTTTACGTTGTTCGTCGGGGTGTGGAGCGGGGCGATGGTGGGAGTCCTGATCGGCAAGGTCGTCGAAGCGGCGCGCAAGGCGCCGTCGTGCGAGGGACTGCCGACCTGCAACTGGTACATCTACGCAATCGGGGGTGCGGTGGTCGGTGCACTGACACTCCCGTCCCTGGTCTTCTGGCGACTCGAACGCGGCAAGGCGCGCGGGTCCAACCTGCGAGGATAGAGCGGTGGCACGAATCGATGTGGTCATGCCCCAGATGGGGGAGTCGATCGCCGAAGGCACGATGTCGCGCTGGTTGAAGAAGGTGGGCGACAGCGTCAAGCGCGACGAACCGCTCTTCGAGATCTCGACGGACAAGGTGGACGCCGAGATCCCTGCGCCATCGGCCGGTGTGCTGGCCGAGATCCTCGTGACCGATGGGCAGACGGTGCCCGTGCAGACCGTGGTCGCGCGACTGGAAACGGACGCCAGCGTGGCGGTGTCTGCCACGGCACCAGCGCCGGCGCCCGCCGCTGCTCCGCCAGCACCCGCACCCGCGGCGTCTCCCGCGGCCGCGGCGACCGCGACAGCGTCGGCCGCGTCTCCCGTGCCAGCTCCCGCCGCCCCGCATGCGGCCGCGGGCTCGTTCGAAGACCGTGTTCGTACGAAGTCGTCGCCGCTCGTGCGCAAGATCGCCGCGGAACACGGGATCGAGATCAGTGGCCTCTCGGGTTCCGGAATCGCGGGGCGCGTGACCCGAAAGGACATCCTCGAACACATCGCCAAGGGGCCCGCTGCGCGCCCGGACAGCGCTGCCTCGAGCGGAGCGGGCACCGTGGCGCCGTCGATGTACGCGCCCGCCGGGTTCGGATTCGAGCCTCCGCAGGTCACGTCCTGGCCGGGTGATGTCGTCGAGCCGATGTCGCGTATCCGGCGGCTCACCGCCGGGCACATGGTCTACTCCAAGCACACCTCGGCGCACGTCACGTCGTTTTTTGAGGTCGACCTGACGCGAGTCGCCAGGGTCCGTGCGAAGCTGCGCGGTGCGTTCGAGGCGCAGTACGGCGAGAAGCTGACGTTCCTGCCCTTCATTACTCAAGCGGTGGTGCAGGGGCTCCGCGCGTTCCCCGTGGTGAATGCAGCGGTGCGCGGCACCGACATCGTGTTCCGCAAGCAATACAACATCGGCATTGCCGTCGCGCTCGATTGGGGCCTGATTGTTCCCGTCGTCAAGCGCGCCGACACGCTCAACCTCGTTGGCCTCACCAAGGGCATCAACGACCTCGCGACGCGTGCCCGCGGCAAGAAGCTCAAGCCTGAAGACGTGCAGGACGCCACGTTCACCATCACCAACCCAGGAGTGTTTGGTTCGGTCATGGGCACGCCGGTGATTCCGCAGCCCACGGTGGCGATCCTTGGCCTTGGCACCATCGAGAAGCGGCCGAAGGTCATGACCGGGCCGGACGGTGAGGACACCATCGCCATCCGCACCTGCTGCTACCTCTCGCTCTCCTTCGACCATCGCGTCGTCGACGGCGCGGATGCCGACCAGTTCATGGCCTTCGTGAAGAAGACCCTCGAGACGATTCCCGAGGGCGGCTACTGAAGATGGCGCGTGCCATGTTCACGCACGGACTGCACGTTCCCGCCGAGTCGCGGAGCGCGGTCCTCGCGGCGCTGCGCGAGCGCAAGGCGGCGCTCAAGGCGAACGATTGCAACTACTGGGTGTTCGAGGGTAAGGAAACGCCCGGCGTGCTGATCGAGTTCTACGAAGCCCGCGATGTCGAAACGCTCGAGCGCGCCTGCACGGCGGCCGGTCGTGCCACCGCGAGCCAGGCCATTCTCTTCGAAGTGGAGCTTTGACGATGCCCACGCGTATCCTCACGATCGATGGCACGGACTGGCGGGTCTTCCCGTCCGGTTATGTGACCCAGTACGACCGCGACGAGTTCGGGCTGATGTTCGTGACCGGGACGTTGGGCGAGCGGAAGATTCGTGTGACGCGCTACTCGCCCGTCGGCGCACGATCGCGCGAGCAGTCGCTGGCCGAGCTGCCCGACGCGGAACTCACGCGACTCTTCGAGCAGTCGCAGGCGAGCGATACGTCCCCCGAAGCCGGATACGCCAGGTGACGGACGGGCGGGCACCCGACGCGGTGCCGCCCGGCCCGTGCATCGACCTCCACCTGCACTCGACGGCGTCGGACGGATCGCGGTCGCCGGAAGACGTGGTGGCGTCGGCCCTCGCGGCGGGACTCCACACCATCGCGTTGACCGACCACGACACGGTGGCCGGAGTGGCGGCCGCGCGGAAGGCGGCCGAGGGCAGCTCCCTGACGGTCATCGCCGGGGTCGAACTCTCGGCCTACCAGGGCGACGAGGAGACGCACCTGCTCGGACTGCACATCGAAGATGTTGATGCGATGGACGCCGGGCTCCACGCCTTTCGCGAGGCGAGGCACGCACGCGGCGAGGCCATGGTGGCGCGGCTGAACGCGATCGGCGTCAAGATCACGTTCGCCGATGTGCTGGAGCAGGCCGGTGAGGGCGCGATCGGGCGACCCCACGTCGCCAAGGCGCTGGTCGAGCACGGATGGGCCCGGGATCTGCGCGATGCGTTCGATCGTTATCTCGGCAACGGCCGCCCCGCATACCTGGAGAAGCGCCGGCTGACGATGCGCGACGCCATTGCCATGGTGCACGACTGCGGTGGCCTCGCGGTCCTCGCCCACCCGGGCCAGCACGGCAACAAGGCGCGGCTCGCGGCGCTGCAGATACAGGGTCTGGATGGCGCCGAGGTGCTGCACCCCAGCCACGGGCTGGAGGATCGACGCCGGCTGCTCGAGGCCGTCGACGCGTTAGGCATGGTGCCGTCGGGCGGTTCGGACTCCCACGGCGCGGTCGAGGGCCCGCGCGTGATCGGGGCGATGCGCGTGCCGCTCGCCTGGCTCGAGCGCCAGCGCGAGCGCCTCGCCGAACGACGCCGCGGCGCGCGGGTGGCCTGAATTGTCCGCGCCCGTCGCGCTCGTCACCGGAGGCGGCAAGCGCGTCGGCGCCGTGGTGGCGCAGGCCCTCGCCGGGCGTGGCTTTCGCGTCGCGGTGCACTACAACACGTCGAGCGAAGAGGCCAGACGGACGGTGGCCGCGATCGGCCACGGTGCCAAGGCGTTCGGGGCGGAGCTTGGTGACGCGGAGGCGCCGCGCCGGCTGGTCAATGACGTGATGCAGGCATTCGGTCGCCTCGACGTCCTCGTCAACTCCGCGTCGAACTTCATCCGGGCTCCGATCGACCGTGTCGATGTCGAGACCTGGAACCGCATCCTCGACGTGAATCTGCGCGCGCCCTTCTTTCTCGCGCTGGAGGCCGCGAAGCAGATGCGCGAGGGCGGGTGCATCGTGAACATGTCGGATCTCGCCGCGTTCGAGGCATGGCCCGACTACATCCCGCACGGCGTGTCCAAGGCCGGGGTGACGTACATGACGCGCGCCCTCGCCACGCAGCTCGCGCCTCGCGTCCGGGTGAATGCCATCGCGCCAGGGGTCGTGTTGCTGCCCGACGACGCCAGCCCGGAGCAATCCGAACAGCTGCGCCGCTCCACGCCGTTGCGTCGTCACGGGTCGCCGGAGGACGTCGCGCGCGCGGTGCTCTACCTCGTCGACGCCGAGTTCGTGACCGGCGATGTACTTTTCGTCGATGGCGGGCGGCATGTGCGCCGCTGAGGTCGTGGTGGTCCGGAAGCGGTGGTCAGACGCGGCGCGAACACGCGGCATCGACGGCCGGTACGCACCGGTCCCGTGCCCACATGGAACCCTCGAGCCCGATTGACGATTGGTGGTGAACGCATCGCCTGCGGCTTCGGTGCCGCCTGTTCTCGATCTTTGACTCCACGCAACGTGCTCGCGCTCAACCCGATCCGGACCCCCCAGGCATGACCGTCCACCACTACGACCTTGTCATCACCGGCGCAGGCCCCGCGGGCATGACGGCGGCCCTCTATGGCGCCCGCGCGCTGCTTCGGACGGTGGTGCTCGAACGCGGGGAGCCCGGGGGCGAGCTGCTCAATACCGAGTACCTCGAGAACTTCATCAGCTATCCCAAGGTGCTTGGCCGCGACCTCGCCGCAAAGTTCGCGGCGCACGCCCGCGAGGCCGGTGCCGAGCTCCTGGAGTTCACGGGCGTCGACTCCGTGAGCAAGCGCTCGGATGGAATGTTCGAGACGGTCTGCGAGAATGGCGACGTGTATGTCTCACCTGCCGTCATCGTGACGGCTGGGGGCACGCCGGTGAAGCTGGGCATTCCGGGCGAGCTGGAGTACGCGGGTCGTGGCGTTTCGTACTGCGCCGTTTGCGACGCGAACTTCTTCAAGGGCCATCACATCGCCGTCGTTGGCGGGGGCGACGCCGCGGTCGAGGAGTCGGGATACCTCACCGGCTACGGCTCGAAGGTGACGCTGATTCACCGGCGAAGCGAGCTGCGGGCGTCGAAGATCCTCCAGCAGCGGCTCTTTGACAATCCGAAGATCAGCGTCATCTGGAATACCGTGGCTGAAGAGGTTCTGGGCGAAAACGGTCTCATGACCGGCTTGCGACTGCGCAACGTCGAGACGGGAGCGACGCAGGTGCTCGATGCCACGGGGCTCTTCGTCTTCGTCGGGTTCAAGCCCAACACCGGCATCATCCGCGGGCACCTGGAACACGACGTCAACGGATACGTCATCACGGACATGACGATGATGTCACCATCGGTGCCCGGCCTTTTCGTGGCGGGCGACATGCGCGCGCAACTGACGCGTCAGGTGACGACGGCCGCCGGCGACGGCACCACGGCCGCCGTCGCCGCCGAGAAGTACGTGAAGGCGTTCATGGAGGCGAAGCGCGAGCAGCGGTCCGCCGAAACGATGGAGTTCCGCGCCGTCGAGGAGTCGCACGCCGGGATTCGCGGGCTCGCGCGTTAGGCGTCGGTGACCATGCGGATCGAAGGGAGAGTGGTCGGTCCGTTCCAGGAGAACACGTGGCTGGTCGTCGATGAGGTGACCAACCGCGCCGCGCTGGTCGATCCGGGTGACGAGGGTGACGAAGTGCTGCGCATGCTCGATGCGAGCGGCGCCACGCTCGATGCCATCTGGGTGACGCACGGACACCTTGATCACATCGGTGCGATCGCCGCCGTGCGTCGCGCGCACCCCGAGGTCCCCATCTGGCTGCATCCCGATGATCTTCCCTTGTACGGCGAGGGATCCATTCGTGCCGCGCAGTATTACGGCGTTCCCTTCGAGCCGCCTCCCGCACCCGATCGCACACTCGCCGAAGGCGCCCGAGTGACGTTGGGCTCGCTGGCCTTCGACGTGTGGCACGTGCCGGGTCACGCGCCGGGCCACGTGATCTTCCACGGCCACGGCGTGGTGCTCGGTGGCGATCTGCTGTTTGCCGGATCGATCGGACGCACCGACCTTCCGCTGGCCGACGGTGCCGCGATGCAGCGGTCGCTGGCTCGCCTCGCCGGATTGCCGGCCGCGTCCATCGTGTATCCCGGGCACGGCCCCGAGACGACGATTGGCGAGGAGCTCGCCTCGAATCCGTTCCTGCGCGGAACGGCGCACCCGATCCGCCGATGAAGTAGGGTGTGTGGCCGGGCCAGGCGTCTATCTTTGCCGTTGGCGCCGGTTTGAACGCCCCGCCATCTTTTCCGCGACGTCACGCCCAACCATCGCCACATGCCCCTCCTTCGTCATTCGCCGCGTCGGCTCGGCCTGCTCGGCCTGTGCGCCGCCACCGCCTTCGTTGCGTCGTGCGACACCACCGTCGGCTTTCGCCCCAACGAACTCCTGTGGGGCTTCGTGTCCCTCTCCGCCGTGAAGAACCCGGCCGGCGAAACGCGAACCGCGCCAACGGGGACGTTCTTTCGCGGCGAAGTTTCGTCGCTCCCGAGCGCTGCGGTCCGTCCCGACACCTGCTTCCCGTCGCGCACCTACGTCCCGCCGACCAACTCGTTCGCTGGCGTGGCGTTTCTCGATGCCGGTGCGAGCATCTCGCTGAACATCGGGGGCACAACAACCGAAGTTCCGCGCATTTCGGGGGGTGGGATCACGAAGTACAACCTCGCCGCAGGCACCACTGTGGCCTATCGCCCAGGTGACTCCATCGTGGTGCGGGTACCCGGAGCCAATGGCGGCTATCCCACGACCGAGGTGCGGGGCAAGACAGCGGAGGCCTTCACCATGCAGCCGGTGACGCCACCGGCCAGCGGCTACATGCAGCTTCGCTGGACCGCAGCGAGCGACAACAACAGCGCCCTCGTCCTGAGCTTGCAGTACGCACCGGCCGGTGGCGGGAGCACCGTCTCGCGCGAGATTCTCTGCGCGTTCGCAGACGATGGCGTCGATTCCATTCCGGTGGCCAAGTACCAGGAGTGGTCCGCCGCGAGCAACGTGACGCGTCAGGTGGTCGCCAATCGACTCCGCACCGTGCTGCAGAACGTGAACGGTGGCGCGATCCAGTTCATCTCGACGTACCAGCTGCCGACGCCCACGCCGTAGGGTTCGGCAGCCTTGGTCGACGGGGCGTCGAGGCGAGGGGGCAGGCTCGAGCGTGTCCGCTCGCGTGCGTGATGCGGTCGAGCCCGGGTGACAGGGCGTGTGACCGGGGCGATCGTTGTATGGACCCGGACCCGCCCCTCTGCCCATCGCCGATCATGCGCATCGAACGCGATCCCCTCGGCCCGCTCGAGGTTCCGAGCGAGGCCCTCTACGGCGTGCAGACCATGCGCGCCGTGCAGAACTTTCCCATCTCCGGGCTTCGCCCGCTCCGTCCGTTTGTGATCGGACAGGTCTGGATCAAGCGTGCCGCGGCGCTGACGCACCGGGAGACCGGACGGCTCGATGCGCGGCGCGCCAATGCGATCGTGCAAGCCGCCGACGAGGTGCTGGCGGGTCGATACAGCGACCAGTTCGTCGTCGACCCCTACCAGGCTGGTGCCGGTACCTCGCACAACATGAACGTGAACGAGGTGCTCGCCAACCGGGCCAACGAGTTGCTCGGCGGAGCGCGCGGGACATACGATCCCGTGCATCCGAACGACCATGTGAACATGGCGCAGAGCACCAACGACACGATTCCGACGACCATCAGGCTCGCGTGTCTGTCGCAGCTCGGAGGTCTTGTCGCCGCCTTTCACGGCCTGCGCGACGCGCTCGCCGGCAAGGCCCGCGAGTTCGACGACGTGATGAAGGCCGGTCGAACCCACCTGCAGGACGCGATGCCCATCCGGCTTGGCCAGGAATTCGCCGCGTACGCGGGATCGGTCGAGCGCGGGACCAGGCGTGTCATCGAGGCCGCGGACTATCTGCGCGATCTCGGGATCGGGGGCTCGGCTGTCGGCACCGGCGTGACCGTGGAGCCGCAATATCCGGCCCTGATGAACACACACCTGCGCGCGATGACCGGCCTCGATCTGCGTGTCGGCAACGATCGCATCCAGTTGATGCAGAGCATGGGGGATGTCGCCGGGTTCAGCGCCGCGATCCGCGTGCTCGCAATAGACCTCAGCAAGATCGCGTCCGACCTGCGCCTGATGGTGATGGGGCCACGCACCGGCATCGACGAGATCACGCTTCCCGCCGTGCAGCCGGGTTCGTCGATCATGCCCGGGAAGATCAATCCCTCGATCCCCGAAATGGTCAACCAGGTCTGCTATCAGGTGATGGGCTGCGACACGACCGTCGCCGTTGCGGCCGAACACGGCCAGCTGGAACTCAACGTCATGATGCCGGTCATCGCGCACAACGTGCTGTTGTCGATGCAAATCCTCACGAATGCGGTCACGGTGCTCACCGAGCGCTGCGTGAAGGGCATTCAGGCGAACCGCGAGATGTGCGAGTACTGGGTAGAGCGTTCTGCCGCGCTCGCGACGGCGCTCATGCCGCGGATCGGCTACGCCGCCGCCGCCGAAATTTCCAAACGCTCGGTGAAGGAAGGGGTCTTGATCCGCGAGCTGGTGCGGCGAGAGGAGGTCATCCCGGAGGACGAGGTCGACGAGGTGCTCGACCTGCGTCGAATGACCGAGATCGGCGTGCCGGGCGGGGATCGCCGCTCGGTGCCGGGTGGATAGTCGGGAGATCCGCGGGAGGGCGCCCTGGTCCAGTTCTGGGCGCTTCTCAGACTTCGTTGCCGCACGCGGGGCCGGGCGGTGCCCGGAACCATTTCAGAGGCTCGGTCCCGTTGCGATCGGTCAGCCAGCTCGGAGCCCCGGCGTCGCCGCGACCGGGTTAGCTTTGGGACATGCGGATCACCACGTGGGCCGAGTATGGCGTCATCTGCGCGTTGCACCTCGCCAGGAGGCATGGCGAGGGGCCGGTCACAGGTCGCGACCTGTCAGCGCGCGAAGGGCTCCCGGCAGACTACGTCGAGCAGATCCTCCTCCGGCTGCGCCGGGCCGGGCTCATCTCCAGCACGCGTGGCGCGAGAGGCGGTTACGTCCTCGCGAGGGAGCCGGAAGCCATTTCGGTTCGGGAGATCATTGCCGCATCGGAGCTCGGCACCTTCGACCTCCATTGCATTTCGCATCCGATCACCGAAGAGCGCTGCTCCGATTCGCAGAACTGCTCGATTCGGCCCGTGTGGCTCATGCTGCAGCGTCGGATCGATGACGCGCTGGAGAGCGTACGGCTCGCCGATCTGCTGCAGGACGAGCCCAGCGTGCGCCAGCGCGTGGGACTCCCGGTTTTGCAAGCCTAGCTCGGCCGTGGCGCCATTCGGGGGACTGTTCGGCGGACGGAGTCCGCGACCGCAGGAGCGGTTCGTGCGTGACATGATGGTCGAGCCCGCGGACGAGGACGTGGCGTGGCTCGCCGCCGCTACGCAGGACGATCGGGACCGGGCGACGTGGGAGCTGCGCTACCTTCGCCGGGCGCTCGGGCTCCTCGTCGCCGAACGCGATGCACTCGATGACCGCACAGCGTCCGCCGTTGCGCACGAACTCACCGCGGCCATGAGCCAGGACCGACGCGTGGACGCGCCGCGAATCCGCCTTGCCGAGCGCCAGCTGAACGAGCGGTTATCCGCCTATCGCGAGATGATGGCAATGCGAGGGACCGCCGAGGGCCTGGAAGCCCGCGTGGGGCGGACTCTGCTGTTGCTCGCCGGTGCGACGCGCATGGGTCCGGATGATCTGGCTCAGGCCACGAGGCTTGCCACACGGTACCTCGCCGAGACCGGTGAACGGCTGCGCGTGGCATTTGGGGCGGCCACCCTGCCAGGATCGACCGGCACCTAACGCGCGGCCCGCACGTCCGGAAACGAAAACGGGGCCGCCGCCGGCCGCCTGCTGCCAGCGTTTGGCCCCGAGTGCCGAAGGGGGGACTCGAACCCCCACGGGCTGTCGCCCACTGCACCCTGAATGCAGCGCGTCTACCAGTTCCACCACTTCGGCGAGGGACGCGGAACGTAACCGGCCGATGTGATCCAAGTCAACGCGAAGGGCGATCCGATGTTACCTTTTGCCTACCATGCTCTTACGGTCCGAGTCGAGGACGTCGCCGGAGGGTTCGAACGCGCTCTGGCGCGCGCGGCTGGCCGTGCTGCTGTATGCCGGCGCGATCGCGTTTCCCGGTGTCGTCTCCCTCGCCATCAAGCGCAAACTGCTCGCCGATGAGGGCGGGGGGTACGATCTGGTCGCCTGGGCCCTCGGCCTTGCCGATGGGACACACCTCGGTGCCCTCCGGCAGGTTGCCCTGTATCGATGGGATCTCGCCGTCGTGCTGGTCGCGCTCCCGATCGGCTGGCTGCTCTTCATTCGCTGGCTCGCACCGGGCCTCCGGGCCGCACTCACCGCGTTGACGGCGATGCTTCTCGCCGTCGCGCTGTTCATTGAGCTCAAGTGCTTCTGGGAGGTTGGCACGTTCCTCCCATTGCACGTGCTCGCAGCCGGCGCCCTTGGGGCTGGCCGCAAGTTCGCTTCCGAGTACCTGCAAAAGGGCTCGCTGATCAAGCTTGGGGCCGTGCTGATGAGCGTCGTGGTTGCCACCGCGTTGGCCTGGTGGCTCGAACGAGGGGCTCGCGCTTCGACACGGGCGTTTCCGGGTTGGCGACTCTCAACCATACCGCTGGCCGCCGCCGGGCTGTTCGTCGCCCTCCCCATTGTTCCGCGGACGCCCTACGATCGCAGTGCAGCCGTGATGGCGTTGGGTGAGTTCGTGGGGCGCGGCTCAAACCAGGTTCCCGAGCGTTCCAAGGGTCAGATCGCCGTTGGCGAACTCGTGGCTCAGTACCGGGAGGTGTCGCGGGCACCCGTCCCCAACGGACGGTCTCCGTACTTCGGCAAGGCCAAGGGCTACAACGTCCTCGTGTACCTCTACGAGACGCTCCCCTTCGCCTGCTACCACGACAGCGCCACCGCCTCCTCGTATCGGGCGCTGCGTTCACTGGAGCCCAGCGCCTTCGTCGCCGAGCGTCATTACGCGACCTATCCGTACTCGCGGCGCGCGTATTTCTCGATCTACGCGGGATGGTACCCTCCTCATGGGATGCGCGACTTCACCGACGAAACCTGGGACGACGTGAACAGTCTCGGGTCGGCCGGGATGGTGCGGAGCGCACGCGACGCCGGGTACCAGACGGCTGCCTACGTGCCGGAGCACGCCGAGAGCTGGGAAAGCGACATCGTCAGATATCGCGTGCTTGGATTCGAGCGGCACGTGGTCCCGCCGAACGCCGGCACCGTCACCGTGGCGCTTCGCAACGCGCCCGATGCCCGGTTGGGCTGGCAGCGCCCACAGGACGACTCGGCCCGCGCGCTCCTCAAACGTGACATCCGCCGTGCATCGGCCGCTGGCAAGCCCTGGTTCTTCGCGTTCAATCCGCAGCTCTCTCACGGTCCGTGGCCTAACGCGTCCACCGCGGCCAGCGCCGCCGACGCGTGTGCGCGCGGTGCGGACGTTCAGGGCGAAGTCGACCGCGGGCTTGGCGAGGTGCTTTCCCTGCTCGACTCGCTCGGGCAGCGGAAACACACCATCGTCGTCGCCCTGGGCGACCATGGTCTGCGCAATCGCGCCGAGTTCCCGCTCTTCCGCGGGGCCACGCTCGACGACATCACGTTCCACGTCCCGATGCTCATCTCGGCACCGGGAGTGCTCGACTCCACGACGGCGATCCCGTGGCCCACGTCCCACGTCGATATCGCCCCCAGTGTACTCGACCTGCTCGGCATCGAAGCGGGTCGTCAGATGGAGCAGGGGAGCCCGATGTGGACTCCCGCGCTCAGGGATCGGCGCGTGTTCATCTTCGCGCAGGGGTACCTCGGCGTCGACGGGTACGTGGAGGCAGACCGTGCCGTGATGCTCAACTACATGCTGGGCAGCGTCTCGGAATCCCGGGGCCCGAAGCTCGAGTTCAGCCCGAAGCAGTTGCTGCAGGCCCGTGACTCGACGTCCGAGGCGGTGACCGCGCTCCTGTGGCGGGTCACGCAGATCCAGGACGGCTTCATGCAGCACCTGCCGTCGCTGTCCGCCGAGGCGCAGCGCCGCACGCCGCGAGAGGCGGCGGGAACCCTGGCCAATCCCGGGAGTCGTTAGGTCAGCTCGGCGTTGAAGCGACCCGCGGGCTCCCCTAGCTTTCGGGGGCCTGCTCCCTTTCTCAGCTCCTGTGGTCCAACGCGCCGATTCCGCCGAGCCCGCCATCGAGTCTGTCGCCCGAAATCGGCAGGCCCGGCACGAATACCAGATCCTCGAGACCTGGGAGGCGGGGATCGTGCTGGCCGGCACCGAGGTCAAGTCGCTGCGGGAGGGCAAGGCCAACATCTCGGACGCGTATGGCATCGTCCGGGATGGCGAGGTGTACCTCCTCAACATGAACATCTCCCCCTATGAGCGCGGAGGCTACGTGAATCACGAGCCCACGCGCCTGCGGAAGCTGCTGCTCCATCAGCGAGAGATCCGCCGGCTCATCGGTGGCGTGGAGCGTCAGGGCCTGACCCTCGTTCCGCTCGAGGTGTACTTCCGGAACGGCCGCGCGAAGGTTCGGCTGGCGCTCGCCAAGGGGAAAAAGCTGCACGACAAGCGCGACGACTCCCGCCGGCGTGATGCCGAGCGCGAGATGGCGCGCGCCTTCAGGCGTCGATGACGCGCCTGCTGTCGCTCGTTGGCATCGTCGCCGCGCTGCAGGGGCAGGCGCCGGCCTCGCTGGTGATCCGCGCTGGTGAGGTCTCCACGCCGCTGCCGGTGCTGGTCACGAGGCGCGGCCCGATGGTGCGACTCGAAGACGGGATCCAGGCGCTCGGGGCAGCCCTCGTCCGTGGTGGAAACGACGCCTGGCGCCTGGTCATCGGTAGCGCCCAGATCGAACTGTCGGTGGGGCTCGCGGTTGCGCGCACCAGGGACGGTGTGCAGCCGCTGGCCGCACCGCCCACCATGTTCGAGGGCAAGCTGCTCGTGCCCCTGGCGCTCCTGACCGACGTCGTGCCTCGGGTGTCGACCGGATACACCTACTCGGCGGGGGTGCTCTCCTGGGCGGGTGTGCGGACGCGCGTGGCCGCGCCCGCACCCGCAGCGTCCTCGCCCCCGCGGTCGACGATGCCGAGTCCTGACGCTGGAGGACGCCGCGAGCCGCCGCCGCGCCTCGTGGTGGTGGATGCCGGGCACGGGGGCCCCGACAAGGGCATGCAGGGGCCGATCGGTGTGTCGCGAAAGGTGCTGGAGAAAGACATCACGCTTGGCGTTGCGCGCCGGTTGCGCGACGCGCTCAGGCAGCGCGACGTCGCGGTGGTCATGACCCGCACGTCAGATACCTTGATCGCCCTGGGAGATCGTGGTCGGATTGCGAATCAGGCCAAGGCCACGCTCTTCGTGTCGATTCACGTGAACGCGGCCAACCCCCGCTGGCGCGACCCGGGAGCGGCGCGCGGATTCGAGACGTATTTCCTCTCCGAGGCCAAGACCGACGATGAGCGCCGAGTCGAGGCCATGGAAAACGAGGCGGTGAAATACGAGGGTGAGGCCGAGATCGACGCGGGGGATCCGGTGTCGTTCATCCTCAACGACATGAAGCAGAACGAGTACCTCCGTGAGTCGAGCGACCTCGCCGCCGCGATCCAGGCGCGCCTGGCGCGGATGCATCCCGGCCCCGATCGCGGCGTCAAGCAGGCGGGCTTCAAGGTCCTGGTCACGGCGTTCATGCCTGCGGTGCTCGTCGAAATCGGCTTCGGATCCAATCGCGCCGAGTCGCGCTACATCGCCTCTGCCGAGGGGCAGAATGAGCTGGCGGCAGCGATCGCGGACGCCGTCGTCGAGTACCTCGATCGACTGGGAAAGAAGATGCAGGCAGGGCCCTCGTGAGTGTCGCGAGTCTCGTGGGCGATGTCGGTGGCATTCCCCTGCAGAACCCGGTACTGCTCGCGGCGGGAACGGCCGCGTACGGTGACGAACTCGATGGGGTGATGGACCTCGAGTCGCTGGGCGGACTGGTGACGAAGGCGGTGAGTCTCGAGGCACGACCTGGGGCACCATCGCCGCGCGTCGCCGACTTTCCCGGCGGCATGATCAACGCGATTGGCTTGGCCAATCCCGGTGTGGAGGCGGTGCGCGCCACGCACCTGCCGTGGCTGGCCGCCAACGTGCGCCGGGCCCGAGTGCTCGTGAACGTGGTGGGCTACGCGGTGGAGGACTACGCCGCGGTCATCACGCGGCTCGACGACGCACCCGGCAAGCAGGGCTACGAGCTCAACGTGTCCTGTCCGAACGTGAAGGCTGGCGGCATGGAGTTCGGCGCCGACATCGGCGCGCTCGAGGACCTCGTGCGGCGCGCGCGCGGTGCGACCGACCTGCCGCTGTTCGTCAAGCTATCGCCCACGCTGCCGGACCTCGTGCGGAGCGCGGAAGTCGCGTTAGGCGCTGGCGCGACGGGCCTGACGCTCGTGAACACGTGGCCGGGCCTGGTCATCGACGTCGACACGCGGAAGCCCGCCCTCGGCTTCGGGACCGGCGGCGTGAGCGGTCCGGGGCTGTTGCCGATCGGGCTCCTGGCGACGTGGAAGGTGTGGAAAGCCACACACGCGCCGATCATCGGGGTCGGAGGGATCGCGAGCGCCAACGATGTGCTGCAATATCTCATGGCGGGCGCGAGCGCTGTCGGTATCGGCACGGCCGCCCTGCGCGACCCGCGGCTCCCGCATCGCGTCGTTCGCGGCCTCGAGGCATGGTGCCGCGACACTGGCGTTGCCGCATTGTCCTCCCTTCGAGGCACCCTGCAGTGGCCGACCTGAGCGCCGTCCCGATCGTTGCCCTCGATGTCCCGTCCGAACACGAGGCCATGGCGCTCGTGCGTGAACTGGGACCCCTGGCCGGCTGGTACAAGGTGGGTGGTGAGCTGTTCACCGCGTGCGGGCCGTCCGTGGTACGGGCCATCAGGGCCAGCGGCCGACAGGTGTTTCTCGACCTCAAGTTTCACGACATCCCGAATACGGTGCGCGCGTCCGCCCGTTCCGCGGCGGGGCTTGGCGCCTCGATGATCACCGTGCACGCGTCGGGAGGGGCAACCATGGTGCGTGCGGCGGTGGAGGGGGCCGGGCCAACCTGTCACGTCATGGGCGTGACCGTGCTGACGTCAATGGATGCACCGTCGCTGGCGGAAACGTGGGGGAGGGTGGAGAGCGGGGTGGAGCTGCTGGGGGAAGTGGTCCGACTGGCGGGGATCTGTGCCGGGGCGGGGACGCACGGCGTGGTCTGCTCGGGGCATGAGGCGTCGGCGATCGTGGAGCGGTTTTCGGGCCTGAACCCCCTGGTGCCGGGGATCCGGTTTGCCGAGGGGTCGTCGCACGATCAGGTGCGGGTGATGACGCCGCGGCGGGCGGTGGAGGTGGGGGCCCGGTATCTCGTATTGGGGCGGGCCGTGACCGCGGCGCCCGATCCGCGCTCGGCGATGCAGCGGGTGTTGGACGACATTCGCGCCACGTGAGCGGGGAGTGTGATCGTCCCCTTGCATGGGCTCCGTAACCCCCGTAATTTGAGCGTCTTGCCCGATTTCGGGGCATTTCAGAATCCAGGCGCGTACGGGAGTGTTACCGTGAAAGTTCGGACCAGCGTGAAGCCGATCTGCGAGCACTGCAAGGTGGTCAAGCGATCGGGCGTGACACGCATCATCTGCAAGCGCAACCCTAAGCACAAGCAGCGGCAGGGCTGACATGGCACGCATTTCCGGTGTAGACCTTCCGCGCGAAAAGCGCGTCGAGATCGGGCTCACGTACATCTTCGGGATCGGGCGCGCGACGGCGCAGGCCATCCTCGAGAAGTCCGGAGTGAGCCCGGACCTTCGTGTGCGCGACCTGACGGAAGCCGACGTCAACAAGCTGCGTCAGACGATCGAAAAGGACCATCGCGTGGAGGGCGCGCTGCGCACCGAGATCGCGATGAACATCAAGCGCCTGATGGACATCGGGTCGTATCGCGGGATCCGGCATCGCCGCGGCCTTCCGGTCCGCGGGCAGCGTACTCACACCAACGCGCGCACCAAGAAGGGGCCGCGCCGCGCCATCGCGGGCAAGAAGAAGGTGACCAAGTAGTCCTATGGCAACTGGAAAGAAGACCAAGCGCGTCGTGGAGGCGGAAGGCATCGCCCACGTCAACGCCACGTTCAACAACACGCTGGTGACCATCACCGACGTCCACGGGAATACCGTGTCGTGGGGCACGTCGGGCAAGGCGGGCTTCAAGGGGTCCAAGAAGTCGACGCCGTTTGCCGCCACCGTCGCCGCCGAGCAGTGCGCGCGCGAAGCGCTCTCCGCCGGAGTGCGCCGGGTGCATGTGCGCGTGCAGGGCCCGGGGAGCGGTCGCGAGTCCGCCGTGCAGGCGCTGGCCGCCGCCGGTCTGCAGGTCAAGTCGATCAAGGACGTCACGCCGATTCCGCACAACGGCTGCCGTCCCCCCAAGCGCCGGAGGGTCTGAGTCATGCGCTACACCGGACCCAGCTGCCGTCAGTGCCGTCGCGAGGGCACCAAGCTGTTCCTCAAGGGCACCAAGTGTTTCACCGAGAAGTGCCCGGTCGAGCGTCGCCCCTATGCCCCCGGCCAGCACGGTCAGGCCCAGGCGCGCCGCCGCAAGGCATCGGAGTACTCCAAGCAGCTCCGCGAGAAGCAGAAGATCAAGCGCATCTACGGGGTGAGCGAACAGCAGTTCCGCAACACCTTCGAAAAGGTGGCCAAACTTCCGGGCATCACCGGCCACAACCTGCTCGCCGCGCTGGAGAGCCGCCTGGACAACATGGTGTACCGGATGGGATTCGCCGCGAGCCGCAAGGCGGCGCGTCAGCTGATCCGTCACGGCCACATCGAGGTGGATCGCAAGCCGGTCGACATCCCGAGCTTTGCCGTTCGCCCGGGCGCCGAAGTCCGCGTGCATGGCAAGTCGCGCGACAACGTGTGGGTGAAGGAAGCCATGGAGCATTCCGCGCGCGGCGCGTTGCCCTCGTGGCTGGCGGTGGACCGCGACTCCTTCAGTGGCCGCATGCTCGAGCGCCCCACGCGCCCGACCATCGCGATCGCCGCGCAGGAACAGCTGGTCGTCGAGTTGTACTCGAAGTAGGCAACAGGCTCCAGCCGCGTCACCGCAGACGCACGGTTTTTTCAGGATTCACTGGTCGGGACCCTGACTCCCATACGAACTCACCGCGCGTCAGGGGCGGGGTGAGGCGTCGCCGGGACCGTTCCCCGGTCGGACCCACAGGACACGCACCTCATGGCACAAGCGATCGATATCAAGGGACTGGTTCGCCCCCACCTCGTCGAGGTCAGCAAGCGGGAGGAGAACGCCAACATCGCCGAGTTCGTGCTCCAGCCCCTGGAGCGCGGCTACGGACACACGTTGGGCAACGCGATGCGCCGCATGCTGCTGTCGTCGCTGCGCGGCGCCGCGATCTGGGGCTTCCGCATCGACGGCGTCGTCCACGAGCACCAGACCATTCAGGGCGTGGTCGAGGACGTGCATCAGATCATCGCCAACCTCAAGACGCTCGTGCTCTCGATGCACGACGACGTTGAGGAGGCCGTGCTCCGCATCTCCAAGGGTGAGGCCGGCCCGGTCACCGCTGGTGACATCGGGGAGTCAGGCTCGGTGCGCGTCGTCAATCCTTCGCACCACATCCTCACGCTGCAGGACCGTCGGGACATCAGCATCGAGCTGTACGTGCGCAAGGGTCGCGGCTACGTCGAGTCCGAACAGCATGCGCTCGATCGCGGCCTCCCGATCGACCTGGTGCGCATCGACTCGATCTACAACCCGGTGCGTCGCGCGAACTTCACGGTGGCGGAAACCCGCGTGGGCCAGCGCACCGACTACGACCGGCTGACGCTCACCGTCGAGACCAACGGAACCATCACTCCCGAAGAAGCGGTCTCCTACGCGGCGGCCCTGGCGCAGTCCCACTTCCAGTACTTCGCCTCCTTCGGATCGCATACCTCGACGCCCATGTCCTTTGGCGGCGACGGCAACGGTGGCGATGGCGCGCGTCTGGCCCAGCTGTTCAAGACGCCGATCGACGACCTCGAACTCTCGGTCCGCTCCGTCAACTCGCTGAAGAACTCGAGCATCCGCAGCCTGGGTGACCTCGTGCGGCAGACGGAGAACCAGATCCTCCAGGTCAAGAACTTCGGCAAGAAGTCGCTCCAGGAAATCGCCGACCTCCTCGAGCGGGAAGGCCTCAATTTCGGCATGCGCTACGAAGATGGTGGCGATGGCGTCCGCATCATCGACTGGGGCACGGCCCCCAGCCGCGCGGCCGCCAATGCGCCTGACGACGAAGAGGAGCAATAGACCATGCGCCACCGCAAAGCGGGACGGCAGCTCCGGCGCACGAGCGAGCAGAAGCTCGCCCTGATGCGCGGGCTCGCCTCGTCCCTGTTCGAGCACGGAGCGATCGAGACCACCGAGGCCAAGGCCAAGGAACTCCGACCGTTCGTGGAGAAGCTCATCACCAAGGCGAAGTCCGGCACGCTTCACGCGCGTCGCCTCGCCGGCAGGCACATTCACAAGCGCGAGACCGCCGACAAGCTCTTCCAGGAGATCGGCCCCAGGTTCCTCAAGCGGGCCGGTGGCTACACGCGCATCCTCAAGACCGGGCACCGCAAAGGTGACGGCGCCGAGATGGCCCGCATCGAGCTGGTGGAAAGCTGATATGCCGATCAATCGCAGCCGCTGCTACTCGTGCGACAAGGGCGTCGCCTACGGCAACAACGTGTCTCACGCCAACAACAAGGTCCGCCGCACCTGGAAGCCGAACCTCCAGGTGGTGCGCGTGCAGGTTGACGGCGGCAAGATCGTGAAGGTCAAGGTCTGCACCCGCTGCCTGGCCGCCGGCAAGGTCCGGCGGGCACCAAGAGCCGCCCGCGTCGCATAACGAGGCGCGTCGACGATGCAGGGGAGCGCGCTGAGCGCTCCCCTTTTCGTTGCCCCCACCATGTCGTGACGACTGCCCTCATCACCGGCGTGACCGGCCAGGACGGCCGGTATCTCGCAGACGCGCTGGTCACGCGCGGCTATCGGGTGGTCGGTGTGGCACGCCGTGTTCCCCGCGATCCGCTTCCGCCGCAGGTCGACCTGCGGTCCATGGACGTCAGCGATGAGCAAGCCCTGACCGCGCTGCTGCAGGAGGCGCGCCCCGACGAGATCTATCACCTGGCCGCCGAGACGTCGGTCGAGCGCTCGTGGGACGATCCCGCGTCGGCGCGCGCGAGTGCACAGGCGGGCGTCACCGGATTGCTCGAACAGGCGCGATGCTGGGCACCGGCGAGCCGCATCTTCGTTGCCACATCGAGCGAGATCTTCAGCGGCGCGACCGAAACGCCGCAAGACGAGCAGACGCCGCTGGCGCCGGGCAGCCCCTACGGGGAGGGCAAGGCCGCGGTGCTGGCGGCGGTTCGTCGTGCGCGGGCCGAGTTCGGTCAGCACGTGAGCGCCGGGATTCTCTACACCCACGAGAGCCCACGGCGACCGCCGAGGTTCCTGGCGCGCAAGGTCACCCAGGCCGTCGCCAGCATCGCGGCCGGGCGTGCGCGCGAGCTGCGACTCGGAAACCTCGAGGCGCGCCGCGACTGGGGCTTTGCGGGGGACTATGTGGATGCCATGTGGCGCATGTTGCAGGCGCCCTCGCCCGACGACTACGTGATCGGTACCGGGGTGACGCGACGGGTGGTCGAGTTGTGCGACGTCGCCTTCGGGCGTGTGGGGCTGGACTATCGGGAGTACGTGGTGTCTGATCCGACGCTCTTCCGGCCGGTGGACTCGGCGACGCTCGTCGCCAACCCGGCGCGGGCGCGTCGGCAGTTGGGCTGGGCGGCGACGACGAGTTTCGAGGACATGATCGGCGCCATGGTGGACGCGGACCTCCGCGGGGGGGCGGAGCTCGGTAGTACCTGAAGTCCACTTGCCAGCTTGCGGATTGTCCCTGTCCCTGGGGCCACTGCAAAGAGAACCTCGAAGAACCGACGACCACCGGGCGGCAACACCGTCGGGCAGTGAAGGTGGCACTCCGGTGCTATTTTTCGAGGCTCTTTCGGAAGGCTGAGTGCTGGCGCACACAGCGCCCGTACTCGTGAACCGCCCTTCGCCCGCCTGTCCACGCATGCCTCGTCGCGCTGACCTGCACCGCATCCTCGTCATCGGCTCCGGCCCCATCGTCATCGGGCAGGCCGCGGAGTTCGACTACTCGGGCACCCAGGCGGCCAGGGCGCTCAAGGAGGACGGGTACGAGGTCATCCTGGTGAACTCGAACCCGGCGACGATCATGACGGATCCCGAGATCGCGCACCGCACCTACGTGGAGCCGGTGACGCCGGAGTTCGTCGAGCTGGTCATCGAGAAGGAGCGCCCCGATGCGCTGTTGCCCACGATGGGCGGGCAGACCGCACTCAACGTGGCGATGAAGCTGTCCGAGCGCGGCGTGCTGGCGAAGTACGGGGTCGAGCTGATCGGGGCGAAGGCGCGCGCGATCAAGATGGCGGAGGATCGCCAGGAGTTCGGCGATGCGATGCTGCGCATCGGGCTCAAGTGCCCGGAGGGGAAGATCGCGACGACCTGGGAGGAGGCGCTCGAGATCGCGGAGTTTACGGGGTATCCGGCGATCATCCGGCCGGCGTTCACCCTCGGCGGCAGCGGTGGCGGGATCGCGTACAATCGCGAGGAGTACGAGACGATCGTGCGCGGCGGGCTCGCGGCGTCGCCGGTGTCGCAGGTGCTCATCGAGCGCTCGTTGCTGGGCTGGAAGGAGTTCGAGCTGGAGGTGATGCGCGATTACGCCGACAACGTGGTCATCGTCTGCTCGATCGAGAACATCGACCCGATGGGCGTGCACACCGGCGACTCCATCACCGTGGCGCCGGCGATGACGCTCACCGATCGCGAGTATCAGGTGATGCGGGATGCCGCGTGTGCCGTGATCCGCGAGATCGGCGTCGAAGCCGGTGGGTGCAACATCCAGTTTGCCGTCAATCCGTCCAACGGGGAGATGGTCGTGATCGAGATGAACCCCAGGGTTTCGCGCTCGTCTGCGCTGGCCTCGAAGGCGACGGGGTTCCCGATCGCGAAGATCGGCACCAAGCTCGCCGTGGGGTATCGGCTCGACGAGATCCCCAACGACATCACGAAGACGACGCCAGCCTCGTTCGAGCCGGTCCTCGACTACGTGGTGGTGAAGTGCCCGCGGTTCGCCTTCGAGAAGTTTGCCAACGTGAGCCCACAGCTCACCACGCAGATGAAGTCCGTCGGAGAATCGATGGCGATCGGCCGCACGTTCAAGGAGGCGTTCCAGAAGGGGCTCCGCGCGCTCGAGACCGGTCGGACGGGCTGGACGGTGGGGGCGCGCCCCCAGGACGACCGGCTGCCTGACGAGTCGCTGGTGGCGCTCCGGGCCGCGCTGCGACAACCGACGCCGGAGCGGATCTTCCAGATCAAGCGTGCGCTGCTGGCGGGCATGACCATCGCCGAGATCCACGAACTGTCGGCGGTGGACCCGTGGTTCCTGCAGCAGATGCAGGAGCTGATCGAGGCCGAGTCGTGGTACGCCGGCCTGTCGGCAGTCTCGGCGGATGAGGTTCGCGAGATGAAGCGCCTGGGCTTCTCCGATCGACAGCTTGGCGCGCTGCGCAGCGAGAGCGAAGACGAGGTGCGTGCGCGCCGATGGGCGCTCGGGGTACGTCCGTCGTACAAGATGGTCGATACCTGCGCCGGCGAGTTCCCGTCGGAGACGCCCTACCTCTATTCGTCGTACGACGGAGAGAGCGAAGCGCCGCGCACAGGTCGTCGTTCGGTGATCATCCTCGGCTCGGGCCCAAACCGGATCGGGCAGGGCGTCGAGTTCGACTACATGTGCGTGCGCGCGGTCATGGCGCTCAGGGAACAGGGCATCGAGGCGATCATGATCAACTCGAATCCGGAGACCGTTTCCACCGACTACGACACCTCGGACAAGTTGTATTTCGAGCCGCTGACGCTCGAGGACGTGCTCGAGATCGTGCAGCGCGAGCAGCCCATCGGCGTGATCGTGCAGCTCGGCGGCCAGACGCCGCTCAAGCTCACGCGCGGGCTGGCGGCGGCCGGCGTTCCCATCCTGGGCACTCCGCCCGACGCGATCGACGTTGCCGAGGATCGCCAGCGCTTCGATGCCATCGCGAGGCAACTCGGCATTCAGCAGCCGGCGAACGGCACGGCCACCAGCGTCGACGAGGCAGCGCGCATTGCCGGTGCCATCGGCTATCCGGTACTCGTGCGTCCCTCGTACGTGCTGGGCGGCCGCGCCATGCAGATCGTGTATGACGATGCCTCGATGCGCGACTACTTCGAGACCGCGGCCCGGGTGAGCGAAGACCGCCCCGTTCTCATCGATCGGTTCCTCGAGGACGCCTACGAGGCCGATGTCGACGCGATCAGCGACGGTTCGTCGGTCGTGATCGGTGGCGTCATGCAGCACATCGAGGATGCGGGAATCCACTCGGGTGACTCGGCCTGCGTGTTGCCGCCGTATCTCATTCGCGACGCGCAGATCGACGCGATGAAGGTGCACACCATCGCCCTGGCAAAGGCCCTCGGTGTGGTGGGGCTCATCAACGTGCAGTTTGCCGTGAAGGACGGCGTGGTATACGTCCTCGAGGTAAACCCGCGTGGTTCTCGCACGATTCCGTTCGTGTCCAAGGCGATCGGCGTGCCGCTGGCCTCCGTCGCGACGCGGTGCATGATTGGGCAGACGCTGGCCGAGATCGGGTTCACGCAGGAGGTGGTGCCACCCTACGTGTCGGTGAAGGAGGCGGTGTTCCCCTTCACGAAGTTCCCGGCGTTCGACCCGATCCTCGGCCCGGAGATGCGATCCACGGGCGAGGTGATGGGGATCGCGGACTCCTTTGGAAGCGCGTACGCCAAGGCGCAGCTTGCGGCCGACAACGCCCTGCCGCGCGCTGGCGCGATCTTCGTCACGGTGAACGACCACGACAAACCGGCCGTGACGCCGATCGCGCGCCGGTTCCATGAGATGGGATTCGTGCTCTACTCCACCGACGGCACGGCCCGCTACCTGAAGGGGCTCGGCGTGCCAACCCGCACCGTGCGGAAGCTGCACGAAGGGCGGCCGAATGGCGTGGACCTCATGCTCAATGGCGAGGTCGGACTGCTGATCAACACGCCACTGGGCAAACACGCGCAGGCCGACGATTATCGGTTGCGTCAAACGGCCATCGCGCAGAAGGTCTCGTACACCACGACGCTGTCGGCGGCCGCGGCGGCGTGTGATGCCATTCTCGCGTTGCGTTCGCGCACGCCAACGGTGCGCTCGCTGCAGGAGTGGCATGAGGTGCTGGCGATGGAGACGGGAGTCGGCAGCTGATGTCGCGGTTCATCCATGAGTCGGCGTACGTGGACGACGGGGCCGTCGTGGGTGAGGGCACCCGGATCTGGCATTTCTGCCACGTGATGCCCGGGGCGGTCATCGGCGAGCGGTCGAGCCTCGGCCAGAACGTCGTGGTCATGCCGGGAACGCGCATCGGGAACAACGTGAAGATCCAGAACAACGTCTCGATCTACGAGGGAGTGGAGCTCGAGGACGACGTGTTCTGCGGGCCGTCGATGGTGTTCACGAATGTGGTGAACCCGCGGAGCCACGTGTCGCGCAAGGCCGAGTATCGCCGGACGCTCGTCAGGCAGGGCGCGTCGATCGGCGCCAACGCAACGATCGTGTGCGGCGTGGAGCTGGGGCGATATGCGTTCGTGGGAGCCGGGGCGGTGGTGACCGGCGACGTGAAGGCCTACGCGCTGATGGTTGGCGTGCCGGCGCGACAGGTCGGATGGATGTGCCATTGCGGGGAGAAGCTGGCCGGCACCGACGTGGTCGACGGCGCGCGCCTCGCGTGCGGCGTGTGTGGCAGCACGTACCGAATGACGGGAGAGACCCTCGAGCCCGAAGGTGAGCGATGAGCGCAACGCGGTTCCGGATCGCGGTCGTTGGCTGCGGTCGCATCAGTCGCAATCACTTCGACGCGATCGCACGCATTCCCGACCTGGAACTCGTGGCCGTGTGCGATACGGTCGAGGCCCGCGCCGAGGAGGCCGGCCGCGCGCAGCGCGTGCCGTGGTTCGCGTCCATGTCGAAGATGCTCGAGGCCGTGCCCGCGGACGTCGTCGCGATCTGCACCCCGTCCGGCCTGCATCCGTCGCACGGCATCGTGGCCGCGAAGGCCGGGAAGCACGTCATCTGCGAAAAGCCGATGGCAATCTCGCTGACGACGGCCGACGAACTCGTACAGGCGTGCGACGATGCCGGCGTGCACCTGTTCGTGGTCAAGCAGAACCGGCTCAACCCACCCATCCAGATGTTGAAGCGCGCCCTGGACAAGGGGCGCTTCGGCCGGCTGTACATGGTCAACACCACGGTGCGCTGGACGCGTCCGCAGGAGTACTACGATCAGGCGCCGTGGCGCGGGACATGGGAGTTCGACGGCGGTGCGTTCATGAACCAGGCCTCGCACTATGTCGATCTGGTGCAGTGGCTGATGGGTCCCGTGGAGTCCGTGATGGCCAAGACGGCCACGCTCGCGCGCCGCATCGAAGCAGAAGACTCCGGCATTGCCGTGCTCAAGTTCCGCAGCGGAGCGTTGGGCGTGATCGAGGTGACCATGTTGACCTACCCACGCAACCTCGAGGGCTCCATCACGCTGCTCGGTGAACACGGCACCGTGAAGATCGGGGGCACGGCGGTGAACAAGGTGGAGACCTGGCAGTTTGCCGACTATGACGACGATGACAAGCTGGTGGAGTCGGCGAGCTACGTGCCCCCGAACGTGTACGGTCATGGGCACGAGGGGTACTATCGCAATGTGATCGCGGTGCTCCGCGGCCAGGCGCAGCCGGAGACCGACGGTCGCGCCGGTCGCAAATCGCTCGAACTCATCCTCGGGATCTATGAATCGGCGCGCACCGGACACGAGGTGCCGCTGCCGCTGCGGGCCAAGGTGTAGGCCGCCCGCCCTTTCGACACGCTCGCTTTCCACGGACACCCACCGATGCCTGTTCCTCTGCTGGACCTGAAGGCGCAGCACGCCACGATCCGCGACGACGTGGTGGCCGCCATGATGCGCGTCGTCGATGATCAGCTCTTCATTCTTGGCGAACCCGTCGAGCGGCTCGAGCGCATGGTGGCCGAGCTGTCGCATGCAAAGCACGCCATTGGCTGCGCCAACGGCACGGACGCGATTCTGCTCGCCATGCGTGCGCTGGACATCGGGCGTGGCGACGAGGTCATCACGACGCCGTTCACCTTCTTCGCCACTGCAGGCACGATCCACAACGTCGGGGCCACGCCGGTCTTTGCCGACATCGAGCCGGACACGTTCAACATCTCACCGGCAGCCGCTGCGTCAGCGATCACCTCGAAGACGCGCGCCGTGATTCCCGTCGATCTCTTCGGTCAGATCGCGGCGATCGAAGACGTGGCCCTGCGCTTCAAGGGCATCCCGGTCATCGAGGATGCGGCGCAGTCCATCGGTGCGTCGCGCATGATCGATGGCGTCAAGCGGATGGCGGGCGAAGCATGCACCATCGGGACGTTTTCGTTCTTCCCGTCGAAGAACCTCGGGGGATACGGCGACGGCGGGATGATGGTCACGCAGGACGATGGCATCGCGACGCGGCTGCGTCGCCTTCGCGTGCATGGTGGAGCGAAGGTCTACTTCCACGACGAGGTGGGCTACAATTCGCGGCTCGACGCGCTGCAGGCCGCCGTGCTTGCCGCCAAGCTGCCGCACCTGTCGCACTGGAGTGCAGGGCGTCGCGCGAACGCCGCCTACTATTCGTCGAACCTCGCTGATGTTCCGGGGATCCGCACGCCGGTCGTCGACCCGGCCAACGAATCCATCTTCAATCAGTACACGATTCGCGCCGAACGTCGGGACGAGTTGCAGGCGCACCTCAAGGCCAGGGGGATCGGCACGTCCATCTACTACCCCCTGCCGCTGCACCTCCAGCCCTGCTTCGCCTATCTCGGCCTGAAGGAGGGTCAGTTTCCGGAGTCGGAGCGCGCCTCCAGGGAGGTGCTCTCCCTGCCGATTTACCCGGAGCTGACCTCGGCCCAGCTCGATGAGGTCGTGGGCACGGTTCGTGCCTTCTACGGGCGCTGACCGCGCCCCCACGTGACCGGATTCCCGGTTCCCTAACTGCATGAAAGAACAGCTACTCGCCAGGATCAAGGACCGGACGGCCGTGGTGGGGGTCGTTGGGCTGGGGTACGTGGGCCTGCCCCTGGCCATGGAGTTCGCGAAGGCCGGTTTCACGGTCATCGGATACGACGTCTCGCAGCGCACGGTCGATGCCCTGATGACGGGTGCATCGCACATCCAGGATGTGCCCGACGAGGCGGTGGCGGCGCAGGTCAAAGCCGGTCGCTTCGTGGCGACGACCGTCGAGTCGCAGTTGCGCGGCTGCGATGCGATTTCCATCGCCGTGCCGACGCCGTTGTCGAAGAGCCGCGATCCGGACATGAGCTACGTCGAGGCGGCGACGCTGGCGATCGCACGAAACGCCCGGGCCGGGATGCTGGTGGTGCTGGAGAGCACCACGTATCCGGGGACCACTCGTGAGGTGCTGCAGCCACGCATCGAGGAACTGGGGCTGGTGGTCGGTCAGGATGTCTTTCTGGCCTTTTCGCCCGAGCGGGTCGATCCCGGCAATCCGACCTGGCACACGAAGAACACGCCGAAGGTCGTTGGTGGCGTCACGGCGTCCTGCACCGAAGTGGCGGCGGCGTTCTACTCCGCATGCATCGACACGGTCGTCCCCGTCGCGAGCGCCGAGGTGGCCGAACTGGTCAAGCTGATGGAGAACACCTTTCGCGCCGTGAACATCGGCCTCGTGAACGAGATGGCGGTGGTCTGCGACAAGCTGGGCGTGAACGTCTGGGAAGTGATCAACGCGGCGGCGACCAAGCCGTTTGGCTACATGAAGTTCACGCCGGGGCCTGGCATCGGTGGACACTGCATTCCGCTCGACCCGCTGTATCTCGCGTGGAAGATGCGGACGCTGAACTATCGCACGCGCTTCATCGATCTGGCGAGCGACATCAACTCGGAAATGCCGGAGTACGTGGTCCGCAAGGTGGCCCGCGCGCTCAACGACGATCGGAAGTCGGTGCGGGGAGCACGGGTGCTCATCCTCGGGGTGGCCTACAAGAAGGACATCGACGACATGCGCGAGAGCCCGGCGCTCGAGGTCATGCGCCTGCTGTCGGAGCGTGGCGCCCAGGTGGACTATCACGATCCGTGGGTACCGAGCTTCCGCGAACACGGCGTGACGCACACGGGCGTTGCGCTGACCGTCGAGCGACTGGCGCAGACGGATGCGGTGGTGATCGTGACGGATCACAGCAACGTGGACTATCAGGTAATTGCGGATCACGCGCCGCTCGTCATGGACGCACGAAACGCGATGACGAGGGCCCGGCCCTCGCGGGCGCGCGTGGTGCCACTGTCGGCGCCGTGAGTCGAGACCGAACGAGCTACCGAGGAAACGGGAGACACGCGAAGCGATGAAGATCACTGTGGTGGGAACGGGCTACGTCGGCCTCGTGGTGGGCGCCTGCCTTGCGGAGACGGGCAATGACGTCGTGTGCGCCGATGTCGACGCGCGGAAGATCGCGATGCTTCGCGAGAACCAGATCCCGATCTACGAGCCGGGGCTCGAAGCCCTCGTGGAGCGCAACCAGACGCAGGGTCGTTTGACCTTCACGACGGACGTCGACCGGGCGATCGGCACGGCTGAAGTCATCTTCATTGCCGTCGGGACGCCGCCGGATGAAGACGGGTCCGCCGACCTTCGCCACGTGCTCACCGTGGCCGAGAGCATCGGCCGGCACATGGGTCGCGAGTGCGTCGTGGTCACCAAGTCGACGGTGCCGGTGGGGACGGCCCTCAAGGTACACGCCGCCGTCGCCAGGCACGCAAGGCTGCCGTTTCACGTCTGCTCCAACCCCGAGTTCCTCAAGGAAGGGGCCGCCGTCGACGACTTCATGCGGCCCGATCGCGTCGTCCTTGGCGTCGATTCCGATCATGCACGCAGCGTGATGGCCGAGCTGTACGCGCCCTTCGTGCGCACCGGCAAGCCGATCATCTTCATGGACATCGCCTCCGCGGAGATGACGAAGTACGCCGCCAACGCGATGCTGGCGACGCGCATCTCGTTCATGAACGAGATCGCGAACCTGTGCGAACGGGTGGGCGCGGACGTCGATCTCGTGCGCAAGGGCATCGGCTCGGACGCTCGCATCGGCCCATCCTTCCTGTTTCCGGGCCCGGGCTACGGCGGCTCCTGCTTTCCCAAGGACGTCAAGGCGCTCGTGCGCACCGCCAGGGAGTTCGGGGCTTCACTGCAGGTCCTGGACGCCGTGGAAGACGCCAACGATCGACAGAAGCAGCGTCTCTTCGAGAAGCTTCAGGCGGCCCTCGGCGGCAGCGTGTCGGGCAAGCGTGTGGCGGTGTGGGGCCTCGCCTTCAAGCCGAACACCGACGACATGCGCGAGGCTCCGTCGCTGGTGCTGATCGAGGCACTGCTGGCCGCGGGCGCAACGGTGGCGGCGCACGATCCCGCCGCGATGCACGAGGCGAAACACAAGCTGGGCGAGCGCGTCGCCTACGCCGAGACCAACTACCAGGCCCTCGAGGGCGCGGATGCGCTCGTCGTCGTCACAGACTGGAATGAATACCGCCACCCGGACTTCGCGCGCATCAAGTCCGCGCTGAAGCAGCCGGTGGTCATCGACGGCCGGAACCTCTATGCCGCGAGCAAGATGCGGCAGCTCGGCTTTACCTACGACTCCATCGGGCGAGGGCGCGCATGAGGATCCTGATCACCGGTGCGGCCGGGTTTCTTGGCTCCCACCTCAGCGACCGGTTCCTGCGCGAAGGCCACGAAGTCATCGGCCTCGACAACTTCATCACGGGCAACCCGGACAACATCGCGCATCTGGCCGGGCACGAGCGCTTCCAGTTCATCCGGCACAACATCTCGACGTACACGTACGTCGCCGGAGCGCTCGATGGCATCCTGCATTTTGCGTCGCCCGCTTCGCCCATCGACTACCTCGAGCACCCGATCGCCACACTCAAGGTGGGTTCGCTGGGCACCCACAACGCGCTCGGGCTGGCGCGCGCGAAGGGCGCGCGCTTCTTCCTCGCCTCGACGTCGGAGGTGTACGGGGATCCGCTGGTGCATCCGCAGCGGGAGTCGTACTGGGGCAACGTGAACCCCATCGGCCCGCGGGGCGTCTACGACGAGGCCAAGCGGTTCGCCGAAGCGATGACCATGGCGTACCACCGCGCCCACGGGGTGGATACCCGTATCGTGCGCATCTTCAACACCTATGGGCCGCGCATGCGTCCGCATGACGGGCGCGTCGTGTCAAACTTCATCGTGCAGGCCCTGCAGGGCGAGAACCTGACGATTTACGGCGATGGCAGCCAGACGCGTTCGTTCTGCTACGTCGACGACGAGGTCGATGGGATCTATCGGCTGTTCATGCGCGGAGACGCGCAGCCCACCAACGTCGGCAACCCGAACGAGTTCACGGTGCGTCAGTTGGCGGAACTGGTACTCGAGCTGACCGGCTCGACCAGTCGCATCGAATACCGGGACTTGCCGGTGGATGACCCGAAGGTCCGCAAGCCGGATATCACGCGTGCACGCACCATGCTCGGGTGGGAGCCTGAGATTCAGCTTCGCGACGGCGTGGAGAGAACGATCGCGTTCTTCAAGGGAGCGCTGAGGGCGCGGTGATCCCCGCAGGTCAGCAACGAGTCGTGCGTTCCCGCGTGCGCATGAGTCCGATTGCACCCGGGACTCCGGCGGTGGCCACCACCAATGCTTCGGCCGTCGACTCCCGACCTATGCCGCCGGTCCTCGCCTGACCGGCACCCTTGGCGAGGTCTCCGGGCACGTGAGCACGATCATGATGCGCCCGTCGCGACGGAGCCCCATCAACACACCTCGCCAGGCATTGGCCTGCAGCATCGCCGGCGCCGGTGGCGTGGGACGGTGCTGATCCTGCGTCGAGAGCGCGGCGGGGCCGAAGTGGTGGCGCAGCGTGTCGGCCACGTTCTCGTACGTGAGGAGCGCGCCCGGGTGCGGCGTGATGCTCACCAGCACGCGCGTTAGGCCGCCGGCCCCGAAGGTCGCAAAGACCATCGCGTCTTCGCCGTCGACCCGCGCCCTGAACGCATAGTCCCCATCGGCATCAACCTGCAGGAACTCCCACCCGAGCACGGCCGTGCGGGACCTGAGCGAGTCGACGGGCAGGCCCCACGGAACGCCGAAAAAGGGTGGCGCCGACGCGGAGGCGGACGCCGTGGCGGGAGCCTGCGCCCCGGCGGCGCACACTGGTGAGGTCAGTACGATCGCCGCAACCAGGTGGGCGACCGAAGCGAAGGTTCGGGTTCCGGCCATTGTGAGCCTCCATTGCACCGGGATCGGGCCGTTCCGGGGAGGGCCCGGCCCCGTCGCGAGGTCGGGCATCTACCCCTCTGACGCCGAGTCTCGGCGCTCGGGTACCGCACGAGCGGCCTCCGGCGTTTCGCAACGGGCGCGAACCGTCCCGGGGCGGGCAAGGGGACTTGCCGCACCCCGTGTCCTCCCGATAGGCCCACTTGTGAGCAGTGCTCGATTACGTTTCCCGTTTCCCCCGGAAACCGTTCGACGGTGTCCGGGTTCGAACCTGACAGATTGCGACGGGTACCCACCCTCGGCATGCCAGATACGCGGTTCTATCGACTCGGCCTCCTGCTCTTCCTCGCCGCGGTTTCGGGCGCGTGTGGACGCGGGTTCAAGCTGAGCCGCTACACGACGAACGAGGCCCTCTTCAACGCGGCAGTCAATGAACTGAGCCGCAAGAAGTGGGATAACGCCGTTTCCGCGTTCGAGAAGCTCACGTTCGACCTGCCGGCACGCGACACCCTGCTTCCCCTCGCCAACTGGTATCTCGCCAAGGCGCATGCGGGTCGCGGTGAACACATTCTCGCGGCGCAGGCGTTCAACCGACTTGGTGAATCCTTCGCCACGGACTCCCTCGCGGACGACGCGATGTTCGAGGCCGCACGCGAATACCAGAAACTCTGGCGCCGCCCGTCGCTCGATGCGAACTACGGGGAGCAGGCGCTGTCCGCCTACCAGTCCATGCTCGGACTCTATCCCGAGAGCGAACTGAAGGATGAGGCGGAAAAGCAGATGGGCATGCTCCAGGAATGGTTCGCGGACAAGGACTACCAGAGCGGCCTCTATTACTTCCGGCGGAAGGCGTTCGATTCCGCCATCATTTACTTCAAGGACGTCGTCAAGAACTACCCGCAAACGGCCAAGTCGCGTGAGGCGTACCTGCGCCTCGCCGAATCGTACGAAGCGATTCGGTATCGTGAAGACAAGAAAGAGGTCTGCACGACGCTCCAGGAGAAATACCCGAGGGACAAGGATGTTGCGCTCACCTGTGGGGCGCCCCCCTCCGCGGTCTCCACCCGGCCAACCAGCGATACGACGTCCCCGCCCGATACGCACTGACCGTGCGCATCGGGATCCTGGGCGGGACATTCGACCCCCCGCACGTCGGCCACCTGCTCGTGGCATCCGACGCCGTGGAGGCATTGGGGCTCGACCGGCTCGTCTTCATCCCCAACGCCCGACAGCCGCTCAAGGCTGACGTGGTCCAGGCGTCGCCCGCCGACCGGCTCGCGATGACGCACCTGGCCGCGGGCAATGATCCGCGCTTCGAAGTCGATCCGATCGAGGTCGAACGGGGCGGGCTCTCGTACACCGTCGAGACGCTGACGGCGCTGGCGGAGCGGACCCCTGGCGCTGAGCGGTACTTTCTCCTGGGCACCGATGCCGCGAACAGTTTTGCGCAGTGGCGCGAGCCGCAGCGGATTGCCAAGCTGGCCCGCCTCGCGCTGATGCCGCGCGCGGAGGGTGGCGATGACCTCCGGGACGGCGCTAGCGTGATTGCAGCCATCGTCGCCGTCACCGGAACCCACGTCCCGCCGCCGACGATGATCGTCACGCGCCGGGTCGACGTGTCGTCCACTGAAGTGCGCGAGCGGGTCCGAACCGGTCGCGCCATCTCGGGGTTTGTCCCCGAAGCTGTCGCCCGCTTCATCGAGGAACGCGGGCTGTACCGAACGAGGCACGCATGATCAACCAGCTCTTCTCCAAGGTTTTCGGCACCCGTCACGACCGCGAGCGCAAGCGCGTGCAGCCCATCGTCGACGCCGTCAATGCCGAGTACGCCCGACTGCAGTCGGTGCCCGACGATGAGCTTCGCGGCCAGACGGCGAAGTTCCGACAGGTGCTGGCTGAGCGCACGGCCACGCTTGAACGGCGCGTCGAGGAACTCCGGGAGCTGAAGCGGACGACGAAAGACGCCGCGGAGCGTGAGCGATACGACACGGAGCTCAGCGGCGCAGACGGCCGCGGCGGTGTCGAGAAGGAACTGCGCGAGGAGATCGCCGAAGTGCTCGACGAGATCCTGCCCGAGGCATTTGCCACGGCGCGTGAGGCCGCGCGTCGCCTGTGCGGCTCGACGGTGAAGGTGACCGGCCGCGAGCTGACGTGGGAGATGGTTCACTACGACGTGCAGCTCGTCGGCGGTATCCAGCTCCACCTCGGCCGCATCGCCGAAATGGCGACGGGCGAAGGCAAGACCCTCGTCGCCACGCTCCCGATCTACCTGAATGCGATCGCGGGACGCGGCGTGCACCTGGTCACGGTGAACTCGTACCTCGCCCGCCGCGACTCGCAGTGGATGGGACACCTCTACACGTGGCTCGGCCTTACCGTTGGGTGTCTCGACGATACGGAGCCGGGCTCGGCCGAGCGGCGCGCGGCCTACAACTGCGACATCACGTACGGAACCAACAACGAGTTCGGGTTCGATTACCTGCGCGACAACATGGTGATCAGCCCGGAGAACAAGGTGCAGCGCAAGCACTGGTACGCGATCGTCGACGAAGTCGACTCGGTGCTGATCGACGAAGCGCGGACGCCGCTCATCATCTCCGGGCCGGTCGGCAACGAGAACGACGCCGAGTTTGCGCAGCACAACGGCGCGGTGCTGCGACTGTTCCGCAAGCAGACCGAGCTGGCCAACGAACTCGTGGCCGAGGGCGAGGCCGCGCTGGAGCGCGGCGACAACGATGCCGCGGCGCTGGCGCTGTTCCAGGCGCAGATGGGCAGCCCCAAGAACAAGCGCCTGATGAAGGCCCTCAACGAGCAGGGCGTCAAGCAGCTCGTCTACAAGCAGGAGCTGGCGTACCTCGCCGATCGCAAGTTGCCGCCCAGCAAGCAGCAGTTCCGTGAACTCGAGGACTCGCTGCTGTTCGTCCTCGACGAAAAGGGGCACTCGGTGCACCTGACGGAAAGCGGCGTGAGCGAGCTGTCCCCGTCCGATCACGACCAGTTCGAGCTGCCCGACATCTCGACGGCCGTGCACCGCATCGAGCACGACCCGGACATGTCCGGCCAGGAGAAGCTCGAGGCGCGTCGCCAGGTGGAAGCGGACTATGCGATGAAGAGCGAAAAGCTCCACATCATCCACCAGCTCCTGCGCGCGCACGCCCTGTACGAGAAGGACGTGAACTACGTGGTGCAGGAAGGGCAGGTCCTCATTGTGGACGAGTTCACCGGGCGCACCATGCCCGGGCGCCGCTGGTCCGAGGGGTTGCACCAGGCGGTGGAGGCCAAGGAAGGCGTGCAGGTGAAGGGTGAGACCCAGACCATGGCCACCATCACCATCCAGAACTACTTCCGCATGTACGAGAAGCTCGGCGGCATGACCGGCACCGCCGAGACCGAGGAGACCGAGTTCCACCAGATCTACGGACTCGACGTCTCCGTCGTCCCGACCAACCGCGAGGTCATCCGCGATGATCGGCACGACTACGTCTACAAGACGCGGCGCGAGAAGTACAACGCGATCGTCGAGGAAACGCGCCGGCTGCACGAGCTTGGTTATCCGGTGCTCGTGGGCACGGTGACCGTCGACGTGTCCGAGACGCTCTCGCGCATGTTCAAGCGCGCGGGCCTCAATCACAACGTCCTCAACGCCAAGTACCACCAGCGCGAGGCGGAGATCGTGGCCATGGCGGGTCAGCCGGGCGCCATCACCATCGCGACCAACATGGCCGGTCGCGGCACCGACATCAAACTCGGTGAGGGCGTCACCAGCTCGAAGGCCTCACAGGTGAAGAACGTCGACGACCCGAACAAGATGGTCGACGTCACCGAGTGCGGTGGGTTGCACATCATCGGGTCCGAGCGCCACGAATCGCGGCGCATCGACCGGCAGCTGCGCGGCCGCGCGGGTCGACAGGGCGACCCCGGAGCCTCACAGTTCTTCCTGTCGCTCGAAGACGACCTGATGCGCCTCTTCGGGACCGAGCGCATCGCGCGCCTCATGGATCGCATGGGCGCCCAGGAGGGTGAGGTGCTGACGCACCCTCTCATCACGCGGTCGATCGAACAGGCGCAGAAGCGCGTCGAGTTGCAGAACTTCCAGGCCCGCAAACGCCTGCTCGAGTACGATGACGTGATGAACCAGCAGCGCGAGGTGATCTACTCGCTCCGCTCGTTCGCGCTGGAGGGGGGCGAAGAACTGCGCGGTGAGGCAGTGAAGATGGTCGAGAAGGCCATCGAGAAGCGCGTGAAGACGACGCTGGCAGAGTTCGAGGACGCCGCCCAGTGGGATCTCGATCTGCTCAAGCAGAACCTGATGATGCACTACCTCCTCTCGGTGCCCGAGCTGGAGGGCGATGATCGGCCGGCGAGTGAAGACGGGCTGGTCGCGGCGGCGCTCGCGGCCGTCAATACAGCGTTCGTGGCCAAGGAGGAGAGCCTCAACGCGGTCACGGACGAGGATGGGAAGGGCTTTGCCCCCCGATTGCTCTCGCTGGTCATGCTCAACGTCCTCGACGAGAAGTGGAAGGACCACCTCTACGACCTGGATCAGCTGCGCTCGGCCATCCACTACCGCTCGTGGGGCCAAAAGGACCCGCTGATCGAGTACAAGCAGGAAGCGTACACGATGTTCGTGGACCTCATGTCGGACATCCACCATACCTTCACTGAACGTTTCCTGCGGGCGCAGTTGATCTTCAATCCGGCCGAGTTCGCGCGGGGCGGCCCGGCGGCGCAACCCGAGCCCGAAGCGCCGCAGCGGCCGACGAGGCGCTACAACGCGCTTGGCATTCTCGAAGACATCGTGGAAGAGGAGCCCGCCACTCCTGCAGGGTCCAACGGTGAGGCAGCCGCGACGGACGACGCCGCGCCTGACCAGGCAGTCCCGGCGCCGGTGCGGGCGTCCAACCCGACCGTGGTTGGCGCGGGGCGGGCGCGCACGCTCAATGAGATGGCGGGCGGAGCCCGCGCCGGAGGCTCGGCGGACTTCTCCAACGTAGGCCGCAATGACGTGTGCCCGTGTGGGTCCGGCAAGAAGTTCAAGAAGTGCCACGGGGCCGGCGCGTAGTCTTCGCCGGGCGCGAGCTTTCGCTCCCGGCTGCAAGGATCCGGTACGCGCATCGGCTCTGAGCGTCGTTATGCTCCGGCGAGAAACGCCAGGAGACTGCGATGCGCAAGAAGCAGGATGACAAGACGTTAGGTGTCGGTACCTCCCGCCGAATCTCAGGGGTGCGGGAGTTGCCACCCAGCGAACGCCCCCGCGAACGGCTCGAGTCCCACGGGGCGTCGCGGCTGAGTACCATCGAGCTGCTGGCCATCATCCTGGGTGCGGGCTCCCGTCAGCACTCGTCGTTGTCGGTGGCCCAGGCGGCCCTGGTGGCGCGTGGTGGCTCGCTTCGGCGTATCGCGTCGGAGCCGGTGGCGGCGCTTCGCACCACGTCGGGCATCGGACGTGCACGGGCCGTCGCGATCCACGCGGCGCTCGAGCTCGGCAGGCGGATGATCCAGGAGACGCGACAGGAGGGCATCCTGGTGCGTTCTCCACATGACGTGTACCGCGTGTTCGGGACGCGGCTCGAGGATCTTCCGGTCGAGGAGTTTCACGTGGCGGTGCTCGATTCCCAGCATCGGCTCCAGCGAGACATTCTGGTCACCCGGGGTATCCTGAACTCATCGCTGGTGCACCCGCGGGAGGTCTTCCGAGAGGCGATCTCGGAGCGCGCGGCGTCGGTCGTTCTGGTGCACAACCACCCCTCGGGCGACCCGAACCCCAGTCTCGACGATCGGCTGGTGACCGACCAGATGGTCGCGGCCGGTGAGATCGTGGGGATCGAGGTCCGCGATCACATCGTCGTCGGGCGTGGCCGCTACGTTAGTTTCGTGGAATCGGGGCTCATGCCTGGTGACCGCAAGCGCCCCTCGTGAGGTCCGTGATAGCATCGTGACGTCGACGCTGCCTCCCAAACCTTCGCTGAGCTGGTGGCCGCCCGGGGAACCCATCCCGGAGCGGCTGGACACGGACTTGCTGGGCCGTGCCTACGAGTTCAGCGTGCGCGCGCACGCGGGGCAGTTTCGCAAGAACGGAGACCCCTTCGTCACGCACTGCGTCGAGGTCGCCAAGATCCTCGCCGACCTGCAGCTCGACTCGGCGACCGTGGCGAGCGGCCTGATCCACGATGTCATCGAGGACACCGAGGTCACGCGCGAGCAGCTCGAACAGGTCTTCGGAAAGGAGATCGCGCAGATCGTCGATGGTCTGACAAAGATCGGGCACCTGCCGATGAACTCGACCGAGAACCGCCAGGTCGAGAACTATCGCAAGCTGCTCGTCTCGATCGCGAAGGACGCGCGCGTGATCATCATCAAGCTGGCGGACCGCCTGCACAACATGCGGACGCTGGACTGGCTCCCGGAGAACAAGCGAGAGCGGATCGCGCAGGAGACGATGGACCTCTACGCCCCACTCGCCCACCGCTTCGGGATGGCGAAGATGAAGTGGGAGTTGGAGGACCTCGCGTTCAAGTATCTCGAGCCGGATGCGTATCGGACGCTGGCGAAGCTGGTGCAGGCCAAACGCGGGGAGCGCGAGGCGCTGATCAAGGGTCTGCGCGAGCCACTGGAGCGCACGCTGACAGCATCAGGCATCAAGGACGTGGAGGTCACCGGTCGCCCGAAGCATCTGTGGTCGATCCACAAGAAGATGCTCAAGCGCCAGCGACCCTACGAGGAGATCTTCGACCTGCTCGCGATCCGCGTCCTCGTGAACACCGTCCCGGACTGCTACCACGCCCTCGGCGTCATCCACGATGGGTGGACGCCGGTCCAGGAGCGCATCAAGGACTACATCGCGCAGCCAAAGTCCAACGGCTATCAGTCGCTGCACACGACGATTTTTGGGCCGGGGCGTCAGCTCTACGAGGTGCAGATACGCACGCGCGAGATGCACCGCACGGCGGATTTCGGCATTGCCGCGCACTGGCGCTACCACGAGTCGTCCAAGGGCACCGACGAGCTGGACCGACACCTCTCGTGGTTCCGGCAGGTACTCGAACTGCAACTCGACGCCAAGGATCCGGCGGAGTTCCTCGAGTTCCTCAAGCTCGACCTCTATCAGGACGAGATCTTCGTCTTCACGCCGACCGGAGACGTGATCCAGTTGCCGCGGGGCGCGACGCCGATCGACTTCGCGTTTGCGGTGCACACCGAGGTCGGGCTGCACTGCAACGGTGCCAAGGTGAACGGCAAGATCGCCACGCTGTCGCGGGAGCTGAAGAACTCGGAGACGGTGGAGATCCTCACGTCGCCCAACGCCCGGCCGAGTCGGGATTGGCTGGCGCACGTGCGGACGGGGCGCGCGAGGCACAAGATCCGGCAGTGGTTGCGCCAGGAAGAAGAGCAGTCGTCGGCCAAGATCGGGCAGGAGATGCTCGACCGTGAAGTTCGGCGTCGCCGACTTGCCAAGCCCGATGATTCGCGCCTCGAGGCGGCCGCCGAGAGGCTCGGCCTGAACGATGGTCATCACGTGATCGCGTCGCTGGGGCAGGGAGACCTGAACCCCACGCAGGTGCTCAAGGCACTGTATCCGGAGCTGGAGAATCCGGAGCATGCACCGCGCCCCACGGCGATCGAACGCTTCGTCGATCGGATGCGCGGCACGGGAAAGGGCATCCGCATCCAGGGGGCCGATGGCCTCATGGTGCGCTACGCCCAGTGCTGCCAGCCCGTGCCGGGCGACCGAGTCGTCGGATACGTGACGCGTGGTCGTGGCGTGAGCATCCATCGCGGCGACTGCCCCAACCTGCTCATGCTGGTGCACGAACCCGAGCGACGCCTCGAGATCGACTGGCAGGAGCAGCCGGGCGAGCGGTTCATGGTTCGCCTCGCGCTCGAAGGATTCGATCGGCGCGGACTCTACGCGGACGTGGCGGCGGCAGTGAGTTCAACGGGCACGGACATCAAGAGCATGGACCTGACGACCGTCGATGCGCGCGTGACCGGAGCGGCGGTGGTGGAGGTGGAGAACCTCGGCCACCTTCAGAAGATCATGAAGGCGGTGCGGCGGGTGAAGGGCATCCATGACGTGCAGCGCAGGGAGCGGATCGGCGCCGACTGATCCGCTCGCGGGCGATGCCTACACCGCCGGTGCCGGACCGTCGGGAGCTGACCAGACCGAGCCTCCCGATGCGAGCACGGCGGCGACGATGCGCTCGCAGCGCGCACCATCGAAGGCGAAGACGTCGCCCAGGGCCACGTCCATGTCCTGCGCCAGCCATTCACGCAGCTGGCTGCGCGCGCGGAAATGACGCGTGCGCACCGTGGCCTCGGCGATGCCGAGCGACTGCGCGACCTCTTCCACGCTCAACTCCTCGATCGCGCGAAGCACGAAGACCGTGCGGAACGCCTCCGGAAGCTGGTCGATACGCGACTCCATGAGGTGCCGCGCTTGCGCGCGAAGCACCGCGTACTCGGGTCCTCGATGGGGGGCGTCGGTCAGGGCTGCCTGCACGTGTGGCTCGGGTGAGTGCATGGCCGCATCGAGCGGCACCAGGTTGAGGTGCTTTCGACGGAGTCGGCCGAGGGCTTCGTTGGTGACGATGCGGACCAGCCATGTGGCAAGGCGACTTTCGGCCCGGTACGCCCGCAGGCCTCTCCACGCGTGCAGGTAGGCCTCCTGCAGCACGTCCTCGGCCTCGGTGTCGTTTCGCACGATGCTGCGCGCGGTGCGGAACAGCAGCTGGTTGTGCCGACGCATGATGACCTCGAACGCGGCACCCTCACCGTTGACGGCGCGCGCGACCAGGGCCGCCTCGTCGTCGGCGTCCGGGTCATGCGCGATCGTTCGATGTGTCGAAGACGGCATCGGAGCCTCCGTCGGATCCACGCGGATTTCGGAACCTATCACCTCGCCCTCTCCCGGGTGACGGCGCGGCGTGACGCGCCCACGCCGGGAGACGGCTGCTCGATGTCTCATCGGGCGAACTTCTGCGGAAAGGCGGCGACGAGCCCGGCACTGAGCGCATCGGCGAAATGCTGCATGTGCGACTCTGCACCCGCATAGGCCGCGATGCCCTCGGCGTATCGCCCCTGCAGCACCGCGGTGGCGTAGAGGAGCGTCGTGTCGATGTGCTTCTTCAGCATCTCGCGCGCGTCGGCCTGCTTCCAGTTGGGGTTGGCCCGCGCGAGAAAGTCGGCGATGTCCTGCGCGTTGCCATAGGCGGCGGCAATGGCCTTGTCCAACGTCGGCTTGTCGTTGGCCTTCGCCGCCTTCACGACCGCGACGGCGTCGGTGATGTGCTGCTGAAGGAGCTTCGTCAGCGCCCGACCCGCCGCCTCACCATAGAAGGGTGCGATGGCGTTGCCGATGTCCACCTGGTTCTGCATCAGTCGCGCGGCCGTTGCCTCGAGGGCGGGTGAGTCGGTGGCGAGCGCCGTGACCGCGGCATACGTCCATTCCATGTGCTGGGCCCACAGCGACTGCATAGCCGAGTAGAGCGCGCTTGCGCTTGCCGTGCGCGTGGTGGCCATTCGCGCGTCGGCCCCGCGCGTCGGGGTCTGCGCAGCAACGGCGGTCGGGCGGAGAAGCGGAGCCGCGAGCAGCGCGGCCAGAGCGCCAACGAGGGCGCGGCACCGGAGTGAATCACGGCGGAAATCGAGGTGGCGAAACATGGTGACTCCTGGGTTGGGCGCCGATGTTGTCCGGCGCGGGTCGGGATACCTGCCGGCGGCAGTGGCCCCTCACTGCGTTTGATGGCAGGAGGCCGCGCGGCGTTCCCGGTCAGCGCGCGGCACCGGAGGTACCCGAACAAAGACCGGCAGGCTATATTCTCGCCCATGACCGGACGCGCCGAGTTCCGCATTCAGTCGCCTTTCCAGCCCGCCGGCGACCAGCCCCGCGCCATCGCCGAGCTCTCGGCCGGTCTGGAGCGGGGCGACCGGTTTCAGTCCCTGCTCGGCGTGACGGGGTCAGGCAAGACGATGACCATGGCGCACGTCATCGCCAACTACGGCAAACCCACGCTCGTCCTGTCACACAACAAGACGCTCGCCGCGCAGCTCTACGGGGAGCTCAAGAGCTTTTTCCCCACCAACGCGGTCGAGTACTTCATTTCGTACTACGACTACTACCAGCCCGAGGCCTACGTCCCTTCGAGCGACACCTACATCGAAAAGGACGCGTCGATCAACGAGGACATCGACCGGCTGCGGCTGCGCGCGACCTCGTCGCTCATGGAGCGCGACGACGTGGTGATCGTGGCCACGGTGTCAGCCATCTACGGGCTCGGCGATCCGGTGGAGTATCGGAAGCGCATGGTGACGCTGTCGCGCGGGCAGAAGATCACGCGCGACCACATCCTGCGTCAGCTCGTGGGGATCCTGTATTCCCGCAACGACGTGGCGTTCGATCGCGGGACGTTCCGCGTGCGGGGCGACACGGTCGAGATCCTGCCGGCCTACGAGGAGCAGGGGGTTCGCGTCGAGCTGTGGGGTGACGAGATCGAACGCATCTCCAAGATCTCGACGGTCACCGGCGAGACGATTGCCGAACTCGAACGGGCCGCGATCTATCCCGCGAAGCACTTCATCACCTCGCGGCCGTCGCTCGAGCGGGCCGGGACGGCGATTCGCGAAGAACTGCGTGAGCGCCTGACGGTGCTCCGGAACGCCGGCAAGCTCCTCGAGGCACAGCGCCTCGAATCGCGCACCAACTTCGATCTCGAGATGATGATGGAGATCGGGACGTGCGCCGGGATCGAGAACTACTCCCGCCACCTGGCCTCGCGGGCCGAGGGGGAGCGGCCCGCCGTGCTGTTCGACTACTTCCCCGAGGATTTTCTCGTCATCGTGGACGAGTCGCACGTGACGTTGCCTCAGGTGCGCGGGATGTACAACGGCGACCGCGCCCGCAAGGAAACGTTGGTGGAGTACGGCTTTCGGCTGCCGTCGGCGCTCGACAACCGACCGCTGGTGTTCGACGAGTTTCTCGCGATGACCCCGCAGGCGATCTTCGTCTCCGCCACGCCGGCGGACCTCGAACTCCAGCTCTCCCAGGGCGTGGTGGTCGAGCAGGTCATCCGCCCCACGGGGCTGATCGATCCCGAGATCGAGATTCGCCCGGTTCGCGGGCAGGTCGATGACCTGCTCAACGAGATTCGCCTTCGCGAACGGCGCGGTGAGCGGACGCTGGTCACCACGCTGACCAAGCGAATGGCCGAGGACCTGACGGACTACCTCGCCCAGACCGGCGTTCGCGTGCGCTACATGCACTCGGACATCGACGCGATCGAGCGAATGGAGATCGTGCGCGGGCTGCGGCTTGGGGAGTTCGACGTGCTGGTGGGGATCAACCTGCTGCGCGAAGGGCTGGACATGCCGGAGGTCTCGCTCGTCGCGATCCTCGATGCCGACCAGGAGGGGTTCCTGCGCTCGGACCGGTCGCTGATCCAGACCGTCGGTCGTGCCGCGCGGCACGTGAACGGTCGCGCGATTTTCTACGCCGATCGGGTGACCGAGTCGATGCAGCGCTGCATCGACGAGACGACGCGACGTCGGGCCACGCAGCAGGAGTGGAACGCAACGCACGGCATCGTGCCCCAGGGTGTGGTGAAGAGCGTTGACGAGGTTCGCTTTATCACGCGGGTTGCCGATGCGCGCGAGGAGCGCGAGGCCAGGGCGAAGCGCGTCGCGGAGTCGGGGGCGCACTGGGGCGCCGAGGCGTTTGACGAGCGACTGGCCGACCTGGAGGTGCAGATGCGCCGCGCCGCCGAGGACCTCGACTTCGAGCAGGCGGCGCGACTGCGCGATGAGGTGTTCGAACTGCGGGCGTCGCGGGATCGGGCGGCCAATGCACGCAAGCGCGACGCGTTCGCCGACATTCGCGCGAGCCGTTAGGCGCGTGCCCGCTCGCGGCGAACGCCTCGACCTGCACCTGTCCCGCGACGCCCTCGTGCACTGGGGGACCGAGATCGGCGCTGGCCTTGTCCCCGGTGACGTGGTCACGCTGCGCGGCGACCTGGGTTCCGGGAAGACCACGCTGGCGCAGGCGCTCTGCGCCGGGTATGGCGTCGCCGGCGAGGTGACCTCGCCGACCTATGCGCTCGTGCACGAATACAACGCACCGCGCTCGATCGTCCGGCACCTCGACCTCTACCGGCTCACGTCGCCGGACGACCTCACCAACCTTGGCTTCGACGAGATGGTCGGCGACGGGCTGCTGCTCATCGAATGGCCCGAGCGCGCCGGAGCGCGAGTGCCCGCGCCCAGCGTCGCGATCACGCTGTCGCATGTCGCGGGCGAGCCGGATGCGCGCCGGCTCTCGGTGGAACGCTGATGCTGCTCGCGATCGAAGCCAATGCGTCCGGAGGGAGCGTCGCGCTGTTTGACGGCGGGCGCCTGCTGGGTGAGCGCTCGGTCGTCATGAAGGGCGCCACGGAGGAGCGGCTCATGCCCGCTGTCGTGGACCTCGTGACCGCGCATACCCATTGGGGCGAGCTGACGGCGCTCGTGGTGAGCGGTGGCCCGGGGAGCTTCACGTCGCTTCGCATCGCGGCGGCGATTGCCAAAGGCATCGCCACGGCAACCGGGGCTCCGCTGTACGCCGCGCCCTCGCTCGGGCTGCTCGTGGCGCAAGCGTCGGCGCCGCCGTCGGGCCGCTACGCGGCGGTGCTGGACGCCATGCGCGGAGAGGTGTTCCTCGCCCTGGTGGACGTCGGGTCCGGCGGTCGGGTCTCGGCGATCGGGGACGCCGCGCGCGTCAGCGCGTCGGACGTTGCCTCGATTGCGGCGAGCGAGGGCGCAACGCTCGTTGGCGCCATCGAGGGTGCGGTCCACGCATGGGCGCCGCACGCGCGCGGCGCGGGAGTCCTGGTGGCTCAGCGGCTGGTGACGGTGGTGGACCTGGCGTCCTGGGAACCAGACTATGGGCGCCTGGCGGAAGCCCAGGTGAAGTGGGAGGCGGTGCACGGCCGTTCCCTTGCCGGGGGCGGGGGTGCTGGCCCGGCGGGCGCATGAGCGCGGAGTCGGTCGCGCTGACACTGCGGGCCGCCGCGCCTAACGACGTGCCGTCGGTGGTGGCACTGGAGCGGGAGCTCTTCACGGATCCGTGGTCCTGGGCGTCGTTCGCCGATCTGCTGCAACACCCGGCCGCGCGCTTCCTGGTGGCCACGGCCGGCGACTCGCTCGCCGCGTACGCGGTGGTGTACGTGGCCGTGGACGAGGCCGAGCTGGCCAACCTCGCGGTGGCGCCGTCGTGGCAGCGGCGGGGGGTCGGGCGGCGCGTCCTGGACGACCTGCTGGAGACGTTGCGGCACGACGGTGTGGTGGAGGTCTGGCTTGAGGTGCGGACGTCGAACGTCGCCGCGCGCCGGTTGTATGCGGGCGCCGGTTTCAGCGAGGTTGGGCGTCGTCGTCGGTACTACGATCGGCCGGTCGAAGACGCTATCGTAATGCGCCGATCCACGGCACCGCGATGAAAGGACCCAACCGGGAAGGAATTGGTGGCGTCGTCCGGACGCTGCCTGCATACTCTGCGCAGCGAGGCACTCACACTCGCACGGAGGCAACGTGGCCAGAAGCTTGAACAAGGTGCAGTTGATCGGGAACGTCGGCAAAGACCCCGAGGTGCGATCGACCTCGAGCGGCGGTCGTGTCGCGGATTTCTCTCTCGCGACGTCCCGGTCGTGGAACGACGCCGGGAGCGCCGGGGGTCGGCAGGAGAAGACGGAGTGGCACCGCTGCATTGCCTGGAACGGCCGCAACGGCCAGGGCATGGGGCTGGCCGACATCGTCGATCGCTACGTGAAGAAGGGCGACAAGCTCTTCGTCGAGGGCAGCATCGAGTATCGGCAGTGGACGGACAAGGAAGGGCAGACGCGCTACACCACGGAGATTCGGGTGCGCGAGTTGATTCTGCTGTCGCCGCGGGGGGAGGGCGCGGGTGAGTTCGAGGGTGGTGGGCGTCGCGGAGCGCCGGATCGCGGACGTGCGCCGGCGCCGGCCGGCAGCGCCGAGGAGTTCGAGGATTTCCCTCGTGCCCTGGAAGACGCCGAGGACGATCTGCCGTTCTGATGGTCACGTGAGGCGAGGCTCGAGTCCGGGCCTCGCCTCGCTCGCTCCCCTGCGAGAGGGCCGTTAGATTGCGCGCGATTCCTTCGTGCGGGTCTTGTTCGCGGCCGTGGCTGCGCGCCCCGCTACGTCCATCGCCCGAACCGGCCCCTCGCGCATGCCCGTCCGTTACTGTTTTCGCGACCTGTCCACGCGCTTCGGGAGCGTCGCGTGACCCGTCGAGCCCTCATTTCCGGTGGCGCGGGCTTCATCGGCTCTCACGTCGCCGAGCGGTTTCTCGAGGGAGGATACGCGGTCGAGATCATCGACAACCTCTCGTCAGGCAAGCGAGCCAACCTTCCGGCTGCCGCGCAGTTCCACGAACTCGACATCACCTCTGCCGATGCCGCGCGGCTCGTGCGCGAGGGCGGGTTCGATGCCGTCTGTCATCTTGCGGCGCAGATCGACGTGCGCAAGAGCGTGGCCGATCCGGCGTGGGACGCCCAGGTCAACATTGGAGGGTCGCTCAACCTGCTCGAAGCGGTGCGTGCCTCGGGCCGGCAGACGCGGTTCGTCTTCTCGTCCACTGGGGGGGCGATCTACGGCGACTTCGTGCCGCTGCCGACGGTCGAGGACATGCCCAAGGACCCGGAGTCACCCTATGGCATCGCCAAGCTCTCGGTCGAGTACTACATGGGCTACTTCTCGCGTGTGCACGGGATCGATACCGTCGCGTTGCGGTACGCCAACGTGTACGGGCCGCGGCAGGATCCGCACGGGGAGGCCGGCGTCGTGGCGATCTTCTGCAAGCGCGTCCTCAAGGGCGAACCACTGACTGTTTTTGGTGAAGGGACGCAGACGCGGGATTACGTGTATGCGGGTGACGTCGCGCGCGCCAACTTCCTTGCGGCCGAAGCGTCCTTGCCGAAGATGGCGCAGGTCGACACGCGGAGCTTCAACATCGGCACGGGGATCGAGACCACGGTGCTGGAGCTCGCGGAGATCATCAGCGAGGTGGCGGGTCGACCGGCCACGGTGAACAAGGCGCCGGCGCGCCAGGGCGAGCAGCAGCGATCCACGGTCAACACCGCCAGGGCGCAGACCGTGCTCGGTTGGTCACCGCAGGTGGCGCTGCGCGACGGGCTCCGGGCGACGTACGAATACTTCGCGGGACGGTCATAGCGTGGCGGGCCCGTCGCTCCTGGTCGCGCAGGCCGCCGCCGCCCTCCCCACCAACGCCTGGGAGTTGATCACCACGGCGGACGTGGTGACGCAGGTGGTGCTCGCGCTCCTGCTGCTGCTCTCGATCATCAGCTGGTCGATCATGGCGGCCAAGTGGCGAGAGTTCCGACGCTATCGGCGCACGAGCCACGACTTCATGCACGCCTTCGAGCGGGCGCGTTCGCTGGCCGAGGTGGCCGCGTCGACCCGCAAGGCGAGCGGACCCTTCGTGCGCATTTTCGAGCGCGCCGAGACGTTTCTCAGCGACACCCCGCCGGCGATGGCCGCCACGCCCGAACGTTCGGCGCGTTTCAGCGCGTCTCAGGTCGAGGCGCTGCGGCTGGTGCTCGATGCGCAGACCGACACGGAGCGCGACGGCCTCTCGCGGCTGATCCCCTCGCTGGCGATGATCGCCTCGGCGAGCCCGCTCATCGGACTTCTGGGCACGGTGCTGGGGATCATCCAGTCGTTCATTGGGCTTTCGACCACCGGATCGGGGTCCGTGGCGGCCGTCGCTCCGGGCGTCGCCGCGGCGTTGACGGCGACCGCCATGGCGCTCGCGGTCGCGATTCCCGCGGTGTTCGGCTACAACATCTTCGCCAACCGGGTCAACCGCATCGAGGGAGAACTCGAGGGCTTCGGCTCCGAGCTGATCGCGCTCCTCGTGCGCGAAGGGCGCATCTAGTCATGGCGCGCCGGCGCCGCGAGCGGACGCCACTCAACGCGGAGATCAACGTCGTGTCCCTGATCGACGTGATGATGCTGCTGCTCGTGATCTTCATGATCACCGCGCCGATGATGCAGGGGGGCATCGAGGTCCGGCTGCCGCGGGGCGAGGCGCGCCCGCTGGAGCGCAAGAGCGACCTGGTGGTGACGGTCTTATCCGCCAATCAGATCGCCGTGGGCGACACGCGGATGACGATGGCCGAGTTCCGCGCGTCGTTCCGCACATTGGCGGAACAGCGTGCCCGGCAGGGGGTCTATTTGCGCGGGGATGCGAGCGTGCCCTACGGTGAAGTCGTGCGCGTGCTCGGGATCATGATGCAGGCCGGCGCGTCGAACGTCGGCCTCGTCGTCGAGCCGGCCGAGCGGCAATAGGTCGTTTGCGCCCCGATCGCCATCTGATCGGTTATCCACACGCCGTGCCCTTGTCCCGGACACCTGCATGACCCACCTGGCCTTTCGCCCCGAACGTCCGCGCCTCACCGCCTCGCTGGCGCTGTCGGTCGCGTTGCACGGTGCGGTCGTGGCCGGGGTGATCGGACTGGCGCAGGCGGATCACATCGCGCTCCCGCCGGTCTACAAGGTCGACCTGGTGGCTGCCCCAGCCGGTCCGCGCGCGATCGGGCAGGTGCAGGCGCCCGCGGCAACCCCGACACCGGCCGCGCCGGTGCCTCGGACCGCAGTTCGGGAGCCGGCCGAGCGCGTTCCCGTGAAGGCACCGCCGCCGCGACGGCCGGCACCCCCGGTGGCCACGCAGGTGCCTAACGCGTCTCGCACACCCCCGGGGGCGGCGGCGCCCAGGGCTGGCGGCGGAAGCACCGGAGGGCAGGGGACCGATGTGGCCAACGTGCAGAGCCCCGGGATCGAGTTCCCCTTTCCGTCCTACCTCAACAACATCGCCAACCAGATCATCCTCAACTTCGACAAGGGCAATCTTCCCGCGTTGAGTTGCGACGTGTCGTTCCTGATCCGGCGCGACGGCTCCGTGACCTCGATCGAAATCCGGCGGCGTTCCGGTTCCACGCTGTTCGACATTGAGGCACGGGGGGCTGTGGAGGCCGCAGGCCGCTCGCGGGCCTTTGGACCGCTGCCCGACGGTTTCAGCGATGACGTGCTTCCGGTTATCTTCACGTTCACCCCACAGATGATTCGCCGATGATCCTCGTTCGCCGTGGCGCGCTCACCGCGTCGGGGCTGTTGCTCACCGCCCTTGTCGCCTGGTCCCGCGTCGCGCCGGCGCAGGACACGACGTGGAAGGAGGGGGTGCGCATCACCGGCATCTACACACCGGGAACACGTCCCGGCCTGCTCGTGATGCCGGTCACGGGGGCCCAGGGGGACTCGCTGCGCGCGATCTTCCAGCGCGACTTCGAGAACGGTGATCGCATGAACGTGATCGCACTCGCGGCCGAGTCCGTGCCGCCGGCGGGTACCGCGGGGAGCCTCAACTACCCGTTGTACTCGAGGCTCGGGGCCAACGTCATCCTGCAGGTGACCCCGACGTCGTTCGGCATCCACGTCCTCATCCACGACGTCGGTCGCTCGGCCATCGCGCGCGCCGCCTCGTTCCCCCTGCCGTCGCCGGCGTTGTCCACCGAGTGGCGCATGGCGGTGCATGCGATCGCCGATGGCATCGAGCAACAGGTCACGGGCGTTCGCGGGATCTCGGCGACGCGGATCCTGTACGCGAGTGCCGGGCGCATCTGGCAGGTAGACAGCGACGGGCACGGGGCGATTGCCCTGACCGGGGACGTGCGCGCCATGTCGCCGGCGTGGAACCCCAAGGGCACGCACCTCGCGTACACGACGCTCCCAAACTCCGGCGCGCAGATCGTGATCCGGGAGACCGGGGGCGCTACGCGCACGCTGGGTACCACGCCTGGAGGGCCCAACTTCAGTCCGGCGTTTTCGCCCGACGGCAACACGATGGTCTATGCGCATTCCACGGAGAACGGCACAGAACTGTGGTCGGTGAACGCGTTCGGGACCGACGCCGCCCGTCGGATCACCGTCGGGCGGGGGAGCGACAACACCTCGCCCACATTCAGTCCGGATGGGCGCCGCATCGCGTTCACGTCGAACCGCGTCGGCGCCGTGCAGGTCTATACTTCCGATGCCGACGGGACCAACGCCGAGCCGCTGCTCAACTTCACGGTCGGCGAACAGTCGTACCGCTCGGACCCGGACTGGTCGCCGGACGGACGGCTGATTGCCTTCGCCAGTCAGGTCGCGGGCAACTTCCAGATCATGACCATCGGCGTTCGCGATCGGAACGTGCGGGCGCACACCAGCACGGCGGTGAACGAGAACCCGTCGTTCGCGCCGGACAGCCGCCACATCGTCTTCACGTCCAACCGCTCGGGCACGCGCCAGCTCTGGGTGGTGGATATCGAGTCCGGCCGATTCCGTCAGTTGACGCGGGCACCCGGCGGCGCCCGTCACGCGGCCTGGTCGCCGGCCCTGAACGTTCGTTAGGCACCCTCACCCTCCGACTCCCCACCGACGCCCCGACCCGACATGCCTCGCCCCCCGCGCCTCCTCACCGTTGCCGTCCTCGGTCTTTCGCTGCTCGCCGCCTGCCGGAAGAAGCAGGCTGAGACCGCCCCGACCCCCACATCCGGCCCGGCGCCCGCCGAGACCTGCGATGCGGCATGCCGCGCTGCGCGCGCGGCCGCGGAGAAAGCCGCCCGGGATTCGGCGGAAGCCGCTCGCCTGCGCGCCGAGGCCGAGGCGCGGGAGCGGGCCATGGCAGGGCTCAAAGCCACCCTCGCCCAGAAGGTCCTGTTCGACTACGACATGGCAGAACTCTCGGCCTCGGCCGAGGGCGTCCTGAATGCAAAGGTTGCCATCCTCCTCGCGAACACCGGACTCAGGCTTCGGATCAGCGGACACGCGGATGAGCGCGGTTCCGATGAATACAACCTCGCCCTCGGCCAGCGCCGGGCGGCCGCGGTGAAGCGATACTTCACGGACCGAGGTGTCGATGGATCGCGGCTCGACATTGTCAGCTTCGGAGAGGAACGTCCCGAGGCCACCGATGGTACGGAGGACGCATTCCGTCTGAACCGCCGCGCCGAATTCGAGATCACGGCCGGCGGCGACAACCTGGTCCCGCCGAAATCATGAGTCTCGCCCCCCTCCGACGCCTCCTTCCGGTCGCCCTCCTGGCCACCGGGGCCTGCTTCGCCACTCGCAGCGATGTGCGGATCCTGCAGGGGGACATCCTGACCCTGCGCCAGGAGGCCGCCCGTGCGGATTCCGCACGGGCACGACAGATCGCCCAGGTCGTGACCGCGCTCGGTATCGTGGGGGATTCACTCAGTAACACCGGTGTTCGCCTGGCGAGCTACCAGGGTGAGAATCGGGGGCAGTTCCGCGCGATCGGCGAGCAGGTGCTCCAGCTGCAGGAGCTGGTTGGCCAGAGCCAGTCGGTGCTCAACCGACTTCGTGCCGAGAACGAGGCGCGGCTTCAGGCCCAGCTCGCCACGCCGGTCGCCCCGGTGGTGACTCCGCCGGACTCCACACAGCCGCAGCCGCCGCCGACAACGACTCCGGTTCCGCCCGCGGCGAATCCCGGCCCCAACCAGCTGTTTCAGGATGGCCTGGCGCAGGCGCGCCGCGGATCCTACGGCACGGCTCAGGCGGCTTTTGAGGAACTGCTGCGATTGTATCCCTCGTCCGATGTCGCGCCCGACGCGCAGTACTACCTTGGCGAGGCGTACGAATATGACGGGAAGTCGGACCGGGCCGACTCGGCGTTCACGGCGTTGGTGAGCCAGTTCCCCAGGGCGCTCAAGGCACCGACGGCGCTGTACAAGCTGGGGCTTTCGCAGGCGCGGCGCGGGCGCCGTGCGGAGGCGCGCGCCACGATGGATCGGGTGGTGCGGGAGTACCCGCGCACCGACGCGTCGGAACTGGCCGCCGAGTGGCTGCGGACGAATCGCTGAATCAGCGGGGACGAGACCAGCAGATGGCCAACCCTCCCGGCACACAGGCGGAGATGCCGTTCCTCGAGCACCTCGAGGAACTGCGATGGCGCATCCTGTGGTCGTTGCTCGCGCTGATTGTCGGCGTCGCCGTGTCGTTCACGGTGCTGCTCAAGTACGACGCGATCCTCCTGCTGGTCCGACCGATCCAGCCCTTCCTGCCTGACGGGAAGCTCATCACGACGCATCCCGCCGGGGCGTTCCGCATCGTGATGAGCGCGGCGTTTGCGCTTGGATTCGTGTTCGCATCGCCCGTGGTGATCTACCAGTTCTGGGCCTTTCTCTCGCCGGCGCTCTATCGGCACGAAAAGAAGGTGATCATCCCGGTTCTCATCTTCGGGGCCCTGCTTTTCATCGGTGGAGTGTCGCTGGCGTATTTCGCGCTGATTCCACTGACGCTCAAGTTCCTGCTCAACGTGCAGTCGGCCGCGATCACGCCGATGATTTCGGTGACCGAGTACTTCGATTTCGCGATCACGTTCTCGCTCATCATGGGTGCGGTGTTCGAGTTGCCGATCGCCGTGCTTGCGCTGACGGCGCTCGGCATCGTGACGCCGCAGTTCCTCAATCGGTATCGGCGCCACGCGCTGGTGATCTGCCTGGTGGCGTCGGCGTTCATTACGCCTGGGCAGGACCCGGTCTCGCTCGCGGCGGTGGCGCTGCCGCTGATCGGGCTCTACGAGGTGAGCGTGGTCTGTTCATACGTGGTGTACCGACGCCGGCAACGGCGCGAAGCACAGCGAGCCGCCGAGGACGCGCGCGGGGCCGCGGCGTGATTCGCTGGTTGGGGACGGTCTTGGTCGTCCTCCTGGCGGCCGGGTGGGGCGACCGCGCCGACGCGCAGGACACGCTGCGGACGCGCGCCGACTCGATCGCGAAGGCTCGCGCCGATTCGATCGCGAAGGCCCGCACGGACTCGCTGGCGAAGGCTCGCGTCGACTCGATCGCCAGGGCCCGCGGCGATTCCATTGCCCGTCCGATGACAGACACGGCGCGCGCGGTGCTTCCGGTGGCCGGCCTCACGCCCGACACGGTCAGGAAGAATCCGATGCTCACTCGCGCCGACACGTTGCGCGCGCAGGCGGATTCGATCCGCGAGTCGCAGATGCGCGGACTCGACCTCGTGAAGAAAAAGGTTGAGGTGGCGTGGGCGCCCGAAGACTCGGTGATGATCGAACTGCTCAGCCGAGAGGGCTACACGGTCACCAAGTACCAGGGCACCTCGGTCCGGTTCAAGGCCACGGAACACGAGATGTTTCTCGTCGGAAAGCGCGCCGCGGTGCTGCGCGATTCGTCGCTGCTGGTAGGCGACACGATCACGTTCAACGATTCCACCAAGCTGATTCGCGCGGCGGGGGACACCGTCACGTTGCGCGATCCTTCGCAGGGACCGGACGACGTGGTGGCGCTGGGATCCATCCGCTACGACATGCCCAACCGACGCGGCGTCGTGCGCGACGTGACGACCGCCGTCGAGAGTGGCCAGCGGTGGATCGTGCACGGAGATCTCGCCGCGTTCAAGGGCGACACCTCGAGCGCCGGCCGTGCGGCGTTCTACGCGAAGGACGGGTGGCTCACGAGCTGCGAGGAGACGGAGCCGCACTATCACTTCGTGGCAAAGGAGATGAAGCTGATCTCCCGCAACATCATGATCGTTCGGCCGGCGATCCTCTACATCGCCGACATCCCGGTCGCGTGGCTGCCGTTCGTCTTCAATGACATGCGGCCCGGCCGTCGCAGCGGACTGCTGCCACCGCAGATCGGGTTCAATCAGGTGTTCCGCAACTCGCTCCGCTCGCGGGAGATCTCCAACATCGGCTACTACTTTGCCATCAGCGACTATCTGAGCACGACACTGTCGATGGACTGGCAGAGCAGCGCGCGGACGACGAGCAACACCCCGGGCTACCTGCGGGTCAACAGCATCACCGACTACAAATGGAAGGACCGGTTCATCGACGGTCGCGTTGGCGTGTCGATGCACTACCTTCGCGACGGCGTCACCAACCGATCGTATTCGCTCGACCATCGTCAGAAGTTCTCCGAGCGCACCAACCTTTCGGCAAACTTCAACTACACCTCCAACACACAGGTCCTGCGGCAGACGACCTTCAACCCGCAACTCGCGCTGCAGACGATCGACTCGCGGATGAACTTTTCGACGGGGCGCGGGCCATTCTCCCTCAGCCTCGGTGCGTCGCAGAAGCAGTATCCGGGTCGCGACCAGCTCGATCGCGGCTTCCCCACGCTCTCGGTCACCTCCAGGCCCATCGAAGTGGGAGAGTGGCTCACCTGGACGCCGAGTTTCTCGCTCACCAACGCCCAGAGCTTCGACCTGGATCAGCCCGGGGATTTCAGGTATCGCTACGTCACCGCGCCCGGCGGGGGCCTCGACTCGGTGCAGATCAAGAAGGACACGCGCAACAGCGCGATCTCGTTCGATACTCCCATCGAGATCTTCGGCTTCAACTGGCGCAACGCCTTCCGCGTGACCGACGTCGCCAACGAGTTTCCCGAACGGCGCACGCTCTACACCGATCCAAGGGACACGACCACGCGCGAGGAGCGGGTGTTCGCGCGAACGTTCCGCACCGGCTTCGATTGGGAGACGTCGTTCAACCTGCCGACGTTTTCGCAAGGCAAGTTCAACATTGCGCCCACGATGTCGATCCAGAAGGTCGACGGCCGCTCGCCGCTCATCGTGCGCACGGAACGCACCGGCGGAAAGTTTGTCGCGCAGGGGCTGCGGCCGAGCTTCGGAATCAGCATGGGTCCAAAGCTCTATGGGTTCTTCGGCGGCTTTGGTCCCGTCGAACGGATCCGGCACGCCATCGAGCCGAGCATCTCGTATTCGTACACGCCGCGCGGGAACGTGAGCGACGAGTTCCTGTCCGCCAATGGTGACCTCGCGTTCGGATTCCTCGGAAACCTGCCGCAGAATGTTGTGAGCCTTGGCCTGGCGACCTCGTTCGAGGCAAAGCTCAGGCCGCAGGCGCTGCCACCGCGTTCGCTCCCCGCGTTGCCCGACAGTCTCGCGGACTCCACCGGAGCGGACAGCCTGCGCGCTGGCGCGCGGCCCGCGGCTCCGGAGGAGGGCCGCAAGGTGAAGGTGCTTTCGCTCAACTTCACGACCCTGTCATACGACTTCGTGCGGGCGAAGGAGTCCAAGGGAGGCACCGGCCTCACCAATCGCAACTTCGACATCTCCGCGAGGTCGGATCTCCTTCCCGGCTTCGACTTCGGCATCAACTACTCGCTGTTCCAGGGCGACCCGATCTCCGATACCGCGGTCTTCAAGCCCTACCGCGAAGGCGTGCGCGCTTCGATGTCGCTGGATGCGAACTCGCCGCTCATCCGCGGACTGGGACGACTGCTCGGCATCCGCATGGCCGATAGCGCCTCGCGAGCGCGCGCGCAGCGGCCTGGGGGCAACCCGGCACAACCGGCGATCAATCGCGCGTCGGGAAACCCCGGCGGGAACCGCGACTTCGTGGCCGGCCGCCCGATCGTTGGCAGTTCGCTCACCTCGACCATGCAGGTGCCGCAAGGGCAGGGCTGGCGGCTGAATGTCTCGTACACCGGCACCAGGCAGCGCCCTCCCGTCGGTGACAACGTCAAGGAGTTCGATCCCGTCACGCTCTGCGAACCGTATCGCGGCGACATCTTCCAGTACGACGCCTGCGTCCGGAACTACGCGACCGGCGGGGCGCCCATCAGCGGTCTCCCGGCGAACGAGACCACGCGCGGCGGCACCCTGTTCCGCGTTCCGCCACAGGGCAATATCAATGGCTCGATGTCCTTCCACGCCACCGAGAAGTGGGCGGCGCAGTGGCAGACGTCGTACGACGTGCGCACGCGGGAGTTCGCGCAGCACGTCGTGTCCCTCCAGCGGGCGATGCATGATTGGGACGCGATCTTCGCGTTCACGCGGTCCACGAACGGCAACTTCTCGTTCAACTTCTTCATCGCCTTGCGCGCCCAGCCGGACATCAAGTTCGACTATCGGCGTCCCTCGTACCCGCGTGGCTATACGGGCCGCGGCGCGGGGGCGCAGCGGTAGCGCGCGGGGACGCCAGGTGGATCAGCGTCGCCCGCGACGTTCCTGACAGCGACCAGGTTCGCCGCGAGCTGACCCGCGAGCGCGGGGACCGTATCGGGCGCTCGCGGCGCTATCTTGTTCGCCATGACTTCCCAGATCGTGATCGACGGCGAGTCCCTGGACCTCAGGGACGTCGTGGCGGTGGCGCGCGAGCGTGCCAGCGTTGGCCTCCATGACTCGGCGCGCGAGCGCCTCGCCAGGGTTCGCCGCATCGTCGACGACATCGTGGCGCGCAACGAGCCCGTCTACGGCGTGAACACCGGCTTCGGGAAACTCTCCGACATCGCCATCCCACCGGGTCGCCTGGCCGAACTCCAGACCAACCTCGTGCGAAGCCACGCGGCCGGAGTCGGGGCGCCGTTGCCCGAGGACGAAGCCCGCGCCGTCATGCTCCTGCGCGCCAACGTGCTCGCCAAGGGGCGCTCGGGTATCCGGCCCGAGGTGGTCGACCTGCTGCTCGCGCTCCTCAACGCGGGGCTGTATCCGCCGATCCCGGAGCAGGGGAGCGTGGGCGCGAGCGGCGATCTGGCGCCGCTGGCCCACCTCGCGCTCGCCCTCCTGGGCGAAGGCATGCTCCTCCGAGACGGCGAGGCGCCCCAGTCCGCGAAGGCGCTGCTGGCCGCGGCTGGCCTGGCGTCGGTGGAACTCGGTCCAAAGGAAGGGCTCGCGCTGATCAACGGAACGCAGGCGCACACGGGAATCGCCGCGCTCGCGCTGTGGGATGCCCGAGGGCTGTGGGCGACCTCCCACGTGAGCGGTGCGGCGACCCTCGAGGCGCTCCTGGGGACGCCCGTGGCATTCGACGCGCGCATCCACGAGGTCCGGGGTCAGCCGGGCCAGATGTGGTCGGCAACGCTGTTCCGGTCCCTGACGGCGGAGAGTGCGATTCGGGAGTCGCACCGCATCAACGACCCACGCGTGCAGGACGCCTACGCCTTGCGGTGCATGCCGCAGGTGATGGGACCCGTGCACGACGCTCTCGAGTTTGCGGAAGGGGTCGTCGCGCGCGAACTGAACGCCGCGACCGACAATCCCCTGGTGTTTGACGACGGTGTGATGCTGAGCGGCGGCAACTTTCATGGTCAGGCCGTGGGAATGGCGTGCGACTTCGTCGCCATTGCGCTCACGAACCTCGGGACCATGGCCGAGCGTCGCATCGATCGACTGGTGAACCCCGATCTCAATCAGGGACTTCCGCCCTTCCTCGCTCGCGATGCCGGTGTGCACTCGGGGTATATGATTGCGCAGGTGACCGCGGCGGCGCTGGCCTCGGAGTGCAAGGTGTTGTCGCATCCGGCGTCCGTCGACTCGATTCCGACCGATGGCGGCAAGGAAGACTACGTGCCGATGGCAATGTCGGCGGCGGTGAAGCTGCGCCGCATCGTCCACAACGTGCGGCACATCCTGGCCATCGAGCTGTTGTGCGCCATTCAGGGGCTCGAGTTCCGCCGTCCGTTGACATCGAGCGCTCCCGTCGAGCGTGCGTATGCCCTGCTGCGCGGCGCGGTGCCCAGCATGGATCGCGACCGCGTGGTCTCGACCGACATCGCGGCCGTGGCCACGCAGATCGCGCGCGGGGCCTACGAGCACATCGTCTGGGACCTCCGCGACACCTCCACCCTTTCCGCTGCCACGTCCCTATGACTTCGGTTCAGGAACCCGTGACCCGCGTCGTGCGCGCGCCCCGCGGCGCCGCGTTGAGCTGCCGAGGGTGGCAGCAGGAAGCGGCGCTCCGGATGCTGATGAACAACCTCGACCCCGAGGTGGCCGAGCGACCCGAAGACCTCGTGGTCTACGGTGGCACGGGCAAGGCCGCGCGGTCATGGGAGGCCTACGACGCCATCGTGGCGTCGCTGCGCGCCCTGGCTGACGACGAGACGCTCATCGTGCAGAGCGGCAAGCCGGTGGCCGTACTGCGCACGCACCGTTCCGCGCCGCGCGTCCTCATTGCCAACAGCAACCTCGTTGGGCGCTGGGCCACGTGGGACGTCTTCCGTGATCTCGAACGGAAGGGGCTCACGATGTACGGCCAGATGACCGCGGGCTCGTGGATCTACATCGGTTCGCAGGGGATCGTGCAGGGCACGTATGAGACCTTTGGTGAAGTGGCGCGACAGCACTTTGGCGGGTCGCTCGCCGGGCGCACGGTGGTCACCGCCGGCCTTGGCGGAATGGGCGGTGCACAGCCCCTGGCCGCGACGATGTGCGGCGCCGCATTCCTTGGCATCGATGTCGATGAGTCGCGTATCGACAAGCGACTCGCAACGCGCTACCTCGACCGCAAGACCCGCACGCTCGACGAAGCGCTGGCCTGGGTGAAGGACGCCGCGGCCCGAGGACAGGCGTTGAGCGTCGGCCTCGTGGGCAACGCCGCCGAGGTGCTCCCCGAACTCGTCAGGCGTGGCGTGGTTCCTGATGTGCTGACCGACCAGACCAGCGCTCACGATACACTGAACGGGTACGTGCCGGCGGGCCTCGACCTGGGCGCGGCCGCCGCGCTGCGCGCGGCCGATCCCGACGCCTACGTGCGGCGCAGCGTCGCGTCCATCGTGACCCACGTGCGGGCGATGCTCGACCTGCAGCAGCGCGGCGCGATCACGTTCGACTACGGCAACAACCTGCGTACCGTGGCGTTCGACGCCGGACTCGAAAATGCGTTCGCCTTTCCGGGGTTTGTGCCCGCCTACGTGCGGCCGCTCTTCTGTGAGGGGAAGGGCCCGTTTCGATGGGTGGCGCTGAGCGGCGATCCGGCTGACATCGCCCGGACCGATGCGCTGGCCCTCGAGCTGTTTCCGAACGACGACCATCTGCGACGCTGGATCACGCTCGCGCGCGAGCGCATCGCATTCCAGGGCCTGCCGGCCCGTATTTGCTGGCTTGGCCAGGGTCAACGCGCCCGATTCGGCGTCGCCATGAACGACCTGGTGGCCTCCGGTGAGATCTCGGCGCCCATCGCGATCGGGCGCGACCACCTCGATACCGGTAGCGTGGCCTCGCCGTTCCGTGAGACCGAGGCGATGAAGGATGGCAGCGACGCCATCGCGGACTGGGCGATCCTGAACGCGCTGGTGAACGTGGCCAGCGGCGCGTCCTGGGTGTCGTTCCACCACGGGGGCGGGGTTGGCATCGGGAACTCGTTGCACGCCGGTCAGGTGATTGTCGCCGATGGTACGCCCGAGATGCGTACGCGGCTCGAGCGCGTGCTGACCAACGACCCGGGGATGGGCGTGGCGCGGCACGCCGATGCAGGCTACGACGTGGCGCGTGACACCGCGCGACGGGAGGGACTGCGACTCCCGATGCTGGAGGGCGGCGGGCGGGCAGGATGATCTCCTCGCACTTCAAACCCTGGCACATTCCGATCTTCCTCGCGAAGTACGCGTGGCTCACGGTGCGCCGCCGGCCGTTGCTCGTGCACTTCGAAGTCACCATGCGGTGCAACGCGCGCTGCGGGTTCTGCGACTATTGGCAGACGCCGGCTACGGAGCGCGACAACGAGTTGCAAAGCTTCGCCGACGCGGCGCGCGCGTTTTCGCCGATGATGATCACGTTCACCGGCGGTGAACCGCTGCTGCGTCGTGATCTCGAGGCGCTCGTGCGTGGAGTCCGTGACGCGTCCCGCTGGAGCTACATCGCCCTCATCACGCACGGCGGGATGCTCACGCTCGCACGCGCGCAGTCCCTCTGGGCGGCGGGCATCGACCAGTTCAACATCTCCCTGGACTATCTCGACGGCCGGCACGACGTGGCCCGCGGCATTCCCGGACTCACCGATCGGATCATGAGGACGGTCTCCGCCATGCGTGGGGCGGGGATCGACGGCATCCGGTTCAACACGGTCATCCGCAACGACAACCTCGACCAGCTGATTCCGATCGTCGAACGTGCGGCCGCGCTGGGTGTTGGCGTGAACTTCTCGCTCTACACCGATTTCAAGAACGGGAATCGCGACTACCTCATCCAGGAAGGACCCGTGGAGGCCACCGATCGTGCGGTGCAGGCCCTCATGGCCTTCAAGCGAAAACACCGGGGCGTGATCACCAATTCCGACTACTACCTGTCGACGATTCCACGGTACCTTCGCGGGACGCTCGCCGGTCCGTGTGATTCGGGCACGAAGACGATCCACATCTCGCCCGCCGGTCTCGTCAAGCGGTGCCCCGACTTTCCGCTCGACGGGCATTGGCGGGACTACAAGGGATATGCGCCGATCGACTGCAGCGCCTGCTACTACGCGTGCCGCGGGGAGGCACAGGCGCCGCTCGAACCCTCCCGCGTGCTCGACATCCTGGCGCCGGGCCGCCGCACCCCCGCCACGCTCGGAGTCCCATCGTGACGCAGCCGACGCAGGTGTTCGTGAATGCCGCGCAGGTGGTCACCTGTGCCGGACCGCCACGCGCCAGGCGCGGGCGCGAACTTGGCGACGCGGCCGTGCGCGCCGGCGTGGCCGTCGCAACGCGCGAGGGGCGCATCACGGCGATCGGCGATGGCGACGCGGTCCGACGCACGCATCCCGAGGCGGAAGTCATCGACTGCCAGGGCGGCGTGCTGATGCCAGGGCTGGTGGATTCGCACACCCACGCGATCTTCGGCAAGCCGCGCTACGAGGAGCAGGAGATGCGCGCCGCCGGCAAGGACTACATGGCCATTGCCGCCGCGGGAGGCGGCATCCACAGTTCGGTCCGCGACCTGCGCACCCGTACAGAAGACGACCTCGTGGCGCTGGCCCTGCCTCGCCTGGCGCGGCTCGCGGCCCACGGCACGACCACGGTCGAGGTGAAATCGGGTTACGGCCTGACCCTCGACGACGAACTCAAGACGCTCCGCGCCATCCGGCGGCTGACGACGCTCCAGCCGATGCGGCTCGTGCCCACATTCCTCGGCGCGCACGAGATCCCGATGGAGGCGCGCGCGACGCCCAGCGGACGCCGAGACTACGTCGACCTCGTCGTGAACCAGATGATCCCGCGCGTGCGCGATGAGCGGCTGGCCGCTTTCGCCGACGTGTTCTGCGAGCCCGGTGTGTTCACCGTCGAGGAGTCGAGGGAGATCCTGGTGGCGGCGCGCGCGGCGGGTCTCGGCCTCAAGCTGCACGCCGATGAGCTCAAGCCGGCCGGCGGTGCGGAACTCGCCGTGGAGCTGGCCGCCACCTCCGCCGACCACCTCGCCGCGATCTCCGATGGCGGCATTGCTGCGCTGGCCGCCGCTCCCACCGTGGCCACCCTCCTTCCCGGGACCATGCTGTTCCTCGGCAAGGAGCGTCAGGCGCCCGCGCGACGACTCGTGGAAGCCGGAGCCGCGATCGCGCTCGCGACCGACTTCAATCCCGGCACATCCCCCACGCCCAATTTCCCCCTCGTCCTGTCGCTCGGCGTGAGCAGTCTCCGCCTCAGCGTGGCCGAAGCGATTGTGGCTTCGACGGTTAACGGAGCCGCGGCGCTGGGCCTGGCCGCGGAGACCGGCCAACTCGACATCGGGTTCTCCGCGGACCTCGCCCTGTTTGATGTCGAAGACATCCGCGAGATCCCCTACTGGTACGGCGACCGGAGGTGCCGGCGCTCGTGGGTCCGGGGGGTCGAAGTCGCCGCCTGACGCCGTCGGGCCTTCCGGCCGCGTCAGGCAATTCGTGCCGTCAGGCACCCCGCATGCGTCATAAAGTCGGGTTCAGGGAGACGCATGTCGAGCACACACCTGACAAAGCTCAAACGAAAAGCGACGGAACTCGAACAGAAGAAGCAGTTCGAGAAGGCGCTTGCACTGTACATCCAGGTCATCGAGGAAGCCGGGCGCGACCTCGATGATGCGGACTTGCAGTTGTTCAACCGTGTCGGCGATCTGCTGATGCGGCAGGGCAATGCGTCCGAGGCCCTCGTCTACTACGAGAAGGCCGTCGACATGTATGCGGAGCGCGGCTTTCTGAACAACGCCATCGCGCTCTGCAACAAGATCCTGCGTCAGTCGCCGGCGCGAACCGCGGTCTACTACAAGCTCGGCAAGATCAGCGCGAGCAAGGGGTTCAAGGCCGACGCGCGCAAGAACTTCCTCGAGTACGCCGATCGCATGCAGAAGGGCGGCAACCTCGATGAAGCGTTCCGCGCGCTCAAGGAGTTTGCGGACCTCTGCCCTGATCAGGACGACATCCGCCTGATGCTGGCGGAGATGCTCACGAAGGAGAATCGCAAGCCCGAGGCGCTCGAGCAGCTCGAGCAGCTCTACGCAAAGCTCGATGCCGAGGGCCGGGCCGCGGAAGCGCGCGCCACGATGGACCGCATCAAGGCCATCGACCCCGAACTCACGCCGCGCAGCACGGGTGCCTGGCAGGCGCAGAAGAGCAACGACCTCGTCTTCCTCGATCTCGGTGAATCGGAGTACCGGGCCGCGCGCGCCGGGACGCCGGACACGGTGACGCCCGCCGCATCGGTCCCCGTCGTGGAAGGCCTCGACGTCGGCAACGTGGGTGCCCTGCAAGGTCTCACGATCACGTTCCTGCCTGACGAGAACGAGACCGAACACGAAGCCGCCAACGCGGAACCTGTTTCCGCCGTCGACGGGCTCGACGTGATCACGCCGTCCGTGGACGCCGACGGCAGCCTTGGCGCCCTGGCGGAGCTCGAGACGACTGAGGCCCTCACGCCGCGCGAGGTACCGCTCGTCCCCGAGCTCGCGATCGACCAGGCGGAGTTCGTCGCCTCCGACGAGGTGGTGCCACCGCTCGAAGGACTCGCCAATTCCGTCGTCACCCTCACCGGTGCGCATCCAAGCCTCGCGCCGCTGATCGAGGCGCCGCCGCTCTCGGGTGAAGAGTTCGGCGCGTTGCACCTCGCGGCCTCTCACGACGGTGCCGACGACACCCCGCGACCGCACGATCTCTCGATCGCCTCGTCGCTCCCGCTGCAGGCCGGACCGATGATCGTGACCCCGACGTCGTCGCCGGACACGTCGGATCCGGGCCCTGGACTGCTCGAAGTGACCCCGGATGCCTGGGTGCATGCCGCCCTTGGCTCGCGACGCGACGACCTCTCGCTCGACCGGCTGCTCACTCCGCTCGAGAACATGGTGATCCCGGAGGTCCCCGCGCTGGCGGAACTGGATCTTCCGCTGACGCTCGAGAGCGGTGCTCCACAGGGCACTGCGGGACTGCTCGACTTCGAGCTTCCCGAATCGAGCGGTGAGTATGTGCGCCCGCAGACCGCGGACCTCGATTTGCAGCTGGGCGATGCGGCGCCGGATGCGCTCGAAAGCGACGTTGATGGTTTGGCGTCGGGACGTTCAACTGAGCACGTCGTTCCGGATGAAGGGTGGGCAGAGACCGGTGACGAGGCCGCCGAAGACGTGCCGGTCACCGCGGAGCACCAACTGCCCGAGGAGACGTGGCGCGAAACCGCAGCACTTCAGGAGCAAGCGTCAGGGCATTGGCCTGCGGCGCCCGAGGTGGACGCGAGTGAGACTGACGCAAGTGAGTCGGACGCGGCTGAGGTCGAGGCGAGTGAGACGTACCCAGGTGCGACCGACGCGACTGAGGCCGAGGCGAGTGAGGTCGACGCCGGTCAGGCCGAGGCAGATGAGGCTGGGGCGGTCCCTGTGGTCGACGCCGAGCGGCACGCGCCCGCCGCCGGGATGTCGGAGGCCGCGCCCGAGCGCATCGGGCCTAACGAGTCCGAGCCGACGGTCGAACCCGTGGTCGAGCCGACGCGCAGCATCAACCCCGGCTGGGACGCCGAAGCGCTGTTGTCGCCGGAGTTCGCTCTGGAAGCATCGGGTGGCGAGACGCCGCCCCCGGCCTCGGCACTCGATACCGCATCGCTGCGGGCCGAGGTCGATGACCGCCTCCAGGGTGCATCCGATCCGGCCGCTGCACCCGAAGTGTCCTCGTCGGAGTCGGTGCGTGCGGCCTTTGACGAGGCCCGCGTCGAACTTCCGATGATCGAGATGGAGTCGGCGGCCTACGACGAGCCGCCCGCCGCGCCCGCCGCCGACTTCGCGGTGCCTGATGCCGGGATCGACGAGCTGCTTGCCGTGCCGCCGTCATTCGGCGACGGCCAGGAGGCCACCGGCTTTGATCCGGCGCCGCTCGACCTGAATCCCGGGAGCACCGCCGACGATTGGGACGCGCCCGAGGTGCTCATCGACGGCGAATGGCGTGATGAACACGTCGGCGACCTGGTATCGGGCGAGGTGTTCGTGGTCGGTGAGCGCCGGAGCCTGGAGAATCCGCCGCGGCCGGCCTTCGACGATCTCGCCGCCGCCATGCTGTACGACGGCGATGCCCAGCGCGATCGGGCCACGTCTGCCGACAACGGGCACTCAGAGGCGTCCCGCAGTACGCTGTCCTTTGGTGGCACCGAAGCCCAGCTGCGCCGCCGCCTCGAGCTGGCGCCCGGCGATGCCGCCATCCGGCGTCAGCTGGGCGAGGCGTTGCTCGACATCGGCCAGCGTGAAGAAGGGTTGAACGAGCTGGAGCACGCCGTCGTTCACTATGAGGGTCGCAACGATCTCGCGTCCGCGCGCGACATCGTGGACGTGATCCTGCGCGTGGTGCCGCTCTCTGTCCGCCATCACCAGAAGCGCGTCGAGTACGCGGTGCGTTCGAGCGATCGGCCGCGCCTGATCGAAGCCTACACGGAGCTTGCTGACTCGCTGTTTCGCTGTGGGGAGCCCGACAAGGCGAGAGTGGTGTACTCCCGCGTGCTCGAACTCTCTCCGTCCAGCGAGCGCGCGCGCTTTGCGCTCAGCATGCTGTCGGACGATGCCGGGGCGCCGCGCAGCAGCGACGACATCCCGGTGATCGAGACCGGCATCCTGCGCGGGGCGCCGTCGCTCACGATGGCGACGCTCACTCCCGAAGCGCTCGACGCGCTCACGGCCCACGACATCGCACCGGCCGCCGAGCTTCCCTACATCGAAGATGCAGCGCCGGCCGGAGCAGGAACACCCGACGCTCGGGACGGTGCTGACGCGGCCGCGGGCATCGAGCCGCTTGCCACGATCGAGGCGGCGCAGGCCGAACTGCGCGCGGCGGAGCCATCCGCTGGCGACCCGCTCGACGACGAGGTGGCCGAGGCCTTCGCGACTCCCGCGGCCCGGGAAGCGGATCGCCGCAGCGTGGAACTGCGCGCCGTCGAAGACTGGGCGACCGAACAACCGACCTCCGCCGCCCCGGGTGGTGACTTCGTCGACCTGGGGGACTGGCTGCGCGATGACGCGGCAGTCAAGTCCACGCGCATGGTCGCGCGTGACGTGGCGCCGACGGGTGACGAATCGGCCGACTTCGCGGAAATGCTCCACCGCTTCAAGCAGGGGCTCGCCGCCAACGTCGAGGACGAGGACTTCGCGTCCCACTACGACCTCGGCGTCGCCTTCAAGGAGATGGGGCTCGTCGACGAGGCAATCGCACAGTTCCAGAAGTCGCTGCGTGGCAAAGAGCACCGGGTTCGCTCGTATGAAGCGCTCGGCCAGTGCTTCGTGGAACAGGGCCAGCATCAGGTGGCCCTCGCCCTGCTGCAGCGGGCCGCGGAGACGCCGGGAACCGATGATCAGGAGCTGGTGGGTGTGCTGTACCTCCTCGGATTCGCGTGCGAGTCCGTGGGGCGCCAGGACGACGCAGTGCGTTATTATCAACGCGTGTTCGCGGTGGACATCCGCTTCCGCGATGTCACGCACCGTCTGGCGTCCCTGGCACGCAACCCGAAGTGACCCTCAAGACACGAAACGCGGCCTCTCCCTCCCTGAAGGACATCCAGGCGCCGGTCGCCGGGGCCCTCGCGCGCGTGCACGAGGAGATGTGGCGCATCGTCGCGGTCGACAGCGAGTTTTTCCGCGGCGTCAACCAGCACCTCATGCTCATGAAGGGCAAGATGGTGCGCCCGACGCTGATGCTCCTCTCCAGCGAGACCGCGGGAGCCGCCGAGCCACGCGTGGCGTCGTATGCCGCCGTGATCGAGTTGATCCACCTCGCCACACTCGTGCACGACGACGCCGTCGACCACTCGGCGCTGCGCCGCGGCATGCCCACGGTCAATGCGCTGTTTACCCACGAGGTCGCCGTTATCGCGGGCGACTTCCTCTACTCACGTGCCGTCCAGGAACTGGTTCGACTGGGTGACCTCGAGGCACTCCGCGTCTTCGCCAACGCTTCGAACGAACTCACCGTCGGCGAAATGCGGCAGCTTGGCGCGCTCAACGCGCTCGCGTTCTCCGAAGCCGATTACGAGTTCCTCATCAAATGCAAGACGGCCGCGCTGTTCAAGGCCTCGTGCGAGGTCGGCGCACTATGCGGCGCCCCGGATCATCGCCAAGCGCTTTCGACCTTTGGTGAGCGCCTCGGCATGGCGTTCCAGGTCGCCGACGACCTCCTGGACTACACGGCCGTGGCGGCCACCACCGGCAAGCCCACGGGGCTCGACCTCAAGGAACACAAGGTCACCCTGCCGCTGATCCACGCGCTGCGGAGCATCAGCCCCGCCGGCCTCCGCGTCGTCGAGGCCCTGTTTGCCAACCCGGACCCGACCGGCGACCAGATCGCCGCGGTCGTCGAGGTCGTGCAGGAGGCCGGTGGGCTCGACTATGCGCGTATCCGCGGCGAGGAGTTTCTGGGTCAGGCCGAGGAGGCCCTCACGTCCCTGCCGGACACCCCGGCTCGGCAAGCCCTGCACGACGCCATGGTGTACGTCATGGAGCGGAGTTCCTGATGGCCAAGGCGCCCGGCAACCGTCGCCCCCTCTACCACGGAATCGTCCTGGCGGTCGGATTCGCCGTCGGCGGGTTCCTGACCCATTTCTCCCGGAAGTTCCTCCCGGTGGGGGCCGTCAAGGAGTTTCTCACGACCGGTGTCACCCCCTCGATCGGGCCCTTGAACATCGACCTCGTTATCTTGAACTTCACACTGGGTCCCGTAGCGCTCGATGTGTCGCTTTTGAGCCTGGTCGGGGTACTGCTGGCGTACCTCATCGCACGATCGCTTTTCTAAGGAGCACCTATGAATTTCGGGAACCTTGGCTTCATGGAAATCCTGCTGATCCTCGTGGTCGTGCTGCTGCTGTTCGGCGCTCGGCGCCTCCCGGAGATCGGAGCCTCGTTCGGCAAGAGCATCCGGGAGTTCAAGCGCGGAATCTCCGACGCCAACAGCTCGATCAAGGAAGAGTACCGGGACTCGCTGCCGCGCAATCCAGCCGAGCCCGTCCGCCAGGACGAAGAGGCCCGGCCAGAGCCAAAGCGGCTGATTACCTGAGCCGTCGGGCAAGAAACAGAGGGGCGCCGACCAGAAGTCGGCGCCCCTCTGTTTTCTTCCAGACCCTTCGACGGTCAGGGCGTGGTCTGGGCGCGCGCGGCCGCGTTCAGCTCCCGGCGGTGATCCTCGACCTTGGCGGACTTCCGGATCTCGCTCAGGAACGTGCGCACGCGCAGCTGCTGGATGGCGGCAATCGCATCGCGACGTTGCGTGTCCTTCTGACCAACCCAGGCCGCGCTGTCCGCGCTGACCTTGCTGTCGACGCGGAGGACCACAACGCCCTGATCGGTGACGACCGGCGTACTCACGGCACCCACCGGGAGCGCGAACGACGCGCCGATGGCTTCGTTGAAGCGGCCAAGTCCGGGGACGAACTGCGGCCGCGTGAACACCTCGGATGTCGTGACGGTCATGTCCGCCGCCCTGGCTGCGGCTTCGAGACCTCCGGCAGCAGCCACACCATTCGCGAACGCGGTCGCGCGCGGCAGGAGCGATTCCGCCTTCTTTCGGCCGATGAGAATGCGGCGGATGTCAGCCTTGGCGTCGTTGAATGATGGGACGCCGCCGAGCACCAGGGTGTCCAGCCGGGCAATCGCGTAGAGATCTTCCGAGTCGTACAGGTCGGAGATCTCCCCCACCTTGGCGCCAGTGAACGCCCACGCCGAAACGCTGGGGATGGGCCGACCGAGCGCGCTCATCGCGATGTCGTTCTCGAACGCGGTGACATGCTGGACTTCGAGGCCCAGCACCTTGGCCGCGCTATCCAATCGCGATGGCTGCTCGGCGTTCGCGGCAATTCGGGACAGCGAATCGGCCCGACGATCGGTGCGGACTGCGCTGGAATCGCTCTGCCCGATGCGCAGCAGGATGTGGCGCACGCTGAGCGTGTCGCCGCCGAACTGCGCATCCTTTCGGATGAGGTGGTAGCCAAACTGCGTGAGGACCGGCTGCGACAGCTCGCCGACCTTGAGCCCCTTGGCGGTCGAGGCAAACGGCTCCACGAAGTCGGCTGCCACTCGCCGACCCATGTCGCCACCCTGCGTTCCCGACGTCGTGTCCGCGCTCTCGCGCCGCGCCACGTCTTCGAACTTCGAGGTGCCGCTCGCGATCTCCTGTCGAATCGCCTGGACGCGGGCAAGGGCGGCCGCCGAATCGGCCGCGTTCACCGCGCGAGGAACCACCAGCACCGACAGCACCGCGCGACCCGGACGCTCCAGCGCGCTCTTGTTCTTGTCGTAGTAGGCGCGCAGCTCTGCGTCGCCGATGGTGACGGCCGAATCCGTGACTGCCGCTGCGTCGAATTGGACGAAGCTCACCTTCACGGAATCGTGCTGGTCGCGATAGTTCGCCCAGAGCTTCGCGTCAGAAACGAAGACGTCGCCTGCCAGCTGATCGAACAGCTTGGCCTTGGGGATCTCGGACCGATAGTACGACTCGAGGGAGAGCAGGAGCCCTTGCTGGCGGGCGGCGGCCGACGAGAGCAGCCGGCGATACTTGGCCACGTCAAAGCGGCCATCCGTCTGCAACTCCGGGTTCTGCATCATTTCGGGGGGCGGGCTCTGCTGCGCCGCCTCCCGGATCTCCTCGTCGGAGACGCGGATCCCGCGCTTCCGGTACTCCTGCTCCAGCAGGACGCTGCCCACGAGTTGCTCGAAGGCCTGGTCCTCGATGCGTTGGCGCTCGTCGAGCGTCAGTCCCCGGCCCGTGTTGCGCTCCTCGGTCTGGGCGAGCTGGTTGGAGAGGTTCTGCCAGGTCATCCACGAGACGTCGGTCCCGTTGACCTCGGCAACCGCGGTCGAGTTGGTGATCTGGGGCCCGCCCATGCCGAGGAGCCCGGACGTGTCGGCGAGCAGGAAGCCGACGACAAAGAACACGAAAACGATGGCCCAGATGACGAGCGACTTGCTCCGCAACTGTTGCAGCACGTGCGGTGACTCCTGGAGATATCCGGCGAACGGGCGGGGGCGACCCGGGGGGTCGGGAACCGGGAAAGCTATTTGTGATCTGCGTCTAAAGGCAAGTTACGGTGTCACTTCTGACGCCGTCGGTCGTCACGTAGCAGTAGAATTGAACCCGTACCAACGTTGCGCCGCTCAGGCGGCCTGACTCGAGGGCTTGGCATGGCCACTTCCGCCCGACTCGACGAGCTGAAGAAGAAGTTCGACGACAACCCGCGACGATATTTCGCGCCGCTCGCGAACGAGTATCGCAAGCTCGGCGACCTCGTCCAGGCCATCGCGCTGTGTCGCACGCATCTGCCCAACCAGCCCGGGCATATCAGCGGCAACATCGTGCTTGGGCAGGCGCTCTTCGAATCGCGCGAGCTCATCGAGTCCCGACAGGCCTTCGAAGCCGCGCTCGACCTCGATCCCGAGAACCTCATCGCGCTGCGCTACCTGGGAGATATCGCGCGGCACGAGGGGGCGAGCGATGTCGCGCAGTCGTGGTATCAGCGGGTGCTCGATGCGGATCCCCGCAACGACGAGATCGTTCAGCTGATGCGCGAGGTCGAGGCGGAGCAGGCGCGACACCGTGAGGACGTGGCGCCGCGGCCGACGCCGAGCAGTGTGGCGACGTTCATGGAGACGGCCGACACGGTGGTCGTCGAGCCGGATCTCCAGGCTTCCGTGCCTTTCGAGCCACCGGTCGCGAGGCCGTTGTGGGACGCACCAGAAGCGGAGACCAACTCGCCGCAGCATGCGGAAGCGCCAGCACTGCTCGAACTGCCGTCGTTCGATGCCGAGGCCGCCCAGGCCGATGCCCTGGCGCCCGGCATGGGCGCGGTCGACGACACGCCATCCGACTACGGGCTCGCTACGTCGATGGGCGATCTGGAGGCCGTTGCCGAGCCCACGGTCGATGACTGGTTCGCCCAGCACACCATCGATGCAGCGGAGCGGGAGTCCGAATCGTTGTTCCCGGACCTTGGGCGAGCCGCTGCGGACCTTCCAGCACCGCCGGTCGGCGAGGGGACGAGCTCCACGAACGACGACTATGCGTGGATGAGTACGCCCGATGCGGACCGTGAGGCGCCCACCGCAGAGTTTGCCGCGGACCCGACCCTCGACACGGTCGAGTTCACCGTCGAGGCGGCGCCGCTCGCTGTCGAAGCCAACTCTGTGCCGCTGGAGCCTGCATCCGCGGCGGCCGACGTCAGCAACGATGTCGCGCTCGATCTGGGCGACGACTACGTGTCATGGACGGAGGAAGCGCCCGTCGCCCCGGCGGAGGCCGCCGCCTCGGTCCACGAGTCCGAAGCCGCGTTCGACCCCGCGCCGTTGCCTGGCGACATGGATGAGAGCGCCGGGGTGCCGTTCGCGATCGAAGGCGTGTTGGCGGAGAACGCGAGCGACGTGGTCGCCGAGGCGCAGGGTGTCGAGATCGATGCGTGGTCGCCCGGGCCGACCGCCGAGGAGGCCGTGGCGCCGATGGCGTGGGCCGCGGACGCGGCCCCGGATGAGGCGTCGAGCGTCGACGATCCGGAGACGCCGATGGCGTGGACGGAGGATTCTGCCACGGGTTCGGCCTGGGACGCGGCGCTCGCACCGGAACAGCTTGCGCCTGCGAGCGAGCCGGCGGACGAGTTGGTGTCCGATCCGATGCTGGGCCGGACGCCGATCTTCAACGACGCGATTCCCGAGGCGCCGCCCGCACCGTTCGTCACCGAGACAATGGCGGAGCTGTACCTGCAGCAGGGGTTCACTGAAGAAGGCCTCGCGATCTACCGCCAGTTGCTGCGCCAGTCGCCGGAGGACATCGCGCTGCAGCGTCGCGTCGCATCGCTCGAACGCGGCGGCGAGTCGCAGGTTGTCGAGTCCACGATCTCACCGGCGGGATCCGTGCGGGCGTTCTTCGCGCGGTTTGCCACGCGCCCGCGCCGCCGGGACCGCGTGGACGCGCCTAACGCCGATGCCGACGAAGGCGGTCGGGCCGCGCTCGGTGGGGTGGCGTCGCGCGATGAGGCACTCACGCGTCCGGATGAGCCCAGCTCCCTTGCGTCGGTGTTCGCGTCTCGCACCGTGTCGTCCGCCGATGCGCAGGCCGCCGCCACGCTCGCGTCCGCGTTCGGGATCGAGGCGTCCGCTTCGGTCGACGCTGAGGGGGAACTTTCGCTGGGACGGCTTTTCCACGATGTTCAGGCGCACCCGACGGGCGCCGTGACGTCCGAAGGGTACAGTGATGCGACCTCCGGCGGAGCGGATGCGCCGTCGTCGGATGAGGTCGAGTCCCACGCGGACATCGAGCAGTTCACGGCCTGGCTCGAAGGACTCAGGAAGAAGTGAAGATCGCCGTTCTCAACGGCCCCAACCTCAATCTTCTCGGCACCAGAGAACCCGCCATCTACGGCACCGACACCCTCGCAGACATCGAGGCGCGACTGCGCCGGGTCGGCGAGGGCCTCGATGTTGAGGTCATGTGCTGCCAGCACAATGGCGAGGGCGAACTGGTGAGCGCGATCCACGCGCTGCGCGGCATGGCGGACGGTGCCATCATCAATGCCGGTGCCTATTCGCACTCGAGCCTCGCGATCCGGGACGCCTTTTCGTCCATCGCCCTGCCGTTCGTCGAGGTGCACCTCACCAACGTGTATGCGCGCGAACCGGAACGGCGGCACTCGATGCTGGCGCCCGAGGCGCGCGCGGTGATCTGCGGCTTTGGCGCGCACGGCTACGAACTCGCCCTCCACGGACTCGTCGCGTCGCTCCGCGCCCAATGAGGGCGCGCCACCTCGAGCGCGTCAGCGCGCTGCGGGAGCGCCTGCTGGAGCTACACGGGGACGCGGTGCTCGTCTCGAGCCTTCCCAACGCGCGCTACCTCACGGGGTTCACGGGCTCGAACGCGCTCGTCCTGATTTCGCAGCGTGACGTCGTCCTGCTCACGGACTTTCGCTACGAGACGCAGGTAGCCGACGAGTGCCCCGACTGGGTGCGAGTGCGCATTGAATCCGCCTCACTGTGGAAGGGGCTGTGGGAGGCGCTGAGCGCCGACTCGACGATCCGCAGCATCGCCTTCGAGTCTGCCCATCTCACGCATCGGGATTTCCAGCGGTGCCTGGAGCAGGGCGATCGCTGGCATTGGCGCCCAACAGAGGACCTGGTCGAGGCCCTGCGAGCCGTGAAGGATGCCGATGAGGTGCGCTGCATTCGCGAGGCCGGGCGCGTGGCAACCGACGCCCTGCGCCGCACGATCGCGAGAGTGCGCCCCGGTCTCACCGAGCTGGAGGTCTGCGGGATCCTCGAGTACGAGTTGCGCGCTGGCGGGAGTGAAGCACACCCCTTTCCGCCGATCGTGGCCGCGGGCGACCGCGCAGCGTTGCCGCACGCGCGGGCATCTCGGCGCGCGATCGCTGTCGGGGATTTCCTCCTCATCGATTTTGGTGCGACGGCCGGCGGCTATTGCTCCGACGTCACCAGGACCTTTACCATCGGCGCGGCGTCCGAGCGGCAACGCGACGTACATGACGCGGTGCGCGAGGCGCATGCGAAGGCGGTTGGCGGCATTCGCGCCGGTGTCACCGGGAAGGCGGGAGATGCGCTCGCGCGCGAGGTGCTGGAGGCGCGCGGATTCGGCGCCCTGTTCGGACATGGGCTCGGTCACGGACTCGGGCTCGAGGTCCACGAGGCGCCAAGGTTGTCGCGACTGGCGGAGGGCTCGTTGCCGGATGGGGCTGTCGTTACTATCGAGCCGGGGGTGTATGTTCCGGGTTGGGGCGGGGTGCGGCTGGAAGACGATGTCCACGTCACGGCGACCGGGGCGGAGTTGCTCACGGAGTTCCCGCGGGAGCTCCTCGCGCTCGGCGCATGACCGGTTGACCTCTCACTGCGAACCATGATCGACCTTCGCTACGTCAAGAAGCTCATCGAGATGCTGGACGGATCTTCCGTGGATTCGGTGGAGATCTCGTCCGACAAGGGCATGAAGATCCGGATCTCGAAGAGCCCTCAGCAGCGCGGGGCGGTGCAGATCCCGGCGCAGGTTGCCCTGCCGCCCATGATGGCCGCCGCTCCGGTGGCGCGACCGACCCCTACCGAAGGGGTGTCGGCGATTCCGGAGCCCGAGGCCGCGGGCCGGGCGGAACCGGTCAAGTCGTCCCTGCTGGAAGTGAAGTCGCCCATGGTGGGAACGTTCTACGGCGCCCCGGAACCGGGGGCCAAACCTTACGCAGCGGTGGGTTCGCGCGTCACCAAGGGACAGGTGCTCTGCATCATCGAGGCGATGAAGATCATGAACGAGATCGAGGCCGAGATTTCGGGGGTGGTCAGGGAAGTCGCCGTCCAGGATGCGCACCCGGTCGAATACGGCCAGGTCCTCTTCCGCGTCGATCCGAATGGGTAGCACACCCCACGCCACCGACACTACCGCCACGGCCGCTGGCGCCGCGCCGCGCGCTCCGTTCAACCTCAAGGCGATCCTGCAGCAGATGGTGCAGGTGAGCGCGTCGGACCTTCACCTCAAGGTCGGACGCCCGCCAACGCTGCGCATCAATGGCGACCTGTCGCCGCTTCCCCTGCCGGCGCTGCGGCCCGAAGACCTCAGCGTGCTGGCGAAGGAGCTGATGTCGCCCAAGCAGGTGAAGGAATTCGCCGAGTTCCGCGAGGCGGATTTCGCCACCGGTGTTCCCGGCATCGGACGCTTTCGAGTGAACGCCTATCAGCAACGCGGCACGATCGCCTTCGCGATCCGGACGGTGCCGCACCAGGCCAAGTCGATCAGCGAGCTGAACCTGCCGCCGATCGTCGAGGAAATCGCGCTCCTGCCGCGCGGACTGGTGCTGGTGACCGGCGTGACCGGATCGGGCAAGTCCACGGCGCTGGCGTCGATGCTGCAGACGATGAACGAGCGGCGCTACGCCAACATCATCACGATCGAGGACCCGATCGAGTTCCTGCACCGCGACGTGAAGTGCCACATCAACCAGCGCGAGGTCGGCACGGACACGGGCTCGTTCGGTCAGGCGCTGCGCCGCGTGCTGCGGCAGGACCCGGACGTCATCCTCATCGGCGAAATCCGCGACCTGGACACGCTCGACACGGCGCTCAAGGCCGCCGACACGGGACACCTGGTCTTCAGCACGCTGCACACGACGGACGCGACGCAGACGGTGAATCGCATCCTGTCTTTCTACCCGCCGCACCAGCAGAACGAGGTGCGCTTTGCCCTGTCGAGCGCTCTGGCCGCGGTCGTCTCGCTGCGCCTCGTACCGCGCTCGGACCGACCGGGCCGTATCCCGGCCGCAGAGGTGCTTGTCAACACCGCGGCGGTGCGAGAGCAGATCCGTGACCTGAGCAAGACGCTCAATATTCCGGACCTGATTCGCGAGGGGACGGTGCAATACGGTATGCAGAGTTTCGACCAGTCGCTGATGGCGTGGTACTCGAAGGGCGTGATCTCGTACGAAAGCGCGTTATTCTTCGCGACGAATCCCAACGAGTTCGCGCTGCGAGTGCAGGGGGTTGCTGGCTCCAGCGACAACTCGTGGAGGGACTTCGAGACCGACGACCCCGTGTAAGCGGCACCCGTCCTTCATCGACATGTTCAAGAAAGTCCTGGTCGCCAACCGCGGGGAAATCGCGCTTCGCGTCATTCGCGCCTGCCGCGAGCTCGGTATCCAGACGGTGGCCGTGTATTCGGAGGCCGATCGGGAGTCGCTGCACGTGCGCTTTGCCGACGACGACGTCTGTATCGGTCCGGCGCCGGCGCGCGAGTCGTATCTGCGGATTCCGCGATTGATCGCCGCCGCCGAGATCACGGGAGCGGATGCGATTCACCCGGGCTATGGATTCCTCGCCGAAAATGCGGAGTTCGCCGAGACGTGCGTCGCGTCGAACATCACGTTCATCGGCCCGACCGCGCAGCAGATCCGGACGATGGGCGACAAGGCGGAAGCGCGGAAGACCATGACCGGTGTCGGCGTTCCGATCGTCCCCGGCACACCGGGTCCGGTCGACGACCCCGAGGCGGCACTGGAGTTTGCCAAGGAGATTGGCTTCCCGGTGATCATCAAGGCGGCCGCTGGTGGTGGCGGCAAAGGCATGCGGGTGGCGCGAGAGGCGGAAGAGTTCCTGCGTGCGTTTTCGCTGGCGCGCTCCGAGGCGCTGTCGGCCTTTGGCAACGGTGACGTGTACGTCGAGAAGTATCTCACCAAGCCCCGCCACATCGAGTTCCAGATCCTCGGCGACACGCACGGCAACGTGATTCACCTGGGCGAACGTGACTGTTCGATCCAGCGGCGGCACCAGAAGCTGATCGAAGAGGCGCCGAGCCCGGCAATGACCCCCGAACTGCGGGCGGCCATGGGCGAAGCGGCGGTGCGTGGTGCACGTGCCATCGATTATGTGGGAGCCGGCACGATCGAGATGCTGCTCGATGAGGACGGGTCGTTCTACTTCATGGAGATGAACACCCGCATTCAGGTGGAGCACCCGGTCACCGAGCAACTGACGGGCGTCGACCTGGTCAAGGAGCAGATCAGGGTCGCGGCCGGTGAGCCGCTCACCGCGCGCGCCACGCCGGAGCTACGGGGCCACGTGATCGAATGCCGCATCAATGCCGAAGACCCGTCGCGGGGCTTCCAGCCCTCGCCGGGCCGCATCGATGTGTTTCATCCGCCCGGTGGCCCGGGCGTCCGCCTCGATACCCATGTGTACGCGGGGTACACGGTGCCGCCGTTTTATGACTCGTTGCTGGCCAAGCTGATTGTGCAGGGCGGCGATCGCGAGGAGGCGCTGCGACGCATGCACATGGCACTCGAGAGCTTCATCATCGAGGGCGTCACGACGACGTCGGGCTTCCTGGCGCGTGTGATGGAGCACCCGGAGTTCCGCGCCGGCCACTTCGACACCAAGTTTCTCGAACGGGAACTTCCCGGCCTGTTGAAGGAGCCGTCCTAGCCGTGCGGGTCGAGGTGATGTTCGGTCCGGCGGTGCTCCCGCCGGCGGAGTGGCATGGACGCGTGGTCGTGGTCATCGATGTGCTGCGCGCGTCGACGACCATCGCCACTGCGCTGTCGCACGGGGCGCGAGCGGTCATACCGCTGGAGAGCGCGGACGACGTGGTGACGCGTTCCAGGGCGTTCGAACGCAGCGAGGTGATCCTGGCCGGCGAGCGGAAGAACGCGCGCATCGAGGGGTTCGACCTTGGCAACTCGCCGCGCGAGTTCACGCGCGAGGCGGTGGAGGGAAAGACGCTGCTCTACACCACGAGCAACGGCACGAACGCCCTGTTGGCCGTGCAAGGCGCCCGCGAAGTCCTGGTCGGCGCGTTCGTGAACTTTTCAGCGGTGGCGGCCATGGTACGCGCCGCGGCGCGCGAGCGCGTGGACCTGGCGTTCGTCTGCGCCGGATCCGATCGGCAGTTCTCCCTCGAAGACACGGTGTGTGCCGGCCGCTTCGTCCGCTCGCTCGGTCGACGCCTGGCGTCCGCGACGCTGAATGACGCGGCCCGCGCCGCGTTGACGCTGGAAAAGAAGTACGGCGCCGACCTTCCGAAGATGTTCCATGTGGCGACCCATGGTCGCGCGCTCGCCGAGGGCGGGTACGGGGAGGATCTCGCCGTCTGCGCGACAGTCGACGCCCACCCTGTCGTGCCCGTGTACGCCGAGCGTCAGATCACGCGCCTCGGCACCGACCGCGGACGCTGAGACGCCGATGAACGCCGGCGTGCGTCGCGAGATCGCCGGGATCGCCTTCATCCTGCTGGCGGTGTTCCTGGCCGGGGCCCTCGCCTTCCAGCGCCTCGACCCCTACACGAGCTGTGCGGGCGCGCGCGGTGTCTTTGGTCCGGTGGGCGGGTGCCTCAAGTGGACGCTGCAGTCGCTCCTCGGGGCGCCAGCCGCCTGGCTCGTGACGCTCCTCCCCCTGGCTCACGGCTTGCGCCTCATGCGCGACGCTCGGCCCATCGAAGGACGGCGGTGGCTCACGTTCATCGGTGGCTCGGCAGTCCTGCTGCCGATCTTCATCGGCATGGCCAGCGTTGCCGCGAGGGAGCCGGGTGCATGGGCGGGCCTCTGGGGCGGGTTCGCGGCGACCTACACGCAGCGCGCATTTGGAACCGCCGGCGCGTGGATCGTGTGGCTGCTCCTGGCCAGCGCGTTGATGGCGTGGACGCTGCGCTGGAATCCCGTGCGGATGATCATCGGGTCCGGCGCCGCCAGGGTGAGGAGCGTGCAGCCGACGCTGGCGTCGATCCTCGCACCGCCACCCGAAGAGATGCCGGCCGTCGAGGGGTTCGTAGCGACCGCCACCGCGGCGAATGCGCCATCGGCCTCGGCAAACGAGGAACAGAAGGACGATCTCGCGCTCCAGCGCAAGAAGCGCGAGCGCCGGGCGCGCGAAAAGGACGCGCCGATGAGCGACGCCGACGGACCTCCGTCGAGCGCGGGCGTGGCGGCGACGCCAACAGGTCCGCCGCCGGTTCCGGACGAGCACGCGCTGGAGCACGTCGTGCCGTCGTCGGAGTTGCTCACACCCCCGCCCGCCGAGGAGCACGAGCTGGGTCGACGGGAGCTCGATGCGATGGGGCAGAAGCTCATGGACGCGCTGCGGACCTTCAAAGTGGACGGCACGCTTGTCGGTCGCACGACGGGCCCGGTCGTGACGCAGTTCGAGGTGGAGCCCGCGCCCGGGGTGAAGGTGCGGCAGTTTGCCAACCTGGCCAACGACCTCGCGCTGGCGATGCGCTCGCCGAGCATCCGGGTCGTTGCGCCGATTCCCGGTCGCGGAGCGGTGGGCGTCGAGGTGCCGAATCCGACGCCGCAGCTGGTCGCATTTCGCGAGCTGATCGACGCGCCGCAGTTCCGGAGCGCGCGCATGGCGCTCCCGATCGCGCTGGGCAAGGATCTCGAGGGGCACGCCGTCGTCGCGGACCTGGCGAAGATGCCGCACCTGCTGATCGCTGGCGCGACGGGATCAGGCAAGTCGGTGTGCGTGAACACGATCATCACGAGCCTCGTGTACCGTCACACGCCCGAGACGCTCAAGTTCCTGATGGTCGACCCCAAGATGGTCGAGCTGTCGGTGTACAACGCGCTGCCGCATCTGCTGCACAAGGTCATCACCGACAACCGCGATGCGGCGTACGTGCTCAAATGGGCCGTGCAGGAGATGCAGCGTCGCTATGAACTCCTCGCGGCGAATGGCTCCCGGAACATCCAGGAGTTCAACAAGCGGGTCGAAGACGGCAGCCCGCTCCAGCACCGGCGGAGCGCCGACGTCGCGTTCGAGCGTCGCGAATACACCGACGGGTTGATTCCGTACGTCGTGCTGGTCATCGACGAGCTGGCGGACCTCATGATGACGGTGCAGGGCGAAGTCGAGACGCCGCTTGCCATGCTCGCCCAGAAGGCACGCGCGATCGGGATCCACATCATCCTCGCCACCCAGCGTCCGTCGGTGAACGTCATCACGGGCCTCATCAAGGCCAACTTCCCGAGCCGGATCGCGTTCCGAGTTGCCTCGCAGATCGACAGTCGCACGATCATCGATGGCATGGGTGCGGAGTCGCTGCTCGGGAACGGCGACATGCTGTTCATTCCGCCCGGCAAGTCCGAGCCGCAGCGCCTGCAGGGCGCGTACATCCCCGGCGAAGACACCGAGCGACTCGTGCAATGGTTCCAGGCACGGAAGGAGGCGCGTCAGGCCGCGCTGGCGTCGAAGGGCATGCCGGACGCGGAGCTGATCGCGCCGGACATCATCGCCGAGATGAAGGCGCTCGAGGCCCTGGATCGGGAGGACGATGCCGAGGAAGGCGCGGAGCTGTCGAACGAAAAGCGCGACCCCCTGTTCCTGAAGGCGGCGGAGACGTGCATCCAGCACCAGCTGGGTTCCACCTCGCTCCTGCAGCGGCGGCTCGGCGTCGGCTACGGCCGTGCCGCGCGAATCATCGACCAACTCCACGCTGCCGGCGTGCTCGGGCCGGCGAACGGGTCCAAGCCGCGCGAGATTCTCATGGGACTGGACGACCTGGGTCGCATCGCGGATAGGCGGATCGACGACTGAGGCTCCCCGGGTATTTGTGCGCGGGCTGCCGGGTGTGTTGTCCGGATATTGCTGCGAGGGGCGGTTGTCTTGATACGCGCGGCCGCGTGGCAGACATCGCGGCACGACGTGCGGCAATATTCGGGTGGGGGCGCGGTGATGAGCCTGGGCAAGTGGCGGAGCTGGCTGGGTTAAGGCGACGGAGAGGCTCTGGATTGTCGCGTGCTGGATGCTGCACGAGGCAGGCGTCGTGTCCGGATTTGCGGCTCGCGGCGTGGGAGCCTCGGCCGCATGTTCCGACCGACGACGCAAGAGGGGGTGGCAGTGCGTGCTATCATGACTCCGATGGCGCTCCCCTCCGCCGCCCAATAGAGAGTTCGGCAGACTGGGAGACATCATGTTGCGTCAATCGATTCCAGCGCTACTGACGGAGCACCGGACGGCTGGCCTTATTCAGGCACCGCTCGTCATCCACAGGTTGCCTCGCGTGTCGGCTGCCCTAGGGGCTGACATCTACATCCTGAGAGACGATCTCACTGGCTTTGGTATCGGTGGGAACAAGTCGCGCAAGGTCGACTTCCTGTTTGGCAATGCGATCACGCAGGGCGCGAACGCTTTGGTGACCATCAAGGCAACGAGCTTCAGCCGCAACGCGGCAGCGGCGGCATCTGTCTGCGGGCTTGAGCTCCATGTGGTGCTTCCCGGTGTGGAGGCTGAGCAGAATCGAATGAGTCAGTCGCTTTTCGCGGAGTGGGGCACATGCCTTCATTACGGCGGCGACAGCGAGGCGCTCGCGGGGCGCCAGGACGAGCTTGTTGCCACGTTGAACAAACAGGGCAACACCGTTTATGTCCTGCATCCTGGTGGAAGCGACGCGATCGGCGCGCTGAGCTACGTGAGCGTCATGGACGAGATTCGTGCCTTTTCAGAGCGAACCGACATTTGGTTTGCGCGAGTGATCCACTCGACCAGCTCGGCCGGAACGCAAGCCGGCTTGCTTGTCGGGCGTCAAATCGTGGAGTATCCAACGGAGATCATTGGCGTGAGCGCCGCGAGGCCGTCGAACGATCAGTCGCGACTGGTGGGCGAGTTAGCAGCAGCAACGGCTCAGCTCCTCGGCATCACCGTCGACGTCGCTCGGATCGTTGTTGATGACCAGTTCGTCGGGCCCGGCTACGCCCAGGTGTCGGCCGAAGGGGAGTCGGCGGCGCACCTGTTCGCGCGTATGGAGGGAATCCTGCTCGACCCCGTCTACACCGGTAAAGCGGCCGCGGCTCTGCTGAGTTATGCCGAGCACGGTGCGCTCGCGGGCGGGCCGGCGCTGTTCATTCACACCGGCGGCAACGGAGGGCAGTACTATTAGAGGGTCTTCGGGGAAATGAGTGGGGTGGATCCCGACGTTTTCTGTGTTTGGCAGCGGCCCACCTTCATTGGAGAAATGACGTCTTGAAGCCGTGGACGGGAGGGTAGAAGTTCGTGCATGCCTTCTCGACGCCTTCCGCGACGCGAGCTCCGGGATACCTATCGGTTCCCTGGCTGCACGCCCAGTCGGACCGTGGTGGGGATCTTCGGTGAGCCCCAAGCGCGCCTCGTCCGCCTCACTCGGCGCGCAAAAAAAGGTTCTTCGGGGATTTCCGGGATTCTAGTGCGTAAGACTGGGTGATTCCGTACACTCGACGGCGAGCACTTCGCCGGCGACCAGATGGTGATCGCGTTAGGCGTCACCACCACCGGGGAGAAACGGATTCTGGGCCTGGTGCAGACGGCGACGGAGAACAAGCGCGTGTGCGCCGCCTTTCTCCAGCAGCTGGTCGAACGCGGGTTTCGCGCGCCGAAGGGGCTGCTGGTCGTGTTGGACGGCGCGAAGGGGCTCCGGGCGGCGGTGCACGAGGTGTTCGGGGACGTGCCCGTGCAGCGGTGCCAGTGGCACAAGCGGGAGAACGTGGTAAGCTACCTGCCCAAGGCCCAGCAGGTGGGGTGGCGCCGGAAGCTGCAGGCGGCGTATGCGCACGCGAGCTACGCCGACGCCAAACGCGCGCTGCAGCGGCTGGCTCGGGAGCTCCGCCTGCGCAACGAGTCCGCCGCGGAAAGCTTGCTGGAAGGCGTGGAAGAGACGCTGACCTTGCATCGCCTGGGCGTGTTTCCCGAGCTGGGGACGAGCTTCAAGACGACGAACCTGATCGAGAGCGTGATGGCCCGCGTCGAAGCGCGGACGCGTCGCGTGTCACGCTGGCGCTCGAGCGATCAGCGACGCCGCTGGTGTGCCGCCAGTCTGCTGCAGCACGAAGGGCAATTCCGCTGCGTCAAAGGGATGAAGCATCTGCCCTGGCTGATCCGCGCGCTGCGCCTCAGCCTTCCCGACACCCACGCCGCGGCATGAGCGGCATCACGAGGCACTCACCTGAATTTCAACTGATTGCGGGACGCACCCCCCAGACAACACCCACATCATCTATCGCGAAGGCAACACCTTCAACGGTCGCGCTACGCTTCGGGCGCGATAGTCTTCAAGGTCTAAGAAGCCGACAAATTGTGTCGTTCAGCGCGAACGACACGGCTCCCGAAAGCGACAACAGTGTTTCCGAGGAGGGCAACGTGTCGATCAAGCTGGCCGTACAACGCGTAGGAGTGAGCCTCATTGCGCTGCTCGTTCCACTAGGGGCGATGGCCCAAGTTACGGGGAGGTCAAGTCCGTTCGGCGCTTTGTCCTTGCTGGGCGGAAGAATGGGGTTTGACGCCAACGGCACCGGGCGAGCCGGCTTGGCTGGACTTGAAGCGATGGCCCCCGTCGGAGGTCGCTGGTTGCTAGTTGGTGGCAGGGCAACATATGCTGCGATTCAGGAGCAGTTCGAGACTGGGCGTACGCAGCTTGGGATCTTTGAAGCCCAAGCGCAGGCCCAGGTCCCGATCGGACCCGTCCGGCCGTACGTTGGCATCGGAGTGGGAGCCATGAGCTTCCTAACGCGAGCGGGTACGAGGGAACCCGTGAGCGGCGTTGCATCATTCGGCGGCGGGTTGCGCGTCGTCATCACTCGGCAATTGGGCGTGGGGCTTGAAGCGCGGATACGTCAATGGCATCCAACTGCGGAGCGTGGCAACGTAGAAGTCACGATGAGTGTCTCCCGGTTCTTGGCCCACTGAATGCCACGCGTACTTGGGGGCGCGAAGCCAGCGGCCTAACCACACGTTGCACTTGCCGGGCCTTGACAGGTCTGGCACGGCGCCCAGGCCTTGAAGATGATGTAAGGACCTGGCCTGGGCGGCGGGGGTCTGTCCCAAGGCTAGTGTGCTGTCCCATTAGTTACTGGCATTAGAAATGCGACGGTTTCGGGGATACCTTCCCGAGACTTCTATGCCACGTGGTCGTGTCGCATTCCCGCTGACGCTGTCAGAGACCGAGCGCGCGCAGTTGCGATCGCTCGCGCAGTCGCGGTCGTTGCCGGCTGGCTTGGTTCGGCGCGCCCGAGTGATCCTCTTGTCTGCCGACGGTTTGGCGAATCAAGTCGTCGCTGAGCAGGTGCGCCTGACGCCCGCGATGGTGAGACACTCGCGCCGCCGATGGCGCGACCATGGGCTCGCGGGATTGTATGATGCCGCGGCCCTTCTTCGAGTTGCTGGGCCCGATCGGCTGCGCCCAGTGGGAGGTGGCCGCGATGGACATGAGCGAGGCCTTCGAAGCGGAAACGCGCGCGCACTGTCCGCAGAGTCAGATCGTGTACGACCTCTTCCACGTCGTGGCGAAGTGCGGGCGCGAAGTCATCGATCGCCTTCGCGTGGACGAGACGAATCGGATCGCCCGCGCCGCCGGGCCGGGCGCGACGCGGGCGCGCCGCCGCGTGATCAAAGGGGCGCGCTGGCTGCTGCTGCGGAACCGGCGCACCCTCGGGCGCGAGGACCGCATCCGGTTGCAGGATCTGCTCGCCGCGAATCGGCGGCTCTGGGTCGTGTACGTGCTCAAGGACGCCCTCAAGGCGTTGTGGGCCTACCGCTACCCTGGAGCCGCGCAGCGGGCGTGGCGCGACTGGTACGGCTGGGCCGTGCGCAGTCGCATTCCCGCGTTGATCGCGTTCGCCCGGAAACTCAAACCCAAGCTGCCCGGCATTCTCGCGCACTGCCGCTATCCCTTGCACACCGGGCTCCTCGAAGGGATGAACAACAAGATCAAGGTCATCAAACGCATGGCGTACGGCTTCCGCTATGATGCCTACTTCTTCCTCAAGAGTCGCGCGGCGTTCCCCGGAAATCCGTGAAGAACCCCAAAAAACGATCTGCGCCACGTGGGCCACGCACACCGCACCTGGTACGATCGGAAGATCCGCCGCGTACGCGATCTGCCGTGTGGCGACCTCCGGATCTATCTCGAGGTCGATCTGCGGCGCGTCGCCTGCCGGCGCTGTGGCGGTATGAAGCAGGAGCGGCTCGACTGGCTGGCGGCGAATCCGCACTACACGAGACGCTTCGCCCTGTACGTCGGGAAGCAGTGCCGGAGCGCGTCGATTAAGGAAGTGGCCGAGGATCTGCGCCTCGACTGGCACGCCGTGAAGGAGATGGACAAGCTCTACATGTACGAGCAACTCCAGCGCGCCCCCCGGCCGCGGCCAGGGATCATCGGTGTCGACGAGATCGCAATTCGCAAAGGGCACGTCTATCGGATTGTCGTCAGCGATCTGGAACGGGAGCTCCCGATCTGGTTTGGTGGCATCGACCGATCGGAAGAGAGCTTGGCCATGTTCTATGCCTTTCTCGGGACCCAACGCAGCGAGGGCATCCGGCTGGCCGTGATGGATATGTGGAAAGCCTTCCGCAAAGCGACCAGCGTGCATACCCCCCAGGCTACGATCCTCCATGACAAGTTCCACGTGCTGCGCCATTTGAACGAGGCGATGGACAAGGTGCGGAAGGCAGAGTACAAGCGCCTGACGAACCGTGCAGACCGGACGTACATCAAGGGGCAGAAGTACGTGTTGCTGTCGCGTCGGGCAAATCTCTCGCCCGAGCAACGGCAGCGGCTCAAGACGCTGCTCGCGGCGAACAAGCGACTGAATACTGCCTACGTGCTGAAGGAGCAATTCGGGCAGTTGTGGACCTATCGGCGGGAGGCCTGGGCTCGCCGGTTCTTCGAGCAGTGGCGCGCCTCACTCAAGTGGCAGCGGCTGCAGCCCTTTGAGGACTTCGCGGCCGTGATCGACCGGCACTGGGACGGGATCGCGATGTACTGCCGGCCAGAGAACAAGGTCTCCCTCGGGTTCGTCGAAGGGCTCAACAACAAGAGTCGCGCGATCCAACGCCGCGCGTACGGCCCCCGGGACGAGGACTATCTCCACCTCAAGATCCTGACCTTCAGGCTCCCGCCCCTTCCGCGCAGCGAAATCCCTCGAAATCACCCACACGAATCCCCGAAGACCCCTATTAGAGTCGCAGGAGAGAGCTGCCGAACAATCGTTTGCAGCGGACGGCCCGCTTGGCGGTCCGCCGCTGAACCGCAACGTTCAGGGTGTAGGAAAAGCCTCTTTTGGTCGACGTTGCGACGGACCATCACGCGGGTCAGCGACGCGGAGTGGGAGCGAAGGCGTCGTGAGGTCTCTGGCCGTTCGCTTGGACGATGCCCGAG